>DASXAK010000068.1:0-22701 GCA_036406715.1 Bryobacteraceae bacterium | reverse complement strand
ATTATTCGACTGTGACGCAAATGATCGAGGGCCAGCCGGTGGGATTCGACGAGACCGACCTGACCGACGTGGAGATTCTCTGCTACTACGCCTACTCGCCGCTATACGCGGGCAACTTTGATGCGCGCAAAACCCTGCTTGACGGGCGTTGCGGCCTCTCGGTCAGCCCGAAGACAGTAACATTGACCTCCGGCCAAACTCAGCAGTTCTCGGCGTTGCCCGCAAGCATCGCCGTTACCTGGAGCGCCACTTGCGGCTCGATCAACTCGAGCACCGGGCTGTATACCGCTGCCAATACTGGCGGTTCCTGCACCGTGCGTGCAACGAGCACGGCGGATGCGAGTGTCTCGGCAACCGCCGCCGTCACCGTCACCGTCCCGACGACCGTAACGCTGTCCGGCAATATCACCTGGAGTCAGGATGAGAGCAGTGATGACGACGAGCCCTTTAACGGTACCCTGGTTCACTTTCATGAAGAACTACACACAAAGATCTCCGCGTTGCTCACCGTAGTCGTGAAACCTGACTGGACAACCATCGTCTCCGCCAGTGGCACAGCGACATGGAGCGACACCAGTTCGGGGGGGCTCTGCGGTGCTCCGCCAAACACGGTCCTGGTCGGGGCGTATGGCGACAGTGGTGACGAGACAATTGTGAGCGGCAAGTTCTTCGCCAACCCGCTACCGGTCTTTGATGGAGTGTTGTGGGGTTTAGACCTGTTCGCAAGTGGTACCGAGACTTCGACGCACTTTAATGCGAATTGCGCGCCGGTTTCTCAAACCACGGTGCTTCCGGTCGGCCCTTTGGGCTCGATATTCCAAAGCCTGCCGGTGGGCCGCCCCGTTTTTCAGAATGGCCAACTGGCCGCAATTGACTTTAGCCACTCCGAAAGCAGCAGCGGGGGAGGAGTGACAATTGCCTTCACCGGCACCGGCCAACTCGTCAAGCAGCCATAAGAGTGAGATTACTGGACGTTACCAGCTAATGCCGCGGGCGTTCATTTCCCGCTCGATTTGCTCAGGTGACTGGAACTGTACAGCATCGATGCCTTGGCGCCGCGCGGCTTCCACAAACGAGGCGATATCGTCCGTATAGAAACACTCTTCCGGACGGCAGCCGGCGCGCTCGACGGCGACGCGGAAAATCTCCGGCTCCGGTTTCATGGCGTGAACTTCAAACGAGAGGACCAGGTCGTGAAAGTGCCGCACCAGCGTGTAGTTGCGGCGGATCATCTGGAAGTGAATGTCGTTGGTGTTGGAGAGCAGCAGCAAACGATAGCGCGCGGCGAGCGACTCGAGGACGCGGTCGGGAATCAGTTGTCCAATGAAGATGCAGCTCCAGATCTGGCAGAAATCGTCATAACCGATGCGCAGATCGAGCGCGTTTGATAGCTGGGCAACGAAGTCGCGCGACTCCATCAAACCCTTCTCGTAACGTTCCACCAGTCCAGTCGCGGCGATCCGGCTGCGAATTTCCGGGATCGGATGCGGGCAGTGCTGGGCAATGGCCTGGTAGCCGCGCGTGAAATCAAACGGGACCAGGACTTTGCCTAGATCAAAAATGACGGCTTTGTGCATGGGTCTCTTCTACGATAGCGTGCGGGTGAAACCGGCCGGCGGCAAGATCCGGAACGGACCAATCGTCGTCGGCGCCACTTTCGCTTGACACCACCAAACGCGGGTCAATATCATGCTGTGAGGACACTTACAGGGGCTTTGGGAACAAGGAGGGACTTGATGGACACAACGCGACGCAATTTCTTGGCGACAGCAGGAGCAGCGGTATCGGCTCCGATGATTCTCGGCTCGACCGATAAAGCCGGCACGAAGTTGCCGATTCTGGGCCAGGGAGAGCATCAGTACGAGTGCATCCATGACTGGGGCGAAGTGCCGTCAAACCTCAAATACGGCAACACGCATAGCGTGTGCGAGGATTCCCAAGGCCATATTTATGTCCACCACACCGTACATGCCACCAGCCAAAGCCCGGACTCCGTGGTGGTTTTCGACGCCAAAGGCAAGTTTGTTCGCTCGTTCGGCCCCATGTTTCGCGGCGGCGCTCACGGCATGCACTTGTCGAAGGAAGGAAAGACCGAGTATCTGTATTTCTGCGACGAGAAGCACGGCATCGTCACAAAGCGTACGCTGAAGGGCGAAGAAGTTTGGACGATGGGATATCCGCAAGACTCGCCGATTTATCAGAAGGGGCCGGGCTCGACGGGCCCCGGTGGCGCGGCGGGCTTGAATTACCGGCCGACCAATTTCGCGATTGCCCCCAATCTCGATTTCTGGGTTGGTGACGGCTACGGCTCGTACTACATGTTCCACTATAGCCAGGCCAGCAGCACCGCGTATCCAAAGCTGGTGAAGACCTTCGGCGGTCCGCCGGCCGGTCAGGCACAAGGCGGGGGACGCGGTCCGGGAGGTCCGGGCGCCGGCCGTGGAGGCGAAAGGGGCGCGGCACCGGCTCAAGCGGGCGCGGGCGGCCGCGGGCCTGGAAGAGGACCGGCCAATCCTCCTACTCCCGGTCAGGCCGGCGTTCCGAGGGACGTGCCTATCGAGTCGATGAACAATCCTCACGGCAATTCGATCGATCTGCGTGATCCGGCCAGCCCGATTCTGCTCGTGGCCGACCGGGGAAACAACCGAATTGTGCGCTATAAGTTGGATGACACACCAATCGATGTGGTGGCGGGCACCAAATCGCCCTGCCATTTCCATTTTCACAAGGACACTGTCGTGGTGCCGGATCTTCAGGCTCGCGTCACGCTGTTGGACAAGGACAACAAGATCATCCTGCATCTCGGCGAGCCGACGGTCGCCAATCCGCCGCGCACCACCGAGAACCGCTCCGATTTCATCGCGGGCCAGTTCGTTCAGCCGCACGGCGCGATCTTCGATCACATGGGCAACATCTTTGTAGCCGAGTGGGTTGAGATTGGGCGCGTGACTAAGCTGCGTAAACTCGCTTAAGTATAGGTCTTTTATTATCAATCGGTAGCGGCTGTAAACGCCGGCGCACTCTCCAGTACTATCCTGGTACCCGAGGGACTTTTTTGCCAGTTTTACCTAAGGCAATATGGAATCACGCAGGGCTTTTATGGCACGGGCACTAGGATTATTCGGGTTCACCGGCGGGTTCCTGTTCATCTCTCCGGCGTTGCGACAGACGCTGGTCGATGTCGCCAACACGACGGTCAGCCTTGTTCACCAGTACAGCCCATATTCGTACGTTGGAATCGTTCTTGTCGCTTTTGGAGGCGTCACGCTGACGCTGGTGTCGGGCAGCAGCGTCCGCTGAGTCAGACGACGCGCAGTTTGCGGGTGGCCGCCGCCGTTTCGGAGCGCGCTGGTTTGCGTTCCGCAGCCGCGTTGAGACGTTTCACCTGATCGCTGACGGAAACCAGGAACATCGGCTGGCGGGCGTTCTTGAGCAGATCGATGATGCGGTCGGGCGCCTCTTCCAAGTAGATGGATTTTCCATCAGTCAGCAAGTGAATGTCGGAGGTAGCGGAGAGAGCCTCGCTGAGCCGCTTCCCCATGTCCTTCTGCAAAAATCGCAAGACGCGACGAATTTTTTGCAGCGAGAAACCCTTGCGACGCAGTTCCGCGATGACCGAAATTTCGACGACCTCTTGCGGCATGTAGATGCGCTTATGCCCGTCCTGGCGCGGCGACACGACGCTGCGCTCGTCCCACCACTGCAACTGGCGCAGGCTAACGCCGCAGATTCGGGCGACCTCGCTGCTGTTATAGCCTTGCCCTTCCGGAGCAGTGAGCGGGCGGGGTTTCTTACCTTTAAACATTCTGCGCCACTTCCGTTGTCGAATTCGGTGCCATTTTGGATTGTACATGCGCCATCGGCAGAGTCAATGGAAATTCGGGCGGGAGGAGTGCGGGGAGAAACGCGGCGGCTGCGAATCGGCGGGGAGGGTCGAATTTGGTAAATTAACTGATGTATTATCAATAGCATAGGGGGAATGGCAAACGTGCTACAATGAAGCTGTAACTTCCTCTAGGTAGAAAAAGGGAGGATCTAATGGACACGCGAAAATTCTGGCCGCTCGATTACGATCCGGAAGGAGAGATCTACGAAAGCGTGGCATGGGATCTTCCCGGGTTCAAGCGCAAGGAAGTCTCCCTACCCGCTAGACGCCCGATCAAAAAATCCCGGCGTGCGTAAACCTTACATTCCGGAACTACCGTAATGCTGCGGTGGGTTAGCGTTTGTCTTTGAATCTGCGCGTTTTAGGCAAACGGTTTTCTGATTGCATCACGCCTTCGCGAGGTTTGAAAATGAAACCACTCCTTGCCACCGCAGTGATAGCCAGCGCCGGTTTACTCGCGACCGGCTGCGCCACGAAGAAGTACGTTCGCAATACCGCCGCGCCCATTCAGGCGAAGGTCGATCAGGTAGGCGAACAGACGGCCAAAAACGGCCAGTCTATCGAAGAGACCCGTAAAACGGTGAAGGACGTCGATGATCGCGCCCAGAGCGGGATCAACGCCGCGCAAGAGCGCGCCTCCACCGCCGATCAACACGCGATGACCGCGGATCAACACGCCGGTGACGCGATGAACAAAGCCAACCAAGCCAATCAGCTCGCCGACCAGACCCGGTCGGGGCTCGATCAATTGCGCGGCGTGGTATCGAACATTGATGATTACAAGCTGCAAACTTCGGTCAGCGTGCCGTTCGGATTTGACAAGTTCCTGCTCACCAAGGACGCTCAGTCGGATCTCGATAAGCTGGCTGGCGACGTGAAGGCCGACAAGCGGTTCTTCATTGCGGTCGAGGGTTACACCGACGCAGTCGGCAACCGGCAGTACAACGAGACGCTCAGCCGTCGCCGCGCCGACAGCGTGGTGGAATATCTGGTGGGTCACAACGACATTCCGATTTATCGGATCCACATGATCGGTTTGGGCGAACAGAAGCCCGTGGAAGAAGGCAAAACCCGGGCCGCCAATGCCAAGAACCGGCGCGTCGAAGTGAAAGTTTTCACGGCCGACCAGGTGACGGCCGCGCTGGGCAACGGTACGAATGCAGACCGGACCGCCCAGCCGCAGCGGTAAGCTGATTCCACCTTCCAACGAACCAGAGCCGCCGGATGACCTCCGGCGGCTTTTCTGTTTTAGCGGTGCGGCGTCCCGACGACTGAGGCTTTGCCAACGGGGGACGTGCGCAATACCTGCCACCAAATATACAGACAGGTCAGATTCGCGAGGACGATGGTGATGTCGGCCGCGAGCAGAATCGAAGGGAACTGGTTCCGCAAGGTGTGCCCAATGGCTTCTCCGGTGAAGCGGATGCCGACCGCACCGCTGAGCATTAGCAGTTCGGTTTCGTATCTCCGGGACTGGAGCAGGATAGCCCACAGCGCCAGGGCGAGAATCGCGGAGGTGAGGTCCAGGTCCCGGGTCCATTGCGTCATCCACTTGCTGGCTACCGCTGCCCGATCATAGTGGACGAGAAAGGAAATGCCGGCGATCAAGATCGCGCCTGCGACGAGCAGGAGACGTGTTACGGCGCGTCCGCGGTTATCTTTGGTGGCCTGGTAGAGCAAGCTGATCACGACGGCTAAGAGGAGGGCTTGGCGGATACCGTCATCGACCCAATAGTAGGTAGCCCACGTATAGGCGAGCTTGGCGCCGGAAGCATAACCGATATGCGCCGCCAGTTCGACGACGGCCGTCAGGAACAGGGCCACGGTATACGCCAATAGGAAAGGGTATCGGCGATAAGGACCGCGCAGCAACGCGGCGATGAGAAGCAGGATCAGCGGGAACCAGAGCATTAAGCTCAGGTACTGTAATGCATCACGCATCCCACTTCAATTCTAGAGTGAACCCGTCGTTTGCGGGCGAAAAATAACGTTGCGTTATCGGGTATTCCGAGGAGTACCCGACTATGCCCGCACCTGTTCCCACGGAGCCGGCGGAAACCAGGGGCCGTCCGCCACGGTCACTTCTTCCCACGGAGCCGGCGGAAACCAGGGGCCATCCGCCACGGTCACTTCTTCCCACGGAGCGGGCGGAAACCAAGGGCCATCCGCCACGGTCACTTCTTCCCACGGAGCGGGCGGAAACCAAGGGCCATCCGCAGCAGCAGTCACCTGTTCCCACGGAGCCGGCGGAAACCAGGGGCCGTCCGCAACCGTCACCTGTTCCCACGGAGCTGGAGGGAACCAGGGGCCATCAGCGAGCTGCGCCTGCTGCGACGCAGAAGCAAAAGTATCTGAATTGGGAACTGCGGAAGAAGCGCGAAGAACGCTTGCCGACAAGAGGAAACCGAGCACCAGCGCGGCCTCGCTCACACCCACGAACCTTCTCAAACCTCGCATACCGATCTACTCCTTTTTCCTAAGAGATTGGCCCAAAATTCCTAAACACAGCGCGAACTCCCTTCGGGGAGCCCGGTCAGAGTAGTCAGGCACTGCCTCAATCTCCTTGAATCACCTTTAGTACCCTTGGCTACCTGATCCGCAGTTCAGTTTACTAAATCGGAACTTTGGTTGCAGATCAATAGTAGGGTGATCCCTAGTACTTTTATAGGGTATCGACCGCAATAACGAATGGGGTAAATCCCGTACTAACGGTTCAGGAACCAACGATAAGCGTTTGAAAACGCAATAGATCGGCTGGGACTTCGATAACCAAAGAGACGGCCGTTGGGGAACTTCTCAGTGGGGGGAGTCTACGACGTGGGTGCCTTTTCGGCTATTTTTCCGGCGGCTTTCACCGGTGTAATTAAGATGTGGGCATTTCGACCTTCGAGACGCGGCACACCTTCGACGCTGCCAAAGGACGCGAGGTCCTCGGCGAAACGCATGAGCAACTTCTTGCCAAGATCGGCGTGGGCAATCTCGCGCCCGCGAAATTGAACGACCGCCTTGACGCGGTTGCCTTCCTGCAAAAATCGGATGGCGTGGTTCTTTTTGAAGGTGTAGTCGTGGTCGTCGGTATTCGGGCGGAACTTGAGTTCCTTGACCTGCACGACGTGCTGCTTCTTTTTGGCGTCGTGCTGCTTCTTCTTCTGTTCGTATTGATAATGACCGTAGTCGACGGCCTTTGCGACGGGCGGCACAGCGGTCGGCGCCACGAGGACGAGATCGAGACCCATCTCCTGAGCTTTTCGTAGCGCGGCCGCCGTGGGCATGACTTCGGCGGTGCCATCCGGAAAGACGGCACGCACTTCACGAGCGCGAATCAGCTCATTCACGTTTTCTCTGCGATTGGGCCTGCGAGGAGGAAAATTTCTACCAGGAAACATGCAAGGTTATGCGGTGGTGACTTCAAGGACAAGCAAGGCGTGGGGGCGAACGCCCGTGGAGAGTACAACTTCGGAACTAAGAACCGGAAGATCGGTAAGCGAGCGCAAATTGTTGCCATGCTTAGTAAAGCAGAAACCCGGACGGAAGTCAAAGGGGGATTGAAGGAAGGAGTTGCGCAGCGGGGAAGGCGCTGCCAGAATAGGCTGATTCATGACAGGGACCATCAAGTGTCCGACTTGCGGGCGCGGGAATACGGGCGGGAACTTCTGTTCCTGGTGCGCCGCGCGGCTCGATGCGACGTCGGCTGAGACCGAGGTTATAGCCGCCGCGGTGGGATCGACCTCGCGTTCGACCGTCTCCTCGACGACGATCGATGAGGGCCGCTTTCTTCCTGGCACGATGCTCGCCAGCCGGTACCGCATCGCCGGATTACTGGGCCGGGGAGGCATGGGCGAGGTTTACCGGGCTACCGATCTCACGCTCGGGCAGGCAGTCGCGCTGAAGTTTCTGCCGGAGAGTCTTGCTCGCGATGACCGGGCGCTGGCGCGTTTCTATAACGAGGTAAGAATCGCGCGCCAGGTGACGCATCCGAATGTCTGCCGCGTGTACGACATCGGACAGGTGGAAGGGCTGCACTACATCTCGATGGAGTTCGTGGACGGCGAGGATCTGGCTTCACTGCTGCGGCGCATCGGGCGGCTGCCGGTGGACAAGGCATCGGAGACCGCGCGGAAGCTCTGCGCCGGATTGGCGGCGGCGCACGAACGCGGCGTGCTGCATCGCGACCTGAAGCCGGCCAACGTGATGATTGATGGCCGCGGGCAGGTCATCATTATGGACTTCGGGCTCGCCGGCTTGAGCGATCAATTACAGGGCGACGTCCGCAGCGGTACTCCGGCCTACATGGCGCCGGAGCAGTTGGCGGGCACTGAGGTCACCGACAAAAGCGATATTTATGCGCTCGGGCTGGTGTTGTACGAATTGTTCACTGGCAAGCGCGCGTATGATGCCGCGAGCCTGCGCGAGTTGATGGATATGCAGCAGCGCGGGGCGCCGGTGAGCCTCACTACGCTGGTGAAGGAATTGGATCCCGTGGTGGAGCGCACGATCCTGCGCTGCCTCGCGCCCGATCCCAAGCAGCGGCCGGCTTCGGCACTGTCGATCGCGGCAGCATTACCGGGGGGCGACGCTTTGGCGGCGGCGTTGGCTGCCGGGGAGACTCCTTCGCCGGAACTTATCGCCGCGGCAGGAGAGACCGAGGGACTGCAACCGAAAATTGCATTGGGATGGTTGGCTGCCGGGTTGGCCGGATTGATCGCGGTCGCGGTCCTGGCGCCGTCTCAGCAGATCACGGAAGCTATCCATCTGGAGCACCCGCCTGAAGCGCTGGCTCTCGAGGCACGCAATCTGCTGCAGAGCCTCGGCTACGCGGCGCGTCCAGGGGACCGCTACTGGGGTTACGAGTACGACAACGAATACCGAGGCTATCTCGGAAGCCACCTGGCCGAAGCTGCCGCGCGATGGAGGAATCCCGCGGCCGGCGATCCGCCGCTTGTCGCTTTTTGGTATCGAGAGAGCCCAAGCCCGCTGATTGCTCAGCGCACAGGCAACATGCAAACGAGCTTCACCGATCCGCCATTCGAGCTTCCGCAGATGATTCGTTTGCGTTTCGGGCCAGACGGCAAACTGAGGCACCTGGAGGCGATCCCTCCGCAGGTGGAACCTCCGGCTCCCGCAGGATCGTTTGAATGGAGCCGGCTCTTTCAAGCCGCGGGCCTCGATATGTCTCGCTTTCAAACGGCCGAGCCGCAATGGGCCCCGGGGGCGAACTGGGACCAGCGCGCCGCTTGGACCGCCGGTGCGTTGCGAATCGAAGTGGCTGCGTGGCGCGGGCGCCCGGTTTCATTCCGGATGGTCGAGCCGTGGACGATCCCTCTTCGCGGTGGAGGCCCAGTCTCTTCCGGGCAAGTGGCCAAGATCGTCATGGTGTATGCGTTCTTCCTGGCCGCCGGCATTGTCGCCTGGCTGAATTTCCGAGCCGGCAAAGCCGACCTGCGTGGTGCCACCAAAATGGCGTTGTGGTGTTGGGCCGGATATTCCGTCGCTTATTTCCTCCGCGCTCACCACACCGCGTCGGCAACGGAAGTCAACACGTTCTGGCGCGTGGTGACGAACGACGGGGCAGTGGACGGCTTTTTGGTCTGGGTCCTCTACCTGGCTCTGGAGCCGTGGGTGCGGCGGCGCTGGCCGCAGACGATGATCTCGTGGAGCCGGTACACGGTAAAGGGCTGGCGCGATCCTCTGGTGGGCCGCGATCTTCTGTACTCGGTGGGGATTGGCGCGTTGCTCAACCTGCTCGACTTGCTTCAGTCCGCACTACGCAGCCCCTCGTCGCCTCCGTTGTTTCCCGGCGCTCTGTTTACGCTGGAAGGAGTCACCTCCATTCTTAGCAGCATATTTCTCGTCTTTGGAAGTGACGTCATCAACTGTCTGCTGATTTTCTTCGTGCTCTTCGTCTCCCGGATCGCGCTGCGCAAGGAGTGGCTTGCAGTTGTGGGGGCTATCGTGATTGTCGGCGTGATCGACTACGCTCCCGGCAATATGCGGCTTTCCGATCTGCCCTTTGAGATCGCGTTAGTGGGCATCTTGACGATCGTCATGCTGCGGTTCGGCCTGATTGCGGCGATTTTCGCTTACACAACCAAGAGCGTTCTCCGTCTGCCGCATACGCTCGATTTCTCGGCATGGTATGCGGGAACTACGGCGGTGCCTCTGATTCTGCTCGCGCTGCTGGCAATCTACGGCTTCCGCACGGCGCTCGGCGGACGGCGGCTCATCCAATTGCCCGACTGAGACGGAGTTGCGCGGTGGGGGAAGGCGCTGCCAGAATAGGCTGATTCATGACAGGGACCATCAAGTGTCCGACTTGCGGGCGCGGGAATACGGGTGGGAACTTTTGTTCGTGGTGCGCGGCGCGGTTGGATGCCACATCGGCGGAAACCGCAGTGATTGGTTCGGGGATTGGACCGGTCTCGCACCTGAGCTCATCGACGACGATCGATGAAGGGCGGTTCGTTCCGGGCACGGTGCTGGCGGGGCGATACCGCATTGCCGGGCTGCTGGGCCGCGGAGGCATGGGCGAAGTCTACCGGGCGACGGATCTGACGCTGGGACAGGCGGTGGCCTTGAAGTTCCTGCCCGAGAGCCTGGCGCGAGACGAGCGGGCGCTGGCGCGGTTTTATAACGAAGTCCGCATCGCGCGCCAAGTGACGCATCCGAATGTGTGCCGGGTGTATGACATCGGACACGTCGAAGGCCAGCATTATATTTCGATGGAGTTTGTCGATGGGGAAGATTTAGCTTCGCTGCTGCTGCGGATTGGGCGGCTTCCAGTGGACAAGGCGCTGGAGACGGCGCGCAAGGTCTGTGCAGGACTGGCCGCGGCTCACGAGCGCGGCGTGCTGCACCGCGATCTGAAGCCGGCCAACATCATGATCGATCGGCGAGGGCAGGTGATCATCATGGATTTCGGGCTGGCCGGTTTGAGCGATCAGATGCACGGCGATGTCCGCAGCGGGACGCCGGCCTATATGGCGCCCGAGCAACTCGCGGGGACAGAGGTCACCATCAGAAGTGACATCTACGCGCTCGGGTTGGTGCTGTATGAGTTGTTCGCGGGCAAGCGCGCGTTCGAGGCTGCGACCATGGTCGAGCTGATGCAGATGCAGCAGCGGGCGACACCAGTGAGCTTGACGAGCATCGTGAAGGAGCTCGATCCAGCGGTGGAAGGGGTGATCCTGCGGTGTCTGGCGGCGGATCCGAAGCAGCGGCCCGCTTCCGCGCTCAGCATTGCCGCGGCGCTGCCGGGCGGCGATCCACTGGCCGCAGCATTGGCGGCGGGTGAGACGCCATCGCCGGAGCTTGTGGCTGCCGCGGGAGAAACGGAGGGCCTTCGGCCGAAGGTGGCGGTGACGTGGCTGGCCGCGGCCGTGGCGGGATTACTGGCGGTGGCGATCCTCGCGCCATTCGTGCAGATCAGCGAAGCCATTCATCTGGAGAACTCTCCGGAAGCCTTGGCGCGGGACGCGCGCACGCTCTTGCAAACGCTGGGTTACACGGCGCGCCCGGTCGACCGCGCCTGGGGTTTTTCTTACGATAACGACTACCGCAATTATCTGGGGCGGCACCCCGCGGAAGCCGCGGCTCGATGGAAGAATCCGAGCGCGGGGGAGCCGCCTCTGATCACGTTTTGGTATCGCGAAAGCCCGTCGCCGGCGCCGGCCGAGCGGAATCTCAACGTGCAGGTGAGCTATATCGACCCGGCGCTGGAACGACCCGGAATGATCCGGCTGCGGCTCGACCCGGGTGGCAAGCTAACGCAATTGGAAACGGTTCCGCCACAAGTCGAAGCGCCGGCGCCCGCGGGATCGTTCGATTGGAACAAGCTCTTTCAGGCCGCAGGGCTCGACATCACGCGGTTCCATCCGGTCGAGCCGCAGTGGACGCCGCTGGCCAACTGGGATCAGCGGGCGGCGTGGGTGGCGGATCCGCTGCGGATCGAGGCGGCAGCATGGCGGGGCCGCCCGGTTTGGTTTCGGATCATCGGGCCGTGGACGGTACCCGGACGCGGCGGTTTGCCGGCGAACGCCGGACAGATCACGCAAGTGGCGATCGTCTATACCGCTCTTGCGGCCGCTTGCATCCTGGCATGGCTCAACTTCCGCGCACGCAAAACAGACTTGCGCGGCGCCACCAAGCTAGCGGCGTGGTGCTGGCTGGGCTATGCGGGCGGTAGTTTCCTGCTCGCTCACCATGTAGGTTCGATTGCCGAGATCAATACTTTCTGGCGGGTTGTTTTTGGAAGTGGCGCGATTAACGGAGGCGTGGTCTGGGTCTTGTATCTGGCGCTCGAGCCGTGGGTCAGGCGTCGATGGCCGCAGACCATGATCTCGTGGAGCCGGTATGCGGTGAAGGGTTGGCGGGATCCGCTCGTCGGCCGGGATCTCCTCTACTCGGTGACGATTGGAGCACTGCTGGGCGTTTTGAACCTGATCGGGGCCGCGGCGCGCGCTTACTCGAAGACGCCAGACTTTCCGGACCTCTCCGCTCTACCGGGCATTGCCTCGATGACCGGCAACATTTTCGCTGCGTTCGGAAACGCGGTGGTTGACACGCTGCTGCTGTTTTTCCTGCTGTTTATACTGCGGCTTCTGTTGCGCATCGAGTGGGCCGCGGTGGTGGGAGTTGTCGCGCTCATCACGATCCTAACAACTGCTCAGAACGGGTTTCAACGTCCGGATCTTGCATTCGTGATCGGAATCGCCGGCTCGGCCATCCTTACGATCGCGATTCTGCGGTTCGGATTGATTGCCGCGATGTTCAGCTTCGCAATCTCGAACAGCCTACAATTGCCGCACACGCTGGATTTCTCGGCTTGGTATGCGGGATTGACCGCCGTGCCGCTGATCCTTATGGGCTTGCTCGCGTTTTACGGTTTTCGGACAGCGCTTGCCGGACGCAGGCTCATCCAATTGCCTGATTGAGGTCCTCGACCAGATCGTCGGGATGCTCGAGACCGACGGAGAGCCGCAGAAGGTTCTGTGGTGTCTTCGTTCGAGGACCCTCGACCGATGCGCGGTGTTCGATGAAACTGTGCGGACCGCCCAGGCTGGTGGCACGCAAGAAGAGGCGGCAGCGCGCGGCGACCTGCATGGCGGCAGTGGCGTCACCGCGGACCTGGAAGGACAGCATGCCGCTAAAGGCTGTCATCTGGCGGGCGGCGATCTTCTGGCCGGGGTGATCGGGCAGGCCGGGGTAGTGAACGGCTTCGACCTTGGGATGACGCTTGAGATGCCCGGCGAGATGCTGCGCATTTTCTGAATGGGCGCGCATACGATAGGGCAGCGTCTCGATGCCGCGGAGGGTCAACCAGCAATCAAACGGCGAGGGCACGGAGCCGCCGTATTTCTGCGAGCGGCGCGCGCGCTCAAATAGATAATTCTCATGACGCCGGACCAGCACGCCGCCGACGACATCACTGTGGCCGGAGATGTACTTGGTGGTGGAGTGCGCCACCATGTCGATGCCGCAATCGAGAGGATGCTGCAGGACGGGGCTGGTGAAGGTTCCGTCGCAAATCGTGATGGCATTCTTGTGCCGGCGGGCGATGTCGGCGACGGCGGCGAGATCGGTGACCTTCATGAGCGGGTTGGAAGGCGTTTCGATCCAGATGAGACGAGTATTCGGGCGCAAGGCGGCGCGAACGTCATCCGGGCGAGTCATATCGACGTAGGTGGTATCGAGTCCCCACTTTCCGAAGACACTGCCGACGACTTCGCGGAAGGCCCAGTAGACGTCGTCGGGGGCGACGATGTGATCGCCGGGTTCGAGGCCCTGAATGACTGCGGCCGAGACAGCCAGTCCGGATGAGAAGACGAGGGCTTCATTGCCGCCTTCGAGGTCGGCGAGGCACTGCTCGAGCATCAGGCGGTTGGGATTGTTTTCGCGCGAGTAGCTGAAGCCGCGTGGGTAGGCGCCGTCCGCATCTCGTTCATAGGTGGTCGAGAGGTGAATCGGAGGGCAGACGGCACCGGTCGCGGGGTCGATGTGGCGGCCGGCATGAACCGCGCGGGTTTCAATTCTCATGAAGGCCAGTGTAGCGTGGGCGACTGCGCCGAATCCCCCACCCGTTTTGGTGAGATTGTGGAGTTTCACCTCTTGTTTTCTTGTGTTTAGAGCTGGCCGCGGAATTGCACGTGGAGGTGCATGGCGTACGTGATCACAGACACTTGCACAAAAGACGAACTGTGCGTGGCGGCGTGTCCGGTGGATTGCATCCACCCCAAGAAAGACGAGGCCGGGTTTGACGACGCTCCGCAGATGTACGTGAATCCCGTCGAATGCATCGACTGCGGGGCGTGCATCCCGGTGTGCCCGACCAATTCAGTTTTTGTTCTGGAAGAATTGCCGCCGGAGAAGGCAGAGTTCGCCGAGCGCAACGCGGCGTATTACAACTGACGGGCGCTCAATCCGGCCAGCGGGTGATCGTCAGTTGGAGAGATGCCGCAGGCCCCTGGCCAACTTCCACGGTAGGCGCATTCACAACCGCGCTGCGCAGAAAGGCGTCATCGGGCGGGCTCGCCGGATCAACACGGTCGAAGGCGAGGGCGTAGTACCGTCCGGCGGGCACTCCATGTATTTCGAAAGTTCCACTGGCGGTGCAAGGCTGCGACCGCGCCGTGGCCGGCTGGGCGAGCGGGTTCGGGAGCAGCACGATCAACGCGCAAGCGCCATTCTCGACGGATCCACGGACGACCCCGGTGGTGGCGGCATATACGATGTGCAGAGGCGGCGAGGTGGGTGTCAGCTCGACAACTTGTCCCAGCACTTCGCGATCGCCGAGCAGCACGGATGTGGGCGAATAAGCTCCAAATGCGCCAGGGACCGCCACAATACGATATGCACCAGGGACCAAATTGGCGATACGCAAGGTTCCGTCAAGACGGCTCGATGCGACAATCGAGCCCTGAACATCAGTGGTGGTCAGCATCAGACGTCCGATGCGGGTACCGTCGGGAGGCGGGTCGCCTTTGAATGCAACCGTCCCGGTCAAGGTGAACAGCGGCGCAACGGAGATTTGCAGATCGTCGATGTCGTGATCGGCCAGCGTGACGAGCGCCTCGCCCCCGGTCGCAATGCGGTCCTCAGTGGAAGTGTGAGAATTGGCGACGAGACGCCAGGGGCCGGAGCGCACGGAACGGAACGTGAACCGGCCGTCCTCTCCCGCGGTGGCGCCGGTTTCAGTTTCGCGTTTGAGGACACCGAACACGATGACTTCCGACTGCTGGTCGTAGCCGGGCGGAGCGGACATTCCCTCGGCCGTGGAAACGAGCGCGAGAGTGGCGTGTGGCGCGGGTTGTCCCGATTCATCAACGACTCGTCCGCTAATTCGGTAGACGGGAGCGGCGCGCAGGCGAATCTCATATCCGGAAATGTCCCTGCCGGCACGAACCAGAATCTTTTCGGCCTGAACACGCTCTTCCACGGAGGGAAAGTACGTGGGCACGATCATGATTTCGTTCTCGCTCGACTGCGATTTTGGCCTCGCAAACAGGACAAACGAGCCGGAGTCCAATTGGTCAAAGATGAAGGCGCCGGCCTCATCGGTGATGGCCGTGTGCAATGCCAGCCCGCCTCGAGAGCGTCGAATGTCGACCTCGACATCGGGGACCGGTTTGCCGCCGGGGTCGAGGACGCGGCCGCGAAGAGTGGCATACGGGTTCTTCTCGACGCGGATGCTCGCAGGCGTGCCGGCGGTGATCACGACCGGCGGTCGATCCTGTTGAAGGGGAACGAAGCCCTCCTTTTCGAAGCGGGCGCGATAGGAGCCGGACGCGACTTGTTCGATTCGGAAGGCGCCGGTGTCATCGGTGGTGGCTTGGTATTGCGCGCCCTTTGTCCACAAGAGGACGTTCATTCCCGTGACGCCTGTACCGGAGGCTCCGTTGATGACGGTGCCTACCAGAGAGCCGGTGTCCTGCGCCTGCAGCGCAGAGAGGAGCAGCGCCAGCACACACGCGGCCCGGCGCAGATCTTTCATCGTGGTGAGTATATCGTGCGGAGGGTCGTTTTATTCCGGTGGGGGCGTCGGTTGATTACCACCACGGGCGCACGAAAGAAACCGCCGCAAACCATCGAATTTGCAGATTCTGAACGACTTGCGTGCTGGCATGCCCCTTGCATTAGACCATTGCGAGAGGGGGAACACGAAAATGAAAAAGAAGTTGATCGCGACGATGCTGCTGGCGGGAAGCGCGCTGTTTGCAGAGACGCATTTTTCGATTGGTGTGGGAGTGGGAGCTCCGGCATATTATCCGCCGGCGCCTCCGGTGGTTGTGGCGCGGCCTCCAATGCCTGGGCCGGGATACACGTGGGTGGACGGATATCGGAACAACGGCGTATGGATGAACGGCTATTGGGCGCCGCCCGTCGTGGTGGCACCACGGGCCCACTATGTTGCGCCGCGATATCGCCGGGACTGGAATCACGACCGAAGATCGGATCACGACCGTGGGCGCGATTACGACCGGGGTCATGATTTCCGGCGGTAACAGGGGTGAGCGAGCGCCGGGCAACGGCGTGAGCCGTTGCCCGGCAGGGAGTTAGATACAGGCGGCGGACAATCTGGCCGATAGTTAACTATACGAATGTTAACTATTACCAGCTTGCCGCGACCGAAACACGGACCTAAGATCGGGCAAAGCATATCGAAAGTATGCTGAGGGGTTTCGGGAGGTGGAATCATGAGTGCGAACGATGAAATGAGAGCGTACCTGAATTATCTGGTGCGCCACCAGCAGGAGTGCACGGGCGAGAACTGTGCTGACTGCCAGACGGCTCAGCACGTTTTTGATTTCACCCGGAATTTGATTTTCTCAGTCGTCGCCTATCCGGAAGTAGTGATTCCGGCGGGAGGGCGCGTCGCTGCGGCAGCAAGTGCCAACGGCGGAGGACGGAAGGCATCACGCCGCGCAGCCTAGGCCTGCACGGCGCTCTATTTTCCGTCTACCGAGAAGGCCAGCAGAACGTTTCCGGGTGCACCGCCGAACATGCCGTACCCGGAATTGACATAGAGCATGCCGCCCACGATCACCGGGCCTGGCCCATCGATTGAACCACCGGTTGCAGTGACGCCGTTGACGGTTTGATAATCGCGGCCGGTATCGACATCCCAAACAATGTGCCCATCGTTTGTGGCATAGGCGCGCAGATGGCCGTCGAGCGAACCGGAAAAGACAACACCTGGAATCGCAGTAACCGCGGCCGACTGGGCCGGGCTGCAGCCGGGACGGTCTCCGCAGCCGGGGTTGGGAGTGGTCCAGGCGCGCTCGCCGGTCGCGAGTTTCAGCGCGAAGAGGCCGCCGCCCGATTTGGGATCCAACGCCGTGAATCCGAGAAGGCCTTGCCGAGCGCCAGGGGTTCCGGCGGGGACAGCGCGGAAGGCGACATCGGAGAGAGCAGCATAAACGTTGTTACCATCGGTCGCCGATCCCCATTGAATTCCGCCTAACGCCGAGCCGTGACCGATGCGGGTCTGCCAGAGGACCTCGCCCTGCTGGTCGGGGTCGACGGCGTGCACGACGCCGGATTTCTGGCCGGCGATGAGCGCCCGTTTTCCATTGGGCAGATTGACGAGGATCGGAGAAGAACCGAAATCGAAGTCCGGGCCCTTGGCTTCGGGGCAGGCATCCTGCAGCGCAGGATTGCCGCAGGCGACGGTGAAGGCATCGCCTTCGGTCATCTGGCGGGACCAGAGAATTTTTCCTGTAGCGAGGTCGAGCGCGAGAAACGCATCGGAGGTGCGCGCCGGCGGATCCGAGTAGCTGTCGCCGGTCGTGATGTAGAGCGCGCGCTTGACGGTGTCGATGGTGGGGGAGTTCCAAACCGCGGCGCCGGACGGGCCATAAAGCTGGACGCCTTTTTGGTTCTTACGGGTGGGCTTGGGCTCGTCAGGGATGGTATAGGTGTGCCAGATCATCTTTCCGGTGGCGGCGTCGAGAGCTGTGACGCTCCCGCGGAACCGGCAGCAGGGATAGTTCGGAGCGGCGCCCGTAACTTCCTCGCCTGAGGAGGCGGGCACATAGAGCCGGTTTTCAAACAAAGTAGGCGCGCCGGTGGTCATGGCGACGGGATGGTCGTTGACGCGGGTCTTCCAGACCAAGGCGCCGGTCATGGCATCGAGCGCGTAGGCGTTGGCGTGCTGATCGCCGAAATAGGCCATCCAACGGCCGCTTTGTTGGCCGATGGCGACGGCAGAGCGGACGGGGAAATCAGCATCGGCGGCCCAATAGATACAGCCAGTCGATGCATTGAGCGAATAGATGCGGCGGCCCTGGCTTCCGACGAAAACACGCCCTCCCACCACGGCAGGCTGGGCGAACGCGCGCGCATCACCGGGAAAACCGAAAGCCCATTTAAGCTTTAAGCGCGGCACGTCGGCGGAGGCGAGTTGCGCCATCGCGGCCGGTTGGAAACGCTGGTTGGACGCGTCGACGCCCCAGCCGTTCCAGTGCGGGCGCGACAGGGCCTGGTCGAGTGCCGCGGGTGCATCGGTGCAATAGGCCTGCTTGGCAAACTCGTCCTTGGAAATGCTCTTTCCGGTCACGAATTCGCTGACCGCGCGGATCTGGGCTTCGGTCAGCGCAGAGCCCTGTTGCTGCATGACGCCGGATTTCAACGCGAATTGCACATTCGCGGGCGACATCTGCTTGAGCGCTGCGGTCTGCGGCGCGCGCGCCACGCCACCCTCGTGGCAGCTGGCGCAACGGTCGCGATAAATGGCGCTTCCGTCCTGGGCCGCGACAATGGCGGTTAGGAAAAGGAAGAGAGCAAAGGCGCTGGCTTTCCGCATTTCGACAGAATATCGCAACGGATTGGACCAATGGGGCGGGGGAGAGGGTGTCGTATAACTGGGAAGAGTCAATGCTGCTTGCGCAATTGGTCGAGACATCCCGGCGCGTGACGGAGACCTCGCGGCGATTGGAGAAGGTCGAGTTGCTGGCGGCGCTGTTGCGGCAGGCGGCGGTGGATGAAATCGAAGCGGTGACGGCGTTCCTCTCGGGGCGGCCGCGCCAGAATCGAGTCGGAGTCGGATATGCGGCCCTGCGAGATGCCGAAGCAGCGGCCGCGGAACAGCCGGCGCTGGAGATCGCGGAGGTGGATCGCGGGCTGGAAGCGCTCGCGGCCACCGCCGGCCGCGGTTCGGAGCGGCAGAGGCGCGAACTGCTCCAACGGCTGTTCGCACGGGCCACTGCATCCGAACAGGCTTTTCTGACCGCACTGCTGCATGGTGAGCTGCGGCAGGGGGCGCTCGAAGGGGTGATGCTGGAGGTGTTGGCGCGCGCATTCGGGGCGGATCCGGCGCGGGTGCGGCGCGCGGCGATGATGACCGGGGACGTGGTTGCGGTGGCGCGAATGCTCGCGGAAGGCGGAGAGGCGGGCCTTGATCGGTGCGACATTCAGCTCTTTCGTCCGGTGCAGCCGATGCTCGCGCAAACAGCCGAGGACGTAGAAGGGGCGCTGAGCGATCTGGGCGAAGCAGCGTTGGAATACAAATTCGACGGTGCACGGGTCCAGGTGCACCGATCCGGGGATGAGGTGAGAGTATTCTCGCGGGCTCTGAACGATGTGACGGGGGCGGTGCCGGAGATCGTGGAAGCGGCACGCGCGATGCCCGGACGCGATCTGATTCTGGAAGGCGAGGCGATCAGCCTTAGTCCGGAAGGCCGTCCGCGACCCTTCCAAGTGACGGCGCGGAGGTTTGGCCGCAAGCTCGATCTCGAGCGCATGCGGGCTGAGTTGCCGCTGACGCCGTTCTGGTTTGACCTGTTGTATCTGGACGGGCAGTCGTTGATCGACGAGCCGCAGCGGCGCCGGTTCTCCGGTCTGGGGGAGTTGGCGCCGCCGGCCGGTTTAGTGCCCCACATCCTGACGGCGGACGCGTCGCAAGCGGCAGAGTTTTTGCGCGGCTCTCTCGAGCGCGGTCACGAAGGAGTGATGGCGAAGGCGACGAATGCCGCTTACGCGGCGGGAGCGCGCGGCCGAAGCTGGCTGAAGGTGAAGAAGGCGCACACGCTCGATCTGGTGATTCTGGCGGCGGAATGGGGACACGGACGCCGGCGGGGCTGGTTGAGTAATCTCCACCTTGGGGCGCGGGATACCGAGAAGGGCGGCTTCGCCATGCTCGGCAAAACATTTAAGGGGCTGACCGATGAAATGCTGGCATGGCAGACCGAGCAGTTGCTGAAGCTCGAGGTCGGCCGCGACGCGTACACAGTCTACGTGGAACCGAAGATCGTCGTGGAGATTGCGTTTAGCGATATTCAGATCAGCCCGCGGTACGTGAGCGGCCTGGCCTTACGTTTCGCGCGCGTGAAACGCTACCGGCCGGACAAATCGGCGGGCGAGGCCGACACATTCGCGACGGTGCAGGCGCTGGCGGCGGGTTGAGCGGCCCGGCAAACCGGACGCTAGTTGACTCCCTCTGCACGTATTGACTGCGCGCCACACGACGATACTTGCATCAGGGCGTGCGTGATTTGCACGCCGGCGGCCGGACCCAGGCCGCTTCGCCGCACAGGTTGTGCCAAAACCTACGAGCCAGAAGGCTTCGTGCACATTTGTATCCACCGGCAGTTCGATTGCATTTTGTTGGTTAGTCAGGACGAGGCCGGCGGGTTTCTACGTGCGCCCGCGGTGGTGGACCCCATTCGGTGGCCCTCAAGAATGGCAAGTCCTACGAGAGGTGAGGCATGGCTAAAACGGTATCGGAAATTCTGGTTGACCGACTCATTGGCTGGGGCGTCGACACGATCTTTGGTCTTCCCGGCGACGGCATCAATGGCATGTTCGAAGCGCTGCGAAAGCGGCAGGACAAGCTGAAGTTTATCCAGGTGCGACACGAAGAAGCCGCGGCATTTGCTGCGTGCGGATACGCGAAGTTCACCGGCCGCCTTGGTGTGTGCATCGCAACATCCGGGCCGGGAGGCGTACACCTATTAAACGGGCTCTATGATGCGAAATTCGACCGTCAACCCGTGCTGGCGATTACAGGGCACACCTTTCACGATCTCATTGGAACCCATTATCAACAGGACCTGGATCTCGATAAGCTCTTCATGGATGTGGCGTTCTACAACCAGCGGATCATGGGGCCGGCGCATGTGGAGAACGTGCTCGACGAAGCGGTCAAGACCGCTCTCGCCTACCAGGGCGTGGCGCACATAACGATTCCCAAAGACATTCAAGAGTGGAAGGCGTCGGATGCAAAACGCTCGGGCATGAACATCAAGCAGCACAGCGCGGACCTCGTGGCGCCGCGCTATCCGATACCGCCGGAGCGCGATTTCGAGACGGCCGCCCGCCTGGTCGCCGACGGGTCGAAGATCGCGATTCTGGTTGGCCGCGGCGCTTTGGGTGCGCGCCGGCAAGTGTTAGAGCTGGCGGAGAAGCTGAAGGCCCCGGTGATCAAGGCATTGCTTGGAAAGGCGGTCATTCCCGACGACAGCCCGTACAATCTCGGCGGAATCGGGCTGCTCGGAACGGCGCCGTCGCAAGACGCGCTGCAGGAATGCGACACGCTGATCATGGCGGGAACGAGCTTTCCGTATATAGAATTTCTGCCGAAGCCCGGCCAGGCGAAGGTTATCCAGATCGACCTCGATCCGACGCGGATCGGATTGCGGGCGGACGCGGATGTCGGGCTCGTCGGTGATTGCGCGGGCGTCCTCGATCTGCTGTTGAAATTCCTCCCGCGAAAGGAAGACGGCAGTTTTCTGGAAAAATCGCAGCGCCGGATGGAGTCTTGGCGTAAGCTCATGGAAGAACGCGGCACTCGACCCGACAGGCCGATGAAGCCGCAAGTGGTGACCCATGAGCTCAACAAGCTTTTGAGTCGCGATGCCATTGTGATTTCCGACAGCGGGACGATCGCGACGTGGGCGGCGCGATACGTGGATATCCGCGGCGACATGCAGTTTTCCCTCTCGGGCATGCTGGCCACCATGGCCAACGGCCTGCCGTACAGCATTGGCGCAGCGGTAGCATACCCCGGCCGGCAGGTTGTGTGCGTGGTCGGTGACGGCGGCTTGACGATGCTGATGGGAGAGATCGCCACTCTGGTCAAATACAAGCTGCCGGTGAAAGTGATCGTGATCAAGAACAACGAACTGGGGCAGATCAAGTGGGAGCAGATCGCACTGGACGGAAACCCGGAGTTCGGCATCGACCTTCAGCCGATCGATTTCGCCTTGCATGCACAGGCGTGCGGCGCGGCCGGCTTTACCATCGAGGACCCGAAGGACGCGGCTTCTGTGTTGCGCGAAGCGTTGGCGCAACCGGGGCCGGCCGTAGTCCAAGCTGTGGTGGATCCCAATGAACCGCCTCTGCCGGGCAACATCACGATCGAACAAAGCGTTCACTTCGCCGAAGCATTGATCAAAGGAGACAAGAAACGAGGCGAGATCATCAAGACACTCGCCGAGAACAAAGTGCGGGAAGTGATTTGACAGACCGTTGGATGGAGCCGCGGGCGATCGAGCGTGAGGAGCGGCACGCGAACGCCCGCGGGTCCGCCGCGTCTTTCCGATCTCGTGGGACGAGTGGTTCGAGAAATTCGAGGAGCGGAAGCTGGCGGTGACCTATCAGGACGAAACCGCCGGCGGCCAGAAGAGCAATTTCAACAAGCTGGTAAGCCGGAAGCCGCCTGAGGGAACTGGTACGCCCGGGCCGATTCGAACGGCCGACCTTTTGCTCCGGAGGCAAACGCTCTATCCAGCTGAGCTACGGGCGCACATAGACTTCAACTCAATTGTAGTCGTTCCGCTCCGGCGGGGCAAATCTCGCGACCGTATGCTACCATGCCTACAGGC
>DASXAK010000067.1:0-33835 GCA_036406715.1 Bryobacteraceae bacterium | reverse complement strand
CCGGCCCCGAAGCTGGCCGTGGTGGTCCCTTGCACCCAATGAGTGAACTGGCCAGTCAGGCTCACGG
The DNA here is from genome assembly GCA_036406715.1 of Bryobacteraceae bacterium. Lineage (GTDB taxonomy): Bacteria > Acidobacteriota > Terriglobia > Bryobacterales > Bryobacteraceae > PSRJ01. Next base: position 33,768 of record DASXAK010000067.1, on the reverse strand, counting down.
TCTCGCTTTGCTGTCCCTGCTGGCCGGTGTTCGGATTAACGGTTTTCAGCACCGGAGTACCCGCCGTCACCGTGAAGCCGTTGGTCAGCGTGACAGTTTCCGCTCCCGTGGTGAGGCTCACGTCGCGAGAACCGACGGTCGCCGCCACGTCGATGTTGAGCACCGCTGTCGCGCTTGTCGGCGAGTTGACTGTCAGGCTTGCCAGCGTTACTCCGGCCCCGAAGCTGGCCGTGGTGGTCCCTTGCACCCAATGAGTGAACTGGCCAGTCAGGCTCACGGTCTCGCTTTGTTGTCCCTGCTGGCCGGTGTTGGGATTAGCGGTTTTCAGCACCGGCGTACCCGCCGTCACCGTGAAGCCGTTGGTCAGTTTCAGTGATTCAGCGCCCGTGCTGAGCGTCACGGTGCGGGGCCCGAGTACCGCTGCCGGGTCGATGTCGAGAATCGCGGTGGCGCTGGTGAGCGAATTGATCGCGAGCGATTGCACGGTGACGCCTGCTCCAAAATCAGCCGTGGTGATGCCCTGGGTAAAATGGCTGTACTTACCCGTAATCATCACCTGCAAATTTTGTTGCCCTTGCGGGCCGGAATTGGGCTGAACCGAGGTAAGCGCCGCTACCGAAATCACTGCCTGCGATAACGAAAAACTGAGGCTTGTTCCGTTTGTATCGCGGAGCGTGCCATTCTCAGTCACCGAGAAACGCTGCACTGTCGCGGGCGCGTCGACGTAGAGCCGGACCACGACCGAAGCGCCCGGTGCGAGGTTCCCAAGCGCCAATGGCAAGCCCGGTGAGAGGCTGGTGTCGTAGGCCACTGTGCCACTCCCCGACACCGTACGGAGTTGAACTGTATTCAGCGCGCTGTTTTGGGCCGCCCCGGTGCCGTTGTTTCTGATCTGTAAATCCAAGGCCCAAACGTTCATTGCCGGCGAAGCTTGTGCGACAACGCTTCCGGCAAGGCTCGGGCTGGCCGGAGGCTGCGGAAACACAGCAACCGGGGCGATCGCGAGCAGCAGGGGAATGAGGACGAGCGAAGCCGGTTGTTTACTCAACCAATTCCGGGCTTTTGAAAAAACAATCGTATGAATATCGGAGATCATGGCCGTTACGTCCTATTTGCTTATGATCCGCACAGCTCTTCACCCGCTGTTACCGCGTGCCTCGTTAAAGAGGAGTGTGCGATCTGCGCTTAGCCGTTAGAAAGAATTTGAGTGCCGCGATCCAGAACAGGGCCGACGGAGCCGAGGGCTCCGGAATGGACGTCGACGTCGACCCTGTAACTGTCGCTGAGTAGGCTGCGCTCGCGTCCGGCGCATCACTCAAGAAGTTGCCTCCGGCCAGCGGATCGCCGTCCCACCATTCACCCTGAAGGGTGAACAATCCCGTGTTGACGAAGCCAATGGGAGCGGTGGCATCCCACGTCAGTTCGTACAGACCGAGTGAGTGGACCGCATCGAAGCTGACGCTAACGGTATCGCCAGGCGCAAGGTTGGGAAAATCAAAGAGGCTGTTGGGACTCCCGTGATCGAAAACGCCGGCGTCAAGCGCCGTCAACACCAGCCACGAAGTGGTGCTCTCGTTGGAGATGGTATAACCCCAACCGACGGTGGAGCCCGCGGGACCCGCCACGTCAGCGGGAAGCGCGCTGAAACTGAAGGTATCGGCCCACGCTGCCGGGGACGCAATGAGGGCGAGACAGACCAGGGCCTGGGCGACGCGACTCAGTCGTTTATTTGCGTCGTTCGTTCCCACAAGCGATACGCGTGAATGCAACATAAGAAGTCCTCTTTTTACCGGGGCCGCGGTCGCCTAATCCATCCCAGGCCGAACACCGCAGGAATCAGCAGCAGCCAACTGGCCGGCTCCGGCACGGTGCTCGCGGAGGTGGGCGCCACCAGATGAGCCTGCGCGAAGGCGCTAGGGGTGCCATTGGAGAAGGAACCGTTGAGGTCTGATGCGGCCGTACCGAGATCGGCGATGCTGAAAACGGTGGAACCACCGCTCAGTAGAATATTTTCGTCGGCGAGGAATTGCCGGACGGTCAGGCCATTGAAGGATTCCTGATTGACGAACGGCCCCGCGGTGAAATTCTCGAGGACGAGGTCGCCGAACCGAAGCCCGGAGGACCCGGGCAGAAGTCCCGCATCGGAGAAGTCGACATTGAACTCGAGCGCGAGGACTTCGCCACCAAACGCACCCGATACCGTCGACGCGGGATCTACGACACTACCTTGGAGCGGCGCGAAGGGACCTATCGACGGCATGTACGTCCGCACGCTGGTGGCGTCCGTGAAGACCATGGTGAACTGGCTCGCGGAGCCTACGATCACGCCGCCGATCCCGGCATACACGCTATTGAACGAGGCGTCGAGCAGCACGGCACCGGGATCGGGAAAGCTGGGATCGCAGTTCGCCACGCAACCTCCCCAACTACCCTGGTTGTAGGTGGTCAGGTCGCCAACCTGCCAGGTGTCGGCGTATGCCGCGCCCGCGCAGGCCAAAAGCACCACGAACCATCCTTTCGTCATCGCGCAGGACCTCCGTTCACTGGGATAAGAAACGTACGAAAAAATATTTCGGTGATTGTGTTCGAGAAAAGTACTGTGCGGAAAGTACTAGCGCCGGCCTTGCAGGTTGCCCCACTCACCGGATTGAATGAAGCTGGCCCAGTAGAAGGGGTGTTCGCGGCCTTTGCGTTTCAGCATGGCGAGTTGCGCCTGGCGCAGCGCCTCGCCGCGGCCGAGTCCGTGCCGCAGGCCGGTGTAGAACGCGGTCATCATTTCGCGCGTGACCGAGTCGCTCACCGCCCACAAGCTCATGACCAGCGACTCGGCGCCGGCGAGCACAAACGCGCGGCGGAGGCCGTATACGCCTTCGCTGCTGCGAATTTCTCCGATTCCACTGTCGCATGCGGAGAGCGTCACCAGGCGTGTCCCCCAGAGGTTGAGGCCCGAGGCTTCCAACGCCGTGAAAATGCCGTCATCCGCGCTGCCGCTCCGGCGATTGGCGCCGGCCAACGCCAGCCCCGAGCGCAAGAGCGGATTGCTGGAAGCCTGCCCCGGAGTGGAAGGAAGAAAGAAGCCGTGCGTCGCCACATGCAGAATGCTCGGTGCGTCCACGTGCTTCAAGGCCGATTCGGTGGCTTCTGTGCCGGCGAGAACCCGGGCGTCGGGGAAGAGCTCATGGATCGCGCGCGCTTCCTGGGCCGCGCCGGCGAGCGGCGCGAAGTACAGGTCTTTCAAGTCCGCGCCGACGGTGACGCTGCGTCTCACGGAGGATGCCTGGAGAACCGGCGGACGTTCTGTCTCGCCAAAAGACGGATCGGCGATGACCATTGGCGCGCTATGGCTGGCGCGGCGTTCCTGGAGACGCAGCAGATCGCGCCCGCTGCTCAGATAGCTGATCGAGTAACGCTCCACCAGGTACTGTCCGCCCTCATCGACCAGAGCCTGGAACGGCAGCAGGTTCAGCGAACCTTCCGGAGAGATCAGCAGCCGGGTGGCCTCCCCGATCAGGCTCCGCAACGGCTGCATCAGGCGCTGGTCGAGAGCGCGCGCGGCAGGGCGGACGTCCTGGCGTTCCGGATCCGCCAGCGCGTTGCGGAAATCGTTCAACTCACGATCAATCTCTTTGGCCGGTCCGAGTTCCTTCCAACGTACGTCACCGCTCGCACGCACCACATACGCGATGTAGCGCCTTTCGCCATAGGCATCCTGGTTGTACTGCTGGGGAGCAAAAGGCCGCCACGTCGCGAACTCGATCAAGGCGGCATCCTTCGGAACGGCCGTTTGCACGGCGGCCAGCGTGACGAGCTGAGATTGGCCCTGAAACTGGGCGCTCCGCCGGCTGAGTTCCGCTTCCGCGCGCTCGCGTTTTTCCGCGAGACCCGCCAGTTGCTTCTGGTAATCCGCGCGTGAAAGCAGCCCGGGCCCTCGTAAAGCCAGACCGGCAAACTGGCTGGTGGCGCTGTTCCAAGCGTCCAGCAGCGCCCGGTCCTCCGCATTCATTCGTTCCCGCAAGGACACCAGGTTGAGCGACATTGCGTCCAGCACACGGCCTTTTCGTTGCAGCGCCGCCAGCGCCGCCAGGCGGGCGGCCGCTTGCGAATCGGGCGCCAGCTTCACCTGGTACGAGATCGTGCGGTCTGTCCGCTCCGCAACCGAGTCGAAATAGGCGAGCTTCTGCCGCTCCGAACCAATCGCCAGGTTGAGTTCCAGATTCTTCTCCAACGCGTTGTCCGCCATGATCTGGAATTTGATGGTGTTTTCCGCGTCGCCCATCGAGGCGTACGTTCGCGCCAGATTGCCGAGCGAGAGCACCGTCCGGCCGTGATAGGGACCCAACGCCTTCTCCCACATCTCGTGCACGCGCGTATGCATCTCGATCGCCCGTCGATAATCCCCAAGGCTCTTATAGATGTTCGCCGTGTTGTTGAGGACGGACCCGACGTCGGGATGCTCCGGGCCCTTGCTCCGCTCGAGAAGCGCCAACGCCCTCGTATAGAGATCCAGGGCGCGCGGAAAGTCCTTATGATACTCCTGTAGAATAAGCGCGAGGTTCCAGAGCGGCATGGCCAGTTCCGTGCTATCCGGGCCCAATGCCTTCTGCACAGCGTCCACGACGTGTTGCAAGATCGGCTCGGCGCGCGCGAATTCTCCCCGGCTGTTGTATAGGACGCCCAGGTTGTTGAGTGCGCGCAACGTCCGGTAGTCGTCGGCTTCCAACATGCGTTCATCAATGGCCGCGGCGCGCTGAAGTTCGTCCTCAGCCTTTGCCAAATCCGCGCGGTCCTTGTGCACAGTACTTATGGCCAGGAGGCAGGACGCGAGCGCCGGATGGTCTTTGCCGAGCGTCCTCTCGATTGACTCGCAAGCGCGAGAGAGCAACGGTTCTGCCCGGGCGTAGTCGCCTACATAGCCGTACACGTTGCCCAGATCAACCAGCGTCGACAGAGTCTCGGGATGCTCCGGACCCCGTAGTTTCTCTTGGAGGTCGAGGGCCCTCCGGAGCAGCGGTTCCGCTTCGTCATAGGTGCCCGCCTCGCTCAGCATCCAGCCCAATTGTGACAGCCACCGGGCAGTCGTACTGTTCTGCTGCCCCAATTCCCGTTCGAAGAGCTCAGCCGCACGGCGAGCCGGAGGGATGGCCTTGGTGTATTCTTTCGTGCGAAACAGGCGGTACGAATCGCTGCCGAGCTTCAGTGCTTCATAGAGGCGGCGATCGTGTTCGGTGGCGGGGCGAATCTCAATGAGCCGGATCTCATAGCGCCCGGCGCCGCGGTAGGGCGAATGGATATCCAGACGGTACGTGCCGGCGTTCGTTGCCACGAAGCCCGCGGACTCTTCATCGCCGGAGCGCTGCGGGACGGAGAAGTCGACGCTGCCGCCATCAGGCGCCAGCACGCTCGCCGTGAAATCGATCCCGCGGTGCCGGAGAATGAGCCCCGCGTACTCACCCTGGTGCAGGGTGATCGAGAATTCGTGAGTTTGAAAGCCGGTAATCTGGCGCTCGACCAGTGTTCCCGGAGTCAAAGGAGTTGGATCCGCCGCAAATGCCACATACGCCGCGGCAAACAAAACGCCGGCCAAGCTTTTCATCGAACAGTCACCCGAAAGACGTAATTCGCCAACGGCTCGGAATTCGGGCCAGCCGGAGAAAGCTGCAGGACATAATCCCCGGCTCGCAACAGATTGGCCGGCACAGAAACGGATACCGCCCCGCTCGCGGACTTCAGCTCTTCACTCCGCCAGAGGCTCTCGTTGCCTCCGGCGTTTTTCAAGGCGGCTACGTACGCAGGAAAATCGTCGGTCTCCAACCGCAATGCGAAAACAGCGCGTAGGACCCCGGCCGGCACCGACACTTCGGGGATGGGTCCGCCGCCGCGAACCGGCGGTTTCAGCACCATGGCCACTAAAGGTGCATCGGGCGCGGCCGCCTGCCCGCGGTTCACGGTGAGCGAAGCGCGTTGCCGTTCCGCCTGCTGCACCTGGTTGCGCAGACGCCCGTTCTCATACAGCAGGACTCCGGCGAGGAGCACGGCCGCCGCGATTCCGGACGCCGCGACCCATCGCGGAATCATCGATGGCGCCGCGAACCAATTCCGCGAGCCTTGCGGCTCTTGTGCACCCAGAGCCAGCAAGGCTTCGGCAAACTTCACCTTCTCGCGGCGATGCGCGGAGGCAAGATAGAACGACCGGAACCGTTCCAGTCTGTCGCCGGAAAGCTCGTTCCTAAGGTACGCGTCGACCAGGTCATTCTCGGCGGCGCGCATCCTCCAAACGAAGTCATCGTCCGAGACGCTCAGCTCATCGAGCCGCTCCGACTGCTCGGCCGGCAAAGAGCCGAGAAGATACCGGACCAGGATTTGATCGTCGGGAGTGGGCTCGGCGGGCACAGGCATTCCTATCTAGATAATGCGAAATTCCGAAAATACGTCGGGGGCTTTTCCGCGCGCGCAGGCCCGGACACAAGCCTCCAGGCGGTCACGGATACGGCACGCACGGATGCTCAACGCATTCATCGTCACTCCCAGCCGCGCGGCCAGTTTGCGGCGAAGGGAGATTTTGACCTGCTGTTCTCCCTGGTAGTAACCCAGGATTAACTCGCGCTGCTCCTCCTCCAACTGCTTCAAACACTGCTCCAGGCAGCGGAGCATCCGTGCCTGATCTTCGGAGGCGGCGTCAGCGCCCGCGGGCGCCGGCAATTCGCGTGTTTCGATCGCCAGGACGGCGGCCTGCCGCTGATGTTCCAGGAAAACAAACCGCGCCACGATGTAACAGTATTGTGGGGGAGTTGCTCCCGTGATGGCGCCTTCTTCGTTCAGTCTCCGGGCTACGCGAGTCAAAGTCTCGTCAGCGAGTTCTTGCGGAGACTTGCAATTCTTGCGGTCGAAGTAAGACACAAGCCGCCGGTGCATTTCCAGATACTTTTGGCCGCCCGAATCGGAACCCTCGTCCAGCCAGTCGAGGAATCGGCGAAAAGCAACTTGATCCGGTGATGCTTCGGGAGGGTCCTTCCCGCCAGGCCGCGCCGTCATAACAGTGACCATCGAGCGCACCGCACCCCGCGCCGTGCGCTTTCCAATCCCATCTATTGTGCCACGGGCCAGATAGGCGCCTCAGGAAGTGGAATCAGGCCGGTCATCGCAGCGCGGTCGCGGTTGACTGGCCCCCGCCCCCCTATGTCATCATAATGAGCTAGCTCGCTAGCTCAAATACAAGCAGGACCGGAGAGTCTATCTCTGCGGCCCATCTGGAGAAAATGAGTGGCTGTGATTGCCGGGGTGGTCAAAGAATCGGCGCCAGGTGAGCGCCGTGTGGCGCTGGTTCCAGGCGCGCTGTCGGTGCTTGCCAAGACGGGCGCACAGATCCTGATGGAGCCGGGCGCCGGCGAAGAATCCGGGTTCCCCGACCGCGAATACACCGACAAAGGCGTCCGGATGGCGAGCAGCCGCGCCGAGGTGTTCGCGCAGGCCGACGTGATCCTACAAGTGCGCAGCCTGGGCGCCAACCCCGATACCGGCGCGACTGACCTGTCGCTTATGCGCAAAGGGCAGACGATCATCGGATTCGGCGAGCCGCTGACGGCCGGCGCGGCGGCGAAATCGCTGGCCGAGCGCGGCGCCACGTTCCTTTCGATGGAGTTGATGCCCCGCATCACCCGCGCGCAGAGCATGGACGCGCTGTCTTCGATGGCTACCATCGCCGGATACAAAGCCGTTCTCATGGCCGCTGATTCCCTGCCCCGAATGTTTCCCATGCTGATGACCGCCGCCGGCACCGTCGCCCCGGCGCGCGTGCTGGTGATTGGCGCGGGTGTCGCTGGGTTGCAGGCGATCGCCACGTCGCGGCGCCTGGGCGCGGTGGTCAGCGGCTACGACATTCGCTCCGTGGTCAAGGAACAGATCGAGAGCTTGGGCGCGCGCTTCGTGGTCCTCGACATTGAAGCCGGGGGCGCCGAAGACAAGGGCGGCTACGCCAAGGCCATGGGCGAAGATTTCTATCGCAAGCAGCAGGAAGCGCTGGGCAACGTGCTCGCCGATCAGCAGGTGGTCATTACGACCGCGGCGGTGCCTGGAAGAAAAGCCCCGATCCTGATTACGCGCGCGATGGTGCAACGCATGGCGCCCGGCTCGGTGATCGTCGATATTGCGGCCGAGCGCGGCGGCAACTGCGAGCTGACGAAAGCAGGCGAAGTGGTGGAAGAGAAAGGCGTGCGCATCTACGGCCCCGTCAATCTGCCATCCACCATCCCCTATCACGCCAGCCAGATGTACGCGAAGAATATTCTCACGTTTTTGAAGTACCTCATTAACAAGGAAGGCAATCTGACGCTGAACCGCGAGGACGAAATCGTCAAAGAGACGATGGTCACTCACGGCGGCGAAGTGGTTCACCCCAAGGTGCGCGAGTTGCTGGGGTTGCCGGAATTGCAGGCGGTTTAAGCCGCTTCAGGAGTTTCGATGACGTCCAATCTGGAACTTTTTCTCTTCGTTTTCATGCTGGCGACCTTCATCGGTCTGGAGGTCATCCGCAAGGTGTCTCCCCTGCTGCACACGCCGCTGATGTCGCTGACCAACGCGATTTCGGCGATTTCAGTAGTGGGCGCGATTATCGTCACCGGAAATGAACACGCCACAGAGCTGAGCAAGATCCTCGGCTTCATCGCGATCACGGCGGTTGTGACCAACATCGTGAGCGGGTTTCTGATCACAGACCGGATGGTGAAGATGTTCAAGAAGCGCGGCGAGGTGAAGAAGTAATGGAACATTTGGTCGAATACCTCTACATCATCTCGGCGGGTCTATTCATCCTTTCGTTGAAATGGATGAACCATCCCGACAGCTCGCGGCACGGTGTCTTCGCCGGCGAGATCGGAATGCTGCTCGCGGTTATCGCGACGTTCATCGGGTTTCCGGGACCCATTACGGCGGGCGTCCAGGCGGTCGGCATCGGGTTCGTCCACAACTGGCCATGGATCATCACGGCCATCGTGATCGGCATCGCCGTGGGAGTCCCCATTGCGTACATCATGCCGATGACTGCGGTGCCTCAACGAACCGCGCTCTCGCACGCATGCGGCGCGCTGGCGGCCGCCCTGGTCGGAACCGCGGAGTTTTATCAGCGGCAGGCGAACAATGCCGACGAACTGCGCGGGTTCATTATCGTGGCCCTGGTGATCGAGACGCTGCTCGGGTATCTCACGTTTACCGGAAGCTTGATGGCGATGGGCAAGCTACAGGAAGTGCTGCCGCAGCGGCCGATCACCTATCGCAACCAGAATGCCGTCAATTTTGTGCTGTTCGCGATTGCGGCGGCGCTCGCCGTTTGGCTGGCGATCGACCCCACTCAGACGCAACTGTTTCCGATCTTCGCAGGGCTGTCGCTCCTGTTCGGCGTGCTGCTGATCATCCCGATCGGCGGCGCCGACATGCCGACCGTGATCGCGATCCTGAACTCATACGCCGGCCTCTCGGCTTGCGCCATGGGATTCGCGTTGAACAGCCGGCTGCTGGTGGTCGCGGGCGCGCTCGACGGGTCGTCGGGCTTGATCCTGTCGATTATCATGTGCAAAGCCATGAACCGCTCGTTCACCAACGTGCTCTTCGGCGCTTTCGGACAGGTGCAGGTCAGCACCGGCAAAACCGAGCAGCGGAGCTATCGCAGCGCGAGCGCGGAAGAAGCCGCGTCGATCCTGGAAGCCGCGAGCAGCGTCATCATTATTCCCGGCTACGGTTTAGCGGTCGCGCAGGCGCAGCACAAGATCCGCGAGCTGTTCGACAGCCTGAGCAAGCGCGGCGTGGATGTCAAGTTCGGCATTCATCCGGTCGCGGGCCGTATGCCCGGCCACATGAACGTGCTGCTGGCGGAAGCCGACATCCCGTACGACAAGCTGGTTGAAATGGATGAGATCAACGGCGACTTCCCGCAGTGCGACGTGGCCTTGGTGATCGGCGCCAACGACGTCACCAATCCCAAGGCGCGGACCGATAAGACCAGCCCGATTTACGGCATGCCGATTCTCGATGTCGACAAGGCGCGGACCGTCATGGTGATCAAGCGCTCCATGAACCCCGGCTTCGCCGGCATCGACAACGACCTCTATTACCTCGACAAGACCCTGATGCTCTTCGGAGACGCGAAGGCTTTCGTCTCAGAACTGGTGAAGGAACTGCCGGCACGGGTGGCGGCCTAGCTAAAAACCCCGAAGAACCACCGGCCTACAAACGTCCAACAGGAGGCAGCAATTCCGAGGATGGTGCTGGAAGGGACGGAGCGGGAACTCGTTGCAGCGTGCCAGCGCGGCGACCGCGACGCGTTCCGCGCTGTTTTCGAGCTCCATAAGGACCGCGTGTATTCCATCGCGCTTCGATTTACGGGTGATCCGGCGGCGGCCATGGACATCGCCCAGGATACATTCCTTAAGTTGTTCTCCTGTATTCGCGACTTCCGCGGCCAGTCGAGTCTCGACACGTTTCTCTACCGCCTGGTCGTAAATGCCTGTCTCGACCGCAGACGCAAAGACCGCCGCTTGCTGCCGTTGGTCGAGGAATGGGCCGCGACTCTGCTGGCGAAGGATGCCACTCCTACCGAGAACCTGCTTCGCAATGAGGTGGCAGACCTGGTCCGCTCAGCGATCGAAAAACTGGCGCCGGATCTGCGCATGGTCATCGTCTTACGCTACACCGAAGGGCTGGCCTACGACGAGATCGCCGCGGTGCTCGGCTGCTCGCCGGGCACTGTGGCCTCGCGGTTGAATCGCGCGCATAAGTTGCTGGAACGCCGGCTGGGTCATCTGGCGCCGGAAGGAGGAAGGCTTGTCTAAGTGGCTTCGGGACGAACTCGCGCGGAATCTGCGCCCGGTCCGGGCGCCGGAAAGTCTGTGGGATCGGATCGAACGGGTGACCGAAGTCCCCACCGCTCCCGCCCTGCACTGGACCCGCTGGGCCATTGCTGCCACCCTGGCGTTCACGACCATCGTCGGGACCTACTGGCTTCCGGGACCCAACCTCCGAGCCGATGTCCGGACTACGCCGGCGACGCTTTTGAAGCCGGACCTCCCGGCCGAGTGGGACCTTCGCTGCGCGCCGCCCTCCGGCCGGTCGGCGTATCAGGTCACCAACCTCGCCGCCCGAAGAGGCCATCCGTTCGCGCTGCTCGCCTCGGCCCCGAAAACGGACGAAGCCGGTTGCCAAGTTTGTCATTCCACAAGCCTAACTCAGCACCACCTTTAAGAGGTTGTCAGTACTAGAAATCTGTGGTAGAGTTGAGGAGAAATGCCTCGGCCTGCCACGGCTACCGGGCTCACCACTGGGCACGCCCCGTTTGTAGAGGAAGCCCGCTCCCGCGGCGACCTTTACATTGACCAAGCCTACGAGCTTTATTCCGAGGAAAACCACGAAGCCTGGCAGCGCCTCTACGAGCGAATCCAGCCGCGGTGGGACCGATACGCCAACGATCATTTTCTGCGGGGCATAGAAGCCCTCAATCTTTCCCCCGACCGCGTCCCTCGTCTCTCCGATATCAACCGACGCCTGCAGCCCCTCACCGGCTTCCAGGCCAAACCGGTCAGCGGTTACGTGCCGGGGTTCCTGTTCTTCGACTGCCTGCGCCGGCGGGAGTTCCCCACCACCATTACAATCCGGCCGGTCGACCGCATGGACTACCTCCCCGAACCCGACATTTTCCACGACGTCGCCGGCCATGTTCCGATGCATACCGAGCGGGCCTTCGCCGACACCCTCGTCCGATTCGGCGATTGCGCGCACACGGCCGTGGAGATGACCGCGTCGATTCGTGACCCCCGCGAGCAAGCCCGCCGGCTCACCAGCATCATCCGGGCGATGTCGCGTTTCTTCTGGTTCACGGTCGAGTTTGGGCTCATGCGCGGGCCGAGAGGCGTCTGCGCTTACGGGAGCGGCCTGCTCAGCTCTTATGGGGAGCTCCAACACGCGATCGAGTCGGACGAGGTCCAGCGCTACCCCATTCAGATGGAATGGGTGATCAACCAGGGCGCCGAGATCGACCACTATCAGCCGCTGCTGTTTATCGTCGACTCCTTCGATCACTTGTTCGAACTGGTCGACCGGTTCGAAGGCTGGATGCGCGCCGGCAAGCTCGACAACGTCGCTCCCGGCCTGCCGGAAATTGATCAATCGACACTCCGCAGTTTCCTCGACGCTGCCGGCACGTAGGTCAAACGCCGTAGTGTGATATATTCAACACAAATCCATCGGTACGTGGATCTCAGCGAAATTCCCGCCGCTGTGCGGGAAACGGGGACGGGATCGAAATGTGTGGAATTGCCGGGTTTACGCGCCTGGGGAAGGGCGCGGACCGAAACGTGTCTCAACGGATCGCCGAGGTTTTATACCATCGGGGCCCGGACCAGCATGGTGTGTTTGAGGGCCGCAACGCGACGCTTTGCGCCGTTCGGCTGAAGATCATCGACCTGGTTGGCGGCGACCAGCCGCTCGTAAGCGATGACAAAGACACCGCCCTAGTCTTCAACGGCGAGATTTACAATCACCGGGAGATCCGCGCCGAGCTGGCTTCGCGCGGCTACCGGTTCCGTTCCCAGTGCGACACCGAGACGGTTCTGGCGGCGTTTCTGGAGTGGGACACCGCGTGTTTTTCGCGGCTGCGCGGGATGTTTGCGCTGGCGATATGGTCGGAATCGCGCAAGCGGCTGGTGCTGGCGCGCGACCGGCTCGGAATCAAGCCCCTCTACTACTCTGAGCACGAAGGCAATCTGTATTTCGGGTCTGAAGTAAAGGCGATTCTGGAGCATCCGGAAATCCCGCGCCAGCTCGATCTGGAAGCGCTGGCTGGGTACCTATCGGTGAATTACGTTCCCGGCCCGAGAACACTGATCGACGGAATCCGTAAGCTTCCGCCGGGGCATCTGCTCGAGTGGCAGGGAGGCCATTTCGAATTACGCCGGTGGTGGACGCTGCCGACTGGCCCCGTGCGGCGCATCTCGATCGGCGAAGCGAAAGAGGAGCTCGATACGCTGCTCCGCGATGCCGTGCGAGAGGAACTGGCGTCGGACGTGCCGCTCGGCGTGTGGGCTTCGGGCGGTTTGGATTCGTCGACGATCCTGCACTACGCCGCGATGGCCAGCCCCGGCCGTTTGAAGACCTTTTCGATTTCGTTTGCCGGCCGGAGCTTCGATGAAAGCAGCTATTTCCGCCAGGTCGCTCAAGTCTACGGCACCGATCACCACGAGTTCGATCTCGATCCCGAATTAGATCTGCGCAGCGCCATCGAAGACTTTGCGTTCTACTCCGATGAGCCCAGTGCCGATGCCGGCGCGCTGCCGGTCTGGTACCTGTCGCGGATGACGCGCGAGCACGTCACGGTAGCGCTATCCGGCGAAGGCGCCGATGAGCTGTTCGGCGGATATTTGACTTATCTGGCCGATCGCGCAGTGCGCCCGGGCCGCCATTTGCCGCAATCGGCGCGCCGGCTCGCCCTCAGCGCTCTCGAGCGATACCTCCCGGTCTCGGATGAAAAGATCGGCTTGGAGTACAAGCTGAAGCGGTGGCTGGAGGGCAGCGGCCTGGAGCCCGACGAAGCGCATTTCTTCTGGAACGGGACGTTCTCACGGGAGCAGCGGAAGACGATCTGCCCGGCAACCAACGGAAGCGGTCTGCGGGAGCTGGTTGAATCGCTCGATCTCGACCCCAAGGCCGGCTGGCTCAACCGCTATCTGCTCATCGACCAGAATTATTATCTGCCCGACGACATCCTGTACAAAGCCGACCGCATGAGCATGGCGCATTCGGTCGAAGTGCGGCCACCGTTTCTCGATCACCGCATTGTCGAGTTCGCCGCGTCGCTTCCCCAGGATCTCAAGATCCGCGGCCTCAAGCAGAAGTACATCCTCAAAGAACTGATGAGCGACAAGCTGCCGGAAGCGGTGATCCGGCGCAAGAAGACCGGTTTCGATATCCCCGCCCACGACTGGTTCCGGGGAACGCTGCGCGGTCTGCTGCTGGAGACTCTCAATCCGTCCGCGGTGGCCGCCACCGGAATTTTCGATCCGCGCGCCGTTGAAATGTTGATCTCGGATCACCTGAAGCGGCGCATCAACGTGGGCTATCATTTATGGGGGTTGGTCACGTTGTTCTTGTGGATGAAACGCTGGAGGATTGAGATTCCGCCGGTGGCGGAGGTAGAGCGGCCCGCGGCCGCCCGGACGTTGGCGGTGCACTAGCCGATGACCCCCGCGGAAGGGCGTTCCGCTCGCGAACCTTCCAGTTTTCTTACCGAACACTATCAGGCGGTCGTCGTCGCGATCGCGCTGCTGATCTTCGGCATCGCGGTAATCAGCCCGCCCTCCCTAATGGACGACGTGGACGCCGTGCAGGCGCAGATCGGCCGGAACATGCTGCAATCCGGCGACTGGGTCACGGCCAGGCTGGACGGCGTCGCGTACCTGGAAAAATCGCCGCTCAAGTACTGGATGATCGCCATCTCGCTAAAGATTTTCGGCGTCCACGACTGGGCGGCGCGGATTCCGCTGGCGCTCTCGACCGTGTTGTTGTGCTGGGTGACGGCGCGCTTCGGCGTGTGGGCATTCGGTCGCCGGGCCGGACCGTACGCCGGAATCGCGCTGGGCACCTGCGCCGGTCTCTTCCTATTCACCCGCATCCTGATTCCGGACGTCATCCTGACGCTCGCGATTACTCTTGGGCTGTGGAGCCTGCTGCGGGCGCTCGACGAGGATGAGCCCCGCCCCGGATGGTGGGCACTGGCCGTCTGGGCGTCGATGGGAGTGGGGCTGCTGCTCAAGGGATTGATCGCGGTCTTGTTTCCAACTGGCGCCGCCTTCGTTTACCTCGCGCTCACGCGGCAGCTCTGGCAGCGCCGGACCTGGATTCGTCTTCGTCCGCTTCCGGGCATCCTGCTGTTGCTGGCGATCGCCGCGCCGTGGCACGTGCTCGCGACTTTGCGCAACCCGCCCTACTTCGACTTCACGATGCACAGCGAGAGCGGGTCGTACCACGGCTTCTTCTGGTTCTACTTCATCAACGAGCACGTGCTGCGATTTCTGAATCTGCGCTACCCGCGCGACTATAACACCGTGCCGCGGGCGTACTTCTGGCTGTTTCACCTGCTGTGGCTGTTCCCGTGGAGCGTTTATTTTCCGGCCGCATGGAAGCTCCGCTACCGCCAGCCGGACCGAGCCAGCCGCGTGCGCCTGCTGGCGTTGTGCTGGACCGGCTTTATCCTCGTGTTCTTCACCTTCTCGACCACGCAGGAATATTATTCGATGCCCGTCTACCCCGCCCTGGCCCTGTTACTCGGTTCGGCGATCGCCGGCGAAGACCGCATTCTGCGGTTTGGCACCAAAGCCGTCGGCGTGGTGGCGGGCCTCGCAGCGGTTGCGATCGCGGCCATTCTCTGGCTCGTTCGCGATATGCCCACCCCTGGCGACATCTCGGTAGCGCTCACTTCGAATCCCGAGCTCTATACGTTGTCACTCGGTCACATGGCCGATCTGACGCTGAAAGCGTTCGCCTATCTGCGGCTACCGCTCGCGGTGGCGGGCGTGGCGTTTCTGATCGGAGCTGTCGGTGCGCTGCGCACGCGCCGGCTGGTTCCGATAGCGGCGCTCGTATGCATGATGGTCCTATTCCTGAACGCCGCGCGGCTGGCGATGGTGGTGTTCGATCCCTACCTCTCGTCGCGGCCGCTCGCGGACGCGCTGCTGCGCATGCCCTCTGGCAAGCTCATCATGGGCGATCAATACTACACGTTTTCCTCGGTCTTCTTCTACACCGGGCGGCGCGCGCAACTACTCAACGGCCGGGTGAACAATCTCGAGTACGGTTCGTACGCGCCCGACGCGCCCAAGGACGTCTTCATCGGCGATCGCGACCTGGCCCGCTTATGGCCGCAACCGGAGCGGTATTATCTGCTGGCGGAAGGCCCGGCGGTTCCTCACCTCGAGCAGGTAGTCGGCAAAACCGCGCTGCACGAGGTCGCCGAAAGCGGCGGAAAATACCTGTTCACGAACCAGTAGGGCCGGTGTCCGCGGATACCAAGCCCTTCCGCTCGTCTGGCGCCAAACAGCGCCGGCGCCATGACTGAATAATTCTCGCATCCGATCGCGGCACCGAATCGTATCCTTCAATGCACCCTGGCGCGCCTAGTCCGGATGCGGTAGGTTAATGAACCTGGAGGAGAGATGGAAACCAGACCCGACCAGCAACTCGATGCCGTTGTCGTCGGAGCGGGCTTTGCCGGCTTGTACATGCTCTACAAATTGCGTCAGCTCGGGCTTTCGGCCCGCGTGTACGAAGCGGGAAGCGGCGTCGGCGGCACCTGGTATTGGAACCGCTACCCGGGCGCCCGCTGCGATGTCGAGAGCGTCGAATACTCGTATTCGTTCTCCGAGGAACTTCAGCGGGAATGGCAGTGGACCGAGCGTTACGCGTCGCAGCCCGAGATCCTGCGGTACCTCAATCACGTGGCCGACCGTTTCGATCTCCGGCCCGACATTCAGCTCAACACCCGCGTCACCACCGCCGCTTTCGACGAAGCAGCCAATCGCTGGACCATCGAGACCGATCGCGGCGGCCGCGTCTCCGCTCGCTTCTGCATCATGGCCACAGGTTGCCTTTCGATCGCCAAACTGCCCGAGTACAAAGGTCTCGAGACATTCCGTGGCAGGTGGTATCACACGGCGAACTGGCCCCACGAACCTGTCGATTTTACGGGCCAGCGCGTCGCTGTGATCGGCACCGGCTCCTCGGGCATTCAGTCGATTCCCATGATCGCCCGCCAGGCCTCCCACCTTTTCGTGTTCCAGCGAACCCCTAACTTCGCCATGCCCGCTCAGAATGGGCCGCTCACACCCGAAACCACGGAGGATTGGAAGGCCAATCACGCCGAATACCGGCACCGGGCGCGAACTTCTACTTTCGGTTTTGTGCTCGAGCCAGGCCTCACACCCGCGCTCGAAACGGCGCCCGACGAGCGCACGGCGACCTATGAAAAATGCTGGGACCGCGGCGGCCTGGGAATCTACGCATCCTTTCCCGACCTCTTTGTGAGCCGCGAGGCCAACGAAACCGCGGCGGAGTTCGTCCGCTCGAAAATCCTCGGCATCGTGAAAAATCCCGCTGTCGCCGATAAGCTTGTTCCGAAAGAGTACCCCATCGGCACCAAGCGTATTTGCGTGGATACCGGGTATTACGAAACCTTTAATCGTGAGAACGTCACCCTCATCGATACAAAAACCACGCCGGTCGAGGAGATCACTCCTGATGGACTGCGCACCTCCGCGGCCGAATACGCGGTGGACAGCCTCGTCTTTGCCACCGGCTTCGATGCAATCACCGGCGCATTGTGTAACATCGAGATTCGGGGCCGGGCCGGCCTCGCGCTTCGAGAGAAATGGGCCGGGGGCCCGCAAACGTGTCTCGGCATCATGACCGCCGGCTTCCCCAATCTCTTCATGATCACCGGTCCCCACAGCCCTTCGGTCTTCAGCAATATGGTGGTCTCGATCGAACAACACGCCGATTGGATTGCCAATTGCCTCGAGCATGTGCGCCAACGCCACTTCGCCAACATCGAAGCGACCCCCCAGGCCGAGAACGCCTGGGTGGCCCACGTCAACGAAGTGGCCGGCTATACTTTGTTTCCGCTTGCCAATTCCTGGTACGTAGGCGCGAATGTTCCGGGAAAACCCAGGGTGTTCATGCCGTATCTCGGCGGAGTAGGACCCTACCGGCAAAAATGTGACGAGGTTGCGGCCAACGGCTACGAAGGTTTTTCGTTCTGCGCCACTGCGGGCGCCTGAGCCGTTAGCAGGTCGGAGACCTGCCCCACCCGCCTTGTGCGCATCCATCCGCACGGCGACCGGTCGATGTGGTCTATCAACCAGTAAGCGCATTCCGGGCCATTGACGCTTTTTCGCGGCTGCTGATACGCTCGACTTAGGTTTGTCTTTCCTCAGGGAGCATCCATGCCCAAAACTTTTGTACAGGTGTTGTGTCTCTTTTTCCTAGGCCTCGCTTTCATTCCACTTGAGGCACAGCCGGCCAGGGGCGGCACATTATCCGGCAGAATCACCGCCGCAACCGGGGCTGGAATCCCCAACGCGGCAGTGACGGTCACCAACGTAACCAGCAATACTTCACAGCGTGTGCTGACGGCGCCGGATGGCACTTTTTCGGTTGCGGGTCTTCCGCCAGGCATGTATCGCGTCGACGTCGAAACAGCCGGATTCAAACGCACTTCTCAACAGAATATCGAGCTCACAACGAACGGTCCGTCGACCGTCAATCTCACTCTGGAAGCCGGCAACGTCGACCAGAGCGTCGAGCTGAAGGGAGTTTCTCCAGGAGTACAGGATGAGAATGCCGAGGTCGGAGTGGGCCTTGGCATGCGGACGCTGGAAGACCTGCCAGTTCTCGATCGCAACCACCAGCAACTGACCGGGCTGCAATCAGGAATTACTCCGCCGACGCCGGCTCTGGACATCAGCCTGGATCCGGATCGCAACCGGTTCTACAGCACCAACGGGCAAGCGCCTTACCTCAATCGATACTACGTGCACGGCCTGACGAACGAAGAACCAGTTCGTGGCACAGCTATTCGGATTGCATCGATCGAGGGCATCGAACAAATGAACATCACGACGGCGAATCCCACCGTAGAAAAAGGCTTTACCGGGGGCGCGTACGTCAACGACATGTTGCGATCGGGAAGCAACAGTTTTCACGGATCGGTCTTTGAATTCTGGAGCGGCAACCCGCTGCGCACGCGCAACACCTTCGACACCCTCGACACGGGTTCGCCGCGCTTCACGTTCAACCAATTCGGCGCGGCCGCCGGAGGCGCGATCATTCCGGATCGTACGTTCATCTTCGGCTCATACGAAGGGATGTATCAGCGGGGCGACCAGACCACTATCTCCACCGTGCCCGTTCCGGCGGCGATCGGCGGCAATTTCGCCTCAATCCCCGGTCTCGTGCTCTATTCGCCGTTCACCGGGAATTCGGCCGCGACGAGCCGATCGGCTCTCGCCGGCAATGCGATCCCGGCCGGGTTCGTCAATCCCACCGCAGCCGCGATCGCGAGCTTCATTCCCGCGCCAAACGCTCCGGGGCTGGTCAATAACTACATTTCGAATCCAGCCTTCCAAAATGATCATCAGAAGCTCGACCTCCGTATCGATCAGCGATTTACCGACCGCACCAACGCGTTCCTCAGCTACGGCTACTCGAACGATCACTTGCTGGCGGTGTCTCCTTTGGGACCGGTGCTGGGAGCCGGCACTCGGGAGCGTCTGCTGGGCGACAATGCCGCCATCGGGGTGACTCATGAGTTCGGGCCGCGCCTGCTCACGCAGATGCGCTTCGGTTACAACCGCTACGATCAAAGGCTTGGACTCTACGCCGACCAGACGCCGCTCGGAGACACACTCGGGTTGACCAACTTCACAAGCGGCCTGGCCAATATCAACATCCCCGGACTACCTGCCATCGGAGCTCCCGCTTACACTCCCGAGCATCCCATCGACAACACATTCAACTGGAATTGGGACTGGAGCTTTCGCACCGGCAAGCACAATTTCAAGTGGGGCGTCGATGTCCGGCGATTTCGCTCCGATGACTTCCGCGATGCCGACGGCCCCAAACTCTTCGGTCCGAATGGGACGTATTACTTCGGCCCCGGTCCCACGCTCCTGAATAACGGCGCTCCGCTCTCGCAATATGCCGAGTTCTACAATTCGTTCGCTTCCTTTCTGCTCGGCGCCCCGACGCAGTACGGAACCGCGAACTTCGTGTTGAATCCATCGATTCGCCAGAGCCAATACGGTCTATGGGTCGGAGACACGATTCAGGTGCTGCGGCGCGTAACGGTGGATCTCGGGCTCCGGTATGAAGTGTACAGCCCGCTTGAGCCGCGGCAAAGCGGCGGCGCCTCGGTGTTCGATCCGCTCACCAATACCTTCAACTACGCGGGAATTGGCAATACGCCGATGCATTCGTATGGATACGATCTGAATAACCTGGCGCCGCGAATCGGTCTGGCCTTCCACGCCACCCGTAAGATGGTCGTGCGCGCCGGCTATGCCATGCAATATTTTCAGGAGCCGTACAACCTGATGGGATTTCTGGCTCCGATGGCGGGTTCAGTCACGGGAGTCCAGGGCGGATACGCGATGGCGCCGCCGCCCACAACGCCGCTTACGCCGCCGGGTCCTCTCGTCAACGGAACCCCGGCCGGGAATTTGCCGGCAACCGTCATCCCGCACAACCTACAGACCCCCTATCTCCAGACTTTCAACCTGCAACTCCAGCAGGACTTCTATTGGGGAACCGTTCTCTCGGTGGGTTATATCGGCGTGCTTGGCCGGCAACTGCCCGGAATCGAAGAACTGAATGCCGCGGCTCCAGGCGCCGGCGTAGCCGGCCTTCCGTTCGCGAGCCTGGGCCGCACCGCCAGCACTTTGCTCTATGATCAGTTCCTCACCAGCAACTACAACTCGTTCCAGGCAAGCCTGGCGAAGCGATTTTCACACGGCCTGAGCTTCACCGGATCGTACACGTACGGCAAGGCGCTCGGCTATACCACCGGAAACAACATGGTGCTCGATCCGTTCAATCGCCGCGCCAATTACGGTCCTCAAGATTACGATCGCCAGAACGTGCTCTCGATCAGCCATGTGTGGGAGCTGCCGTTCGGGCGGCAGGGCAACAATCTGATGAGCCGGCTAGCCGGCGGATGGCAGTTGAACGGCATTTTCAGTTGGGCCACCGGGACTCCGCTGACGCTTACCGCCGATCCGCTGCTCTGCGCGTGTCCGGGTAATACCGTGCTGGCCAGCTCCAACGGGCCGGTGAACGTCACCGGAAATTACAACGGCCAGCCGTACCTCACCGGTAGCTTCTCGGCGCCCGCGGGAAGCACGATCGGAAATCTGGGGCGTGGCGCCTTCCGCGGACCCGGTTTCAAGAACTACGACCTGTCGCTGTTCAAGAACTTCCAGATTCACGATCGCTTTACGCTGCAGGTCCGCGGCGAAGCTTACAACCTCACCAATTCGCCACGGCTAATGAATCCGGTTACAAACATCAATTCTCCGGATTTCGGTCAGATTACCAGTACGGTGAACGGCGCGTTCGGCCGCCAGATTGATTTGGCGGCGCGAGTCCAATTCTAAGCAGCACGGGCCGGGCGGACCGCGCGGCCCGTCTATTTAGGGGCTTGGAACGCGCTGCGCATGGCGCGCGAGGCGGACTCGTCGAAATCTAAATTGCGCGAGGACACCAAATCGGAAAGCAGCTCCGACGCCCGCCCAAGGCCTTCGCCGGAATGCTCGACGCTGTTCGCCAGGATGTGATACAGCTCGTGCGCAACGACGCGGCCGAGCGCCAGCCCGAACGCTCTCTGCCGATCGGCGAGATCCGCACTCGGATTGACATAGGTCATAGCCTTCCGGACCTCATCGCATTCCACTTCGGTGTACGGCATCACACGCCTGCCGGATACGCGCGTGGAGGCGAGAGCCCTGGTCTCACCGAGCGTGCCGAAATTGCTTGCCCGTAGTGATGATTTGGCTTCGCAGCGCCCTTTGAACCGCAGAACGGCCAGATCCGAAAAAGATTCGGTTCCGGAGTTCTCTCGGGTCAGGCGCCACGCGACTGCGATGCCGGCGGGTTTCAGCAGATTCTCCACCGCGCGTTCCATCACGATCACCGGAACATTTCCGGGCTCGCGGTCGAATTGCATATACACACCAATCAGTGGCAAGGCTGCGTCGTTTCGCGAGCTTTGAGCCGAGGCGAGGAATGCAAGAATTGGCACGCACGCGGCCACACGGAGAGTCCGGACCATAAAGCGAACGATTGCGCATGCTAGCACACATCGGCCGCGGGGATAAAACGCACACAGGCGGGATTCTTAGGAGGTAAGCTGGGCCTCGACCACGAACCGCTTCGGCGCCGAACCCACGTAAAAGAAGGGATAACACGTTATGAGGTGGAGGACCCCGGGGGCGGGCGCTAGCGAGGCGGTGTTCGTTGGAGAGACCACAGCGGCTTGTTTCACCCGGTAGACGAATCGGCCGTTCCCCGTTTCGAGTATCACGGGATCGCCCCTTCGAATCTGCTCGAGAATCCGGAAGTGAGTATCGCGGTGTCCGGCGATGACGCAGTTGCCTTCTTCGCCGGGCATCGCGGTGCCCGTCAAATGGCCGGGGCCGATGCGCAGATCCGCCGGATCCGTGCCCTCGACCACATACAGTTCCACATGGAGGCGCGGAATGATCAGCTTCGCGACGGTATCTCCGGGTTGCACACGCGACTCCGGGCCATCCGCGGGCCTAGGCAGCGCTTTCGCAAAGGCGCGCGCTGCCTCATGCTGTCCCCATCGTGATTCAATCACGTCGCGCGCTCCATGGAACAGAAGCAGCGCGCCTCCGCCGAGCAGCAGATACGACAGCCAGTTCCGCGCCCGGTCTTGCGTTCTCACAGAGCGCTCGAATTACGCTTGCGGCGAAGGGCTAAACCGATACCAGAGAGGCCGCCGCCTCCCAAGAGCATCATCACCCAATCGGCCGAAGTTGCCGGCAGATGCTGATTCGTCGGATTTTGATCGGTCTGCCGGTCTGCCGAGGTGTTCACTTCGGGAGCGGGTGGCGGCGCATTTTGCGCTGTTTGCTGTGGCTCGGGGTTCTGGGCGTTCTGCGGCGGCGGCGCGTTTTGAGCAGCCTGCTCGGGCGGCGGCGTATTTTGCGCAACCTGATCGTTGCCCGGAGCGGTCGCCGGCGCTGACGGTACCGCCGGCGTAGTCGCTTGCGCAGCTACCGGCTCCGCCGGAGCCTGGTAAGTCGCGGCCACCGAGACTGGCGCTTCGCGCTCGCGTTGCCGCTCCTTTATGTTCGCGGGCACCGGGAACTCGTATCCATAATTCTTGCCGGCAACCCAGATTTTGTCGAAGTAATAGTCCGGGCCATAGTGATGCAGCAGCACTTGAGTATTCTCTGGTGTCCGATTCTTCTCGGCTGGAATGGCATTGACCGTTGCTTCGTACTTCAAGCCGCCGTCCGAATAGATGACCAGCACGCGAGACCGATCCTGGCTCGCTAGCTCCTTGATGGTGTAATCACCGGGCTGGAGGGTCGCATCACCGAGCGTCACGGTGTACGGCAGGTTTACGTCAACGCGATCGAAAATCGGACCCTGCGCGTGAGCGGGAGTGACCGCGGCCCCGGCCCATGCGATTAGCGTCAGGCTTGATAACAATAAAACATTGCCTTTCATGACTAAGAACTCCTATGGTTGTTAGCTCACGCACATCTGCCGACTGCGTTCTTCGTTAACCGGCGATGGTGTGCAAACTATCTAGGGCAACTCGATTTCCAAATGCTCCGTCGCGCGCACCGGGCAGTTGCTTACGACAGGCTTTGAACTCGAATGCGCTTTGGCCCTGGTATTGCTCCCAACAATCCCGAATATGCAACACCGATCCTGGATACAACTGCCACTCCTTACGGTCGTGGCCGGGGCACTGATGGCGCTTCCGGGGCAGCAAGCGCCGAAGACCGGCGACAACACGGCCCAACCCGACAACACGCGGACGAATCGCGCGGACCGTGCCGCGGGCGGACCAACGGCCGAGCAGGCCAAAGACAACCGTTCGGACCGCGAGATCATGCAGAAGATCCGCAAAGACATCGTCTCCGACAAGTCACTTTCGACATACGCGCACAATGTCAAGGTAATTGCCGATCACGGGAAAGTCACATTGAAAGGCCCCGTTCATACGGACGACGAACGAAAAACCATTGAAGCCAAAGCTACCGCTGTAGTGGGCGCGGACAATGTGACCAATGACATTACTGTCAAAGCTGACAAAAGTTCCAGCGGCTCGCAGCAGTAACAACGTGGAGAATACTTTTTAGAACAGGTGGAGAACAACTTATGGCAGGCAAAAACACGACCGTTTATGGAATTTATCGTGACGAAGAGCAGGTTTCGTTTGCGATCGATCGAATGCTGCAGAGTGGATTCCGGAATGAAGATATATCAGTGCTTCTTCCGGACAATCTCGGCACCAAAGATTTCGCTCACGAAAAACACACCAAGGCTCCTGAAGGCACCGCGACCGGCGCAACCGCGGGCGGTGCGATTGGCGGCACCATCGGTTTGTTGGCGGGCGTGGGAGCATTGGCCATTCCGGGGCTGGGGCCATTCATTGCCGCAGGACCGATCATGGCCGCTCTGGCCGGCCTGGGCGTCGGCGGCACTGTAGGAGGTATGATTGGTGCCCTGGTCGGCATGGGGCTACCCGAGTACGAAGCGAAGCGATACGAAGGGCGCATTAAGAACGGCGGCGTCTTAATGTCAGTGCATTGCGACAACTCGGATTGGGTGGACAAGGCCAAGGAGTTCATGAAGTCCACCGGAGCAGAAGATATCTCTTCGTCCGGCGAAGCGAGTGCCGATTACGCGAAGACCGACAAGCCGGCCCCGCGCACCCGAACTTCCGGCGGTTACTAGCCAGCGATACCAACAAAACATCGCGCCGGCGGTCCTCTGCCGCCGGCGCTGGCTTTCGCATTCATGTCACCCAAACCTGCCGGCGCTTCATCGTTTCTCCCGCACACGCGTAAACTGTCCGAGCTTCAGGCCGCCGTTCATGATTGCCGGGGTTGCGATCTTTATCGTTTCGCTACGCAAGGCGTGTTCGGCGAAGGACCTGCGTCGGCGCGTCTGATCCTGGTCGGAGAACAGCCCGGCGATGAGGAAGACCGGCAAGGTCATCCGTTCGTCGGTCCGGCCGGCAAGGTGCTTCGACGCGCCCTGGCCGATGCCGGCATCGATCCCGCTAAAGTTTATGTAACCAATGCCGTGAAGCACTTCAAATTCGAGGAACGCGGCAAACGGCGGATTCACAAAAAACCAAAGGCTTCGGAAGTCGCGGCGTGCAATCCGTGGCTTCGAGCCGAAGCCGATCTGGTCAAACCCAAGGTGATCGTTTGTCTCGGCGCAACCGCGGCTCAGGCGCTGCTGGGGCGGGCATATCGCCTGACCCAAGAGCACGGACATTTTGTCGCGAACGAATGGGCGCCCCGAATCACTGCGACGCTCCATCCGTCCGCGGTTCTGCGCGCTCCCGACGCCGAGCAGCGTCAGGCGGCGTACACCCAACTCGTTTCCGACCTTACGAAGGTTCGGAAGCAGCTCGAATGAATCAGGCCGCCGGCCGACGTTCAAACGGTTCGGTCGCGTCACCCTGCAGCGAACTGGGCGCGTTCACGTTGGCGCCTGAATCGATACCAACGCCTAACCGGTCAACCAGTTCTCCGCCCAGCCACCCGGTCACCAGAATCAATCCGGCGCCAATATACGAGCACCAATACGCCAGATTCGGCGGCGTTGCCGCATCCGCCCACCGCAGGAAGAAGCTGGCGACGAACAGAAGTACGACGAGAACGTTTCCGAGGCCATGCACGGCGCCGATCCGTTTGGCGCGCGTGTTGCCCGGAATCCCCAGCCAGTCCAGCAATCCGAAGACTGCGGCGACCAAGCCCATTAATACGCCGGCGCCGATCAAGTAAAAGGACATCTGCGTCCAACGGATGTCGCCGCTTAAGACTGTGATCAGATCGAATGCAGCCGCTGTGATGAGCAGCCCGATAGGAAACGCGATCAGCTGCTGGTGTATCGGATGTCCCAAAATTTTGACAGTTCGTTCCATGACACCTCCTTATCGATGATTATTGATAGGTTCGCCCACATCCTCCTTGAGCTCCGGTGGCATTCCCTCCAGGTTTTTCGGGTGCTCCGAAACGTTTCTTTGGCCATACTCACGGAGCGCATAGATCGTGAGGACGAGAAATAACACTATGAATATCCCAACGATGATCCACACGAATTGCATATGACTAACGGTGCACTTGGAATACCTTTTCTGCGGAACGGTCGAACGCTTACAGATGCCCAAAATCGACTCTTGAAGCCGAGTAGGTTCTGTGGGACAAAGGAATCAGAGACGGGCGATCAAATTTTAGTTTCGACCAGATCGAGACTGGAAGGACCGCAGCCAAGAGAAATAGGTTTGAGGTTCAGCGCTCGCCTTAGTTAGGAGGGAGGGTATGCCTCCTGGCTTTCAAAGGCCGCTCGGGCAACCGGGCGGCCTTTCGATTTTTGGGCGGACCTGAGCGGCACACATCCGCGAAACCTGGTATCTACTGGCACCCGAGTTGCTCCTCTTACAGTCAAAGGCGCGGTGAGGCGCGGTTACAAACAAACGTATGGTGAGAGAATACGCGTTGCCGGTTGGCGCGGCGGTGTTGCCGCGGAATCAAGGTGTCCGTTTTCGAGTGTGGGCGCCGTCAAAGAGCAAAGTCGAGGTCGTGCTCGAACGCGGCCCTGGCGCGCCGTCCGAAATTGAACTCGTTCCGGAAAGCGGCTACTTTAGCGGGTTTGCGGAAACAGCCGCCGCGGGCACGGGCTATCGAATCCGGCTGGATGGCGCCGGCCCTTTCCCCGATCCCGCTTCGCGCTTTCAACCGGACGGCCCGCTCGGCTGTTCCGAAGTGATCGACCCCTCGACCTTCGAGTGGACCGATTCCCGCTGGAACGGTGTATCACTCACCGGCCAAGTCATTTATGAAATGCACATCGGAACCTTCACCGAGGAAGGCACCTGGGACAGCGCCCGGAAGCAACTGCCGGAACTCGCCGCGGCAGGTTTCTCGGTTATCGAGGTGATGCCGGTGGCCGATTTTCCGGGACGCTTCGGCTGGGGTTATGACGGCGTCAATCTGTTCGCGCCCACCTGGCTCTACGGCCGGCCTGATGATATGCGCCGGTTCGTGGACGACGCGCACTCGCTAGGAATCGGCATAATCCTCGATGTCGTCTACAACCATCTGGGTCCGGATGCCAATTATCTGAAGCAATTCTCGGCTGACTACTTCAGTACGCGCTATTCCAACGAGTGGGGAGACGCAATCAACTTCGATGGTGAAAATTCAGGTCCCGTCCGTGAGTATTTTGGCGCCAATGCCGCTTATTGGATTGAAGAGTTCCACCTCGATGGTTTGCGGCTCGATGCGACGCAGCAGATTTTCGACAGTTCGCCGGAGCACATTATGGCCGCGGTCGTGAAGCGGGCCCGAGAAGCCGCGCACGGCCGCTCGATTGTGATCGTTGCCGAGAATGAGCCTCAGCTCACAAAACTGGCGCGTGGCGTCGACTGCGGGGGATACGGCATTGACGCGTTGTGGAACGATGACTTCCACCATAGCTCAATGGTTGCGATGACCGGCCGCAATGAAGCTTACTACTCCGACTACCTCGGCCGGCCGCAGGAGTTCGTTTCCGCGCTCAAGCGTGGATATCTTTACCAGGGGCAATGGTATAGCTGGCAAAAACAACGGAGGGGCAGCCCCAGCCGCGGATTGAAGCCGGCGCAGTTCATCAACTACATTCAAAACCACGATCAGATCGCCAACTCGTGGCGCGGCGAACGCGCGCATCTTCTTACCAGCCCCGGGCGGTACAAAGCCCTGACGGCGCTGCTGCTACTCGCGCCGAACACCCCCATGGTTTTTCAAGGCCAGGAGTTCGCTTCTTCGAAACCGTTCTTCTATTTTGCCGATCACAAGCCGGAGCTCGCGAAGCTGATCCAGGATGGCCGCGCGAAGTTTCTGTCGCAGTTCCCCAGCCTCGCTCATCTGGAGCAGCAGGAGAGCATTCTCGATCCCGGCAATCCCGCGACGTTTCAGAAATGCAAGCTGAACTTCGCCGATCGCGAGCGCAATGCCCGATATTACGCGTTGCACAAGGATCTGATCGAGTTGCGCCGCAACGATCCCGTTTTCCACATGCAAGGCGAAGGCGGGCTCGATGGCGCCGTGCTTTCCGCAGAGGCTTTCGTGATTCGCTACTTCGGCGCCGACGGCGATGACCGGCTGCTGCTGGTCAATCTTGGCATGGATCTTCACTTGAATCCGTCACCGGAACCCCTGCTCGCGCCTCCGGAGGGCCACCGCTGGGATCTGCTGTGGTCCAGTGAGGAATCCCGCTATGGCGGATCCGGAACGTATCCGCCGGAGTCGGAACAGAACTGGCGGTTGCCGGGCCATGCCGCGCTCGTGATGCGATCGCGTTCGAATGACAATGACGAAGATGAGCCATGATCGCTGAACCCGTCCATATCATGCCGAAGCACACGTTGCGGGACCCGGAATCCGACCCGCACCTAGATGAGGAGTGGCTGGTCACCAACGGGCTCGGCGGCTACGCTTCCGGCACCGTGAGCGGAGCGCTCACGCGGCGCTATCACGGCTTGTTAGTTGCCGCCCTACCCAATCCGCTCGGCCGCATGATGGTATTCAATGCGCTCTCGGAGCGTATCCGGTTGCCGAGCCGGCGTATTTTCTATGCCGGCCCGCCGGAACTCAGCGGCAGTTCGACGGAAGACAGCCTTCCGGTCGCGGAATTCCGCCTCGAAGCGGGGCTGCCGGTCTGGCGCTTTGAAGCCGACGGCCTGGTCTTCGAGAAGCGCCTGCTGATGCCGCACGCGCAGAATACAGTGCACGTCAATTACAAGCTGCTGAAAGCGCCTGGCGCGGTGCGGCTTGGGTTGCGTCCCGCCGTTCACTTCCGGCACCACGATGATCCGGTCGACACCAGCAACGGGCATAAGTACCGGCTGAATGCGTGCGAAGACGAGTTCGAAATTTTCGCCGGCGACGATTTGCCCATGTTGCGTCTGAGAATCGTCGCTGGGAGTTCGGCATTCACGTTCGATCGCAAGTGGACCGCCGGAATCACCTATCGGCTGGAAAAAAATCGCGGCTACGACTCCGAAGGTACGTTGTGGAGTCCAGGCTACTTTCGCGCTGACCTGCTTCCGGGCGAACAGGCCACTCTCGTTGCCTCTACGGAAGACTGGAATACGATTTGTGCCCTGACTCCGGAAAACGCCTTCGGCTCCGAGCTCGAACGCCGCCGGCTACTCGTTGCCGGCGCCGTTCCCGCCGCGCAGCAAGGGCCGGCGGCGGAGCTGGTGCTCGCGGCCGACCAGTTTCTGATCGAACCCGTCGGCCGCACCGAAGATGCCGCCCGCGCTCGCGCCACCGGCGATCAGATCCGCACCGTCATCGCCGGCTATCATTGGTTCACCGACTGGGGCCGCGACACGATGATCAGCCTCGAAGGCCTCACGCTGGTCACCGGCCGCGAGATCGAAGCCGGCTGGATTCTGCGCACTTTCGCTCAGTACATCCGCGACGGGCTGATCCCCAACCTCTTTCCCGAAGGCGAAAAGGACGGGCGCTATCACACCGCCGACGCTACCTTGTGGTTCTTTCACGCCATTCACCGCTACGTCCAGCACACCGGCGATCGCGCCACTCTGAGGTTGATTCTTCCGAAGCTGATCGAAATCATTCATTGCCACATGCAAGGCACGCGCTTCGGAATCCACGTCGATCCCGCCGACGGCCTTCTCGTCCAGGGCGCCGAGGGCTACCAGCTCACGTGGATGGATGCGAAGGTGGGCGACTGGGTCGTTACGCCGCGGCGCGGCAAAGCGGTCGAGATTAACGCGCTCTGGTATAACGCGCTGCGGCTGGTCGAAGCGTGGGTTAAGGAAGAAGGGAGGAAATCTCCGTCCGAGTTCTGCGAAGCCGCGCAGCGAGCACGCGATTCATTCAACGCGCGTTTCTGGAATCCCCGCGCCGGATGTCTCTTCGATGTCATCGATGGAGAAAAGGGTGGGGATGACGATGCGTGCCGTCCCAATCAGCTTCTGGCCATTTCCCTCGATCACCCGATCCTCGAGCAGCAATACTGGGAGCCTGTCTTGTCGACCGTCACGGAAAAGCTGCTCACGCCTCTGGGGCTCCGCTCGTTGTCGCCCGGCCACCCCGATTTCAAGCCGAAATATTACGGGGATCTGCGCGCCCGCGATGCCGCGTATCACCAGGGTACGGTATGGGCATGGCTGATCGGACCCTACATCGATGCGTGGTTGAAAGTGAATCCGGGCGACCCGGCGCGCGCCCGCCACTTCCTCGATGCCTTCGTCGGACACCTCGACCAAGCCTGCATCGGTTCGATCAGCGAAATCTTTGATGCCGAGGAGCCTTATACTGCGCGAGGCTGCATCGCACAAGCCTGGAGCGTGGCGGAGGTGTTACGCTGCTGGGTGAAAACGGCGTCTCGTCAGTCGCCGGATCCATCGCCGTCGCAGCCGCACCAGAACACGTCATAGCCCAAGTCGCCGCGCGGCCGGAAACCCGGACAATTCCTCAATGTGGGCGACACCGCCCCGCTCTGAATATCGTTGTGATGCGCGAGCTTGTGATATCCGCACACGCACACGTCCGATGCCGATCGTGAACCTGGCCCCTGGTACTCAAAACGCTCCAGCACGGTGCTGCTGGGCTTGGTTCGCCCGCAGTGGCAGCGCGCTGTGCGGTCTGTCAAATCCGGCATACGACTGATTTCAGCCCCGGTCATGTGGCACTCCAAAAACGAATTCTGTAAGTAGTATTCCATTCGGCCAGGATTTTGACAGTCGGGTGCGCCGACAAAAGTTAACTGATTTTGTCAGGGATTTCCTGACAGAGGACTCCTTCGGAGGGCTACGCCGAGTGGCCTTTTTCGTTTTCCAGCATCTCGGGCGTCAGCAGGCCCATGCGGACTGCGTACCGGACTACCTCGCTGCGTGTGCGTAGCCCCAGCTTCGCCGTGAGCCGCGAACGGTAGGTTTCCACCGTTTTGACGCTCACGTAAATCCGGTCCGCGATCTGCTGGCTACTGTATCCGCCCGCTACCAGTCGGAGCACTTGCAATTCGCGGTCGCTGAGAAGTTTCGCCGGAAGCTTCCGGGCCGACTTCCTTTGGTTCGTGGCAATCGCGTCCTGCACCAGCACGTCGGCCAGGCTCGAATCGATGAATGTGCCGCCCTGGTGGACCGCCCGGATCGCAGACAGCAGATCGGCATCCACCGATCGTTTCAAGACGTAACCCGATGCGCCCGCGGCCAGCACCGATCGCAAATACGCCGGGTCGTCGTGCATCGTCAGCACGACCACACGCGTCTTCCGGCAGTCGCGCACCACAGCCTCGAGGGCGTCCATTCCGCCGACATGCGGCATGGAGAGATCGAGCAGGGCGACGTCCGGCTTGGTTTCACGGGCGATCTCTATCGCCTGTTTTCCGTCCGATCCTTCGCCGACCACTTCCATATCCGGCTGCGAATTGACCAGCAGTTTCAGGCCGGAACGCAGGATGGCGTGATCGTCCGCGATCAGCACGCGAATTTTTGGCTTCGACACACCCATGTCAGACTCGCGCCCGCTGCGACACAGCGGGAAATCTCCAACTGCTCAGCGGGATCTGCACGCGAACTTCCGTGCCTCCCTTGCCCGATCGAAACGTCGCGGTTCCGCCAAGCATCGCGCTCCGTTCGCGAATGCTCTGTATCCCGAGATGATTGGAAGACCCATTGCCGAGGGCGCTGGTATCGAAACCCCGTCCGTCATCGCGAACCGACATCTCGAGCGCCCGCGGCGAGTGCCTGAACACGACGCGCGCCGTTTTCGCCTTCGAATGCCGCGCTATGTTGGTCAGAGTCTCCTGAACGATGCGATAGAGCGCGATCTGCGCCGGCGGCGGCAGCTTCGCGGGATTCAGCCCGTTCATCGACAACTCCACGGGAATATTGTGGGTTTTCGAATACTCCGCCGCATACCGGCTGATCGCCGCGCCCAGCCCGTGATCGTCCAGCGCAGTCGGGTGCAGCCCGCGCGCCAGCCGGCCGACTTCGTCCATTGCCTGCGCCGTGATTTCACGCATTCGCTTTCCAAGCACTTTGCAGGCGGAGATCTCGTTCGAATCCTCCAGGCTGCGCAGCCCGACCAGCAACGAGGTCAGCAACTGGCCGGCTTCGTCGTGCAATTCCCGCGCGATCCTCCGCCGCTCCGCTTCTTGTGCGGCCAATTCCCGTTCCAGCAAAAGACGGTGCATCGCGTCGGTTCGCTTGATCTCTTCACGCTGTTTGCGGCGTTGCTCGGTCAAGTCGGTGACGACCATGCCATACGCATTGCCCCGATAACCCCGCAGCTGGTTCAGTGAGAGTTGAACCGGAATGGACCCGCCGTTCCGGGTTTGCAGTGTGAATTCGCCTTTGGCGACACCGCGGCGGGCCGATCGAACAAATTCAGTGAGTTTTTGCCGCTCCTCTTCAGGGACCAGTGACTGAATCTCGCTTCCGATCAGTTTGGCCGGCGCCCGTCCAATCAGTTCGGCGAACCGGCGATTGCAGTAGAGCACCGCCCCATCGTTCGACACAGTCGCCGCACCCTCGCTCATGGCCTCGACCAGCATGCGGTATGCCGAATCGCCCCCTTGCAAGGTGACGACTTGTGCGCCGCGCTCGCTGAAAACCACCAGCGCATCCACATGGCGAGAGGGAATCGCGCGGAGCGATTCTTCCGCCGCTTTCAGGCGCGCCAGCAGGCGGTCTTCGCGCGCCGCTCCGGCCGTGGCGCCGCGCGTGCGCACCCGTCTCTTTAGACCTTCCGGCCTCGAACGGTTCTTTGATTGCCGACTGCCTTGGCGCCCCGGCATGCCCAATCTACGCGCTTGCTCTTTCACCTAACCGATGCAGATCCAATCCTACCAACGTGTAGTCGGCTTTTGAAAGATTGCCTATGATCTTCTTCACCGGCGCAGGGAGTTTTCTCACCAACGTCGGAATCGCCACGATCTGATCGCCTTTCGCGAGTTGCGGCTTCTCTAACAAATCGATGATCTCAATGCGATACCGGTTCTGTAGCCGCTCCTCGCAGATCCTCCTCAAATTCCCGATCGCCGCGATCGAATTCGGCGTTTGGCCCGCGATGTACAGCCGCAGCTCCCAGATCCCATCGTTTCCGTTTTTGGACGCATTCTTAGCCCGTTTGACCGCTTTGGCCGGAGCCCGTTTTCGCGCCGCGGCTGGTTTGGTGGCCATTATTCACCCGCTCCCATGTAGTGTTTCGCCGAAGGCTCCGCGTTGCCGGTCAGCGGCCCGCCCAGGGCGATCTTTCCCTTCTTCATCACGATCTCGTGCTGTTCCCGCGAATGCGCCATTCCGCGCGACTTCACCACAGTGAGGCCACGCTTCGGCCCTCCGCCATTTCTAGCCCCGTCTGATAAAACGATCCAGGTGTCCATTAGCGAAGAAACCCCTTCGTGCCCAATTCCACTCGGATCCAGGGTGAACGTGAGATTCGTGAAGAGCGAAGTCGCTCCGCGCACTTTCAGGAAATCGATGAGCCGGGTAAACATCAGCTTGGCGCCGTGCAGATTCCCGCCCGCGAACAAGCTCGTCACCGGGTCCACAATGACGACGTCGGGCTCAAGGTCCGCGATCAGCTTCTGCACAATCGCAAGGTGGGCCTCCAGGCCGGTGCTGCTCGGCCGTGTGGCATGGAACTGCAGCAGGCCTTTGCGCTCGCACGGCTCCAACCGGACTCCGACCGATCTCATATTCCGCATAATCTGGCTCGGAGATTCTTCGAACGCAAAATAGAGGCACCGCTCGCCGCGCGCGCAGCCGGCTTCGGCAAACCGCGCCGCCAGTGTCGTCTTGCCCGCGCCGGCGCCGCCCGAAACCAGGATGCTGCTTCCGCGATAATACCCCTTGCCCTCCATAATCTCGTCCAGCCCGGGAACCCCAGTCGAAACCCGTTCTTTCCGCGCCTTGTGTTCGAGTTTGAGGCCGGTGATCGGAATGAG
>DASXAK010000066.1:0-3526 GCA_036406715.1 Bryobacteraceae bacterium | reverse complement strand
GGCCACCTTGCCGCCCCTGCTGCAAGGCTTCAAGGCCGTTCCGCCGCTGATCACGGACATTAATCTCTCACTCGACGACCGCTTCCTGTATGTTTCCTGTTTCGGCACCGGCGAGTTTCTGCAATTCGATGTCTCCGATCCGTTCCACCCGCGAAAAACGGCATCGGTGCATCTCGGTGGAATTGTCCGCAAAGCTGCGCATCCCAAGCAGCCGAAGGCTCCGTTGAACGGCGGCCCGCAAATGGTCGAACTGAGCCGCGACGGCAAGCGCATCTACTTCACGAACTCGCTGTACTCTCCGTGGGACGCTCAGTTTTATCCGGAAGGCATCCAGAGCTGGATGGTGAAGCTCGACGCCAAACCGGAAGGCGGCATGGAAATCGATCCCAAGTTCTTCGTGGATTTTGGTGAACTGCGCGGTCATCAGGTTCGTCTGGAAGGCGGCGACGCCTCTTCGGACTCATACTGCTACGCATGAGCGAAGCATTCGTAGTCTGGAGCACGCTCTTTTTGCTGGGCGCTTATCACGGCATCAATCCCGGCATGGGGTGGCTGTTCGCGGTGGCTCGCGGCATGCAAGAGCATCGCGCGCGAGCTGTCGCATGGTCGCTGCCGCCCATCGCGTTGGGCCACGCTCTGTCGATCGGCGCAGTGGTTCTCATTGCCGGATTGGCGCGGGTGGCGCTACCGCTGATGTACATCCGCATTGGGGTGGCCGTTACGCTGATGGGGCTGGGCGTGTACAAGCTGATCCGCAGCCGGCACTTCCACTGGGGTGGCATGCAAGTGGGCTTTCGCGAACTCACCATCTGGTCCTTTTTGATGGCGTCGGCGCACGGCGCGGGATTGATGGTGCTGCCTGTGATCCTGGCGGGACCCCATGCGCACCACCACATCGCATCCCAAGCGGCTGCCGGCGGGGTTTGGGCCACGCTGATCCACACGCTCGGATACTTTACGATGACCGCGGCGGTGGCGTTGCTCGTTTATTGGAAATTCGGCCTTGCCATGCTTCGACGGGCGTGGTTCAATCTGGACCTGATCTGGGCGATCGCATTGGTAGTAACCGGCCTTGTCGCGTTATTGGTTTGAAGTCGAAATATTCAAAATAGGGCCTTGACTTCAAGTCCACTTGAAGTTTTAGGCTGTGATTATGAACACCGATCGTTCCACGCCATTGGAGAGGCCGGACCAGGAAATTTCACCGCTCGAAACGGTGAGGCGCCAAGTCTCATCCTGGAAAGGCATCTCTTTACACCAACACCGGTTTGGCGGAGTCGAGTTCCGGCTCGGCCGCCGCGAACTGGGGCACCTGCACGCTAAATTCGCTGACCTGCCGTTCCCGCGCGCTATCCGCGACGAGATGGTCGCTTCCGGACGGGCGAAACCTCATCATGTCCTGCCCGATTCCGGCTGG
This sequence comes from Bryobacteraceae bacterium, assembly GCA_036406715.1. GTDB lineage: Bacteria > Acidobacteriota > Terriglobia > Bryobacterales > Bryobacteraceae > PSRJ01. The sequence goes on along the minus strand of DASXAK010000066.1, from coordinate 2,109 downwards.
GTCACTGTCCTGATGCGGACCGCATCCGAAGCGGAGAACGTAATCGGGCTGTTCCGGTTGAACTACGAGCGTGCGGCAAATGCTGAGTGATCAGGACCTCGTTCTGGTGACCGGAGCCACGGGCAATGTCGGCCGGCACGTTGTATTGCAATTGCTTCGCGAGGGCACCCGCGTCCGGGCCTTGACACGTGATCCGAAGTCGGCGGGTTTGCCAGCGGAAGTGGAGATTGTGCGCGGCGACCTGGCGGCTCCCGACACATTGGATGATGCTGTGCAGGGCGTGGGGACGGCATTCCTTCTCTGGCGTCTGCCGGGCGCAGACACCGCACCCGCTGTCGTCGATCGTCTGGCGAAGTACGCCCGGCGCATTGTGTTCCTTTCGTCCTCGGCGATACGCGAGGACGTGGAAGAGCAGAGCGGTGTGGTTGCGAGAGTCCACGCCGATGTGGAACACGCTATTGAGAACGCCGCGCGGGAGTGGACATTCCTACGGCCGGATGGATTCGCCACAAATGCCCTTTGGTGGTGGGGAGCGCAGATCCGCCGGGGCGATGTGGTGCGCTGGCCTTATGGCTGCGCCGCGATGGCTCCGATCCATGAGAAGGACATTGCCGCCGTAGCCGTTCGTGCGCTACGGGAAGAAGGTCATCCGGGCCGGAAATATTTTCTCTCCGGACCCGAGTCGCTGACCCTCGCTGAGCAGGTGAAGATTATCGGCGCGGCGATCGGCCGTCCTCTGCGCTTCGAAGAAATCTCGGCAGAGGCGGCGCGACATGAGTTGCTTGCTGTTATGCCGCAGGAGATTGTGGATGTTTTGATCGGCGTGCTGGCCCGGTTGACGGCGGGGCCGGCTCCGACAACCACTGTCGTTAAGGAGATCACTGGGGCGCCCGCGCTCAGTTTTCGTGAGTGGGCTAACGATCATGCCGCAGAGTTCTCCCCGCAAGCCTAAGTGAACGATGCGGTGGTCATTTGCGGCTACTCCGTGGGCGGAACGAGCGGCCGGATCAGTTGCAGAGCCGGACGCGTGAGATAGTCGCGTACGTATCGCGCGTGTTCCGGATCGATCGGGAAGTGCTCGTCTGCCCGATACGGATACGCGCTCATTCCGTGGAACGGAAGCGGCAGAACGCTTTGGCTGAACGCCGTGTTCGCGTCGGCGTCTTTAGCCCAGCCATCGACCAAAAGCAGAAAATCGCGCGACCAGCTTTCCGGCAGCGGCGGTAACGAACGAGCGGAAAACTCGAGCGATAGCTCATCGCCGGAGCCCATGATGACCATGCGATCGTCCGGGGCGCTCATGAGCGGCGTGACATCGCCGTAGCGCGTGTACATGCCGCGCGTCGGATTCCAATTCGAGATCGGCCGTATGTCATCGTAGAGAAATTTTTCAGGCTGACGGCGGGCCGGATCGATGACCGGGCGCGAAAATCCGCGGAAATGGACATCGGCGGAGGCGGCATTGAGCGGCGTTAAACGTGTACGCGGCGAGCCGGCGTTCGGGATCAAAAAGATATCGTCCCAATAGACGCACAGGTTGGTAACGATGCGGACCTGCCTCGATGCCGAAAGAAACTTGCCGGTCAGGTCCACGACAATCGTTTTGGGCTTACCCGAAGGGATACCCATGTCCGCGACGACGGTCTGCCACTTTCCGGCGGCGTCTTTGACCTGAAGATAAGGAAAAATGAGACCTTTGCCGCTCTGGGCAGCGCCGAGAAACGTGCTTCCGTCGGCCCAATCGACCCAGCCGTGCAATACCAGCGCGGCGCGATTATCGGCAGCGGCCTTGCCAAAATCGAGATCTACGGTATGGAGCTCCGCGACGCCCGCGGCATTGCGCGAGAAGTTAGAGCCAGACATCGACAAAGGGCGTATCGTTCCCCCTTCGCTTCTCGCCCCAAAGAGCCGGAATTCCGGATAGGGCGGCGATTTGAATTTATCGTTGGTGTAAATCGCAGTGGATGCGGGATGATCCAACGCAATGAGCTGGACCTTGTCGAGATACGAAACTTCGTGCAGCTCTTCGGTGATGTGGATACGATAGCGGCCATCGACGGGCTTCAGCGCAGCGCCGGGAATATGAATGTATTCGTCGTGATCGACCGG
>DASXAK010000065.1:0-2766 GCA_036406715.1 Bryobacteraceae bacterium | reverse complement strand
GACGTGAATTTCAGTCTTATGGAGGCAGAAGGGCGACTCGCGGGGCTCCGTACCACGTATTTCGGCCGGCAAAAGGCGCTGGCGAGCGGTACGACGGTGCCGATCGATGTGATTCCGGCGGCGCGGAAAAACAACGACGGGCTGGTGAAGGAATACCAATCGTGGCTCAAGGATTTCAAAAACGGCGACACCTTCAAGGTGATGATCCAGCAAAAGTCGAATACCGACGCGGCCTATCAATATCCGGACAAAAACCCCGAACCCCTGACATTCGATGAAAAAGGCCTCACACCGGCGCAGCAGGCAAGCGCGGCCGCCATCGAACGCGCGTTGACGGCGCAATAAACTTTTGTGCCCTGCTTTACGTTGGCAATGTCTCTGCAGTTTCCAAAGCGTGGACGTACACGAGTTACTCCTTCCCCAACGGCTCCGTCGCGATCCTGAAGCCAGGCTGCGGCCGCATGGCCAGAAATCTCCTAGCAGACCGAAGTGTCATGAGTGCCATGAGCTTTGGGGCGAATACATATCGGCATGCTTTCAGCAGATCCAGCTCGAACGCGAGATCTATTTCGTGACAATCGGGGAAGAGGGCGGGTCCGTGGCGGCGCTGGAGCCCGCGCTCAAACGGGCGAGAGTGATTGCGGAGTCGATTCGCGAGCGCATCCGGCGGCATGGAAACGCCCACACCGCGGCAGATCCGAAACCTGAAGCCGAAACGAACTGACCCTATTTCCTGGGTGATACCAAGAAATCGTACGCGGCGCGGGCAATTCGAGCGATGACCTGTTCGCGTGCGGCTTCTGAGCGCGTACTCCCCTTGACGTAAACCGCGACCGCAAGCAAGCCGGCGCCCTCGGGCAGGAAGATCACGCCGGCATCATTGGTGGCGCCATTCAAACCATTCACCGTCGTCCAGGTGCCGGTTTTGTGCGCCACGACCGTTCCTTCCGGAAGCAAACCCTTTATGCGCGCAGGGGCCGTGACGGTGGCCTTCAGAATTTGCATCAGGCGCGACGTTGAGGATTTCGAAAGTAGCTCGCCGCGGAATGCACGCGCCAGCAACTGAACGGTCGCGTTGGGCGTGGCGGTGTCGCGAGGATCGGTGAGATACCGCTCCATGCCGCGCTTCCTGGAGGCGGGCGTGGCTTGCGAGATGAGGCGTGTAAACATTTGGCTGGTCCATTGCTCGCGAGCCGGATAGTGAGCTTCGACGGCATCCAGAGCGATCTGCTCCTCGCCGCGATCGATGCGGATGCCTTCGACAGCCCATTGCTTGAGCCGCGCCGCCAGGGCGGGGGCTCCCCCTCCGATGCGAAAGCAGGTTTCGATTCCGGTGTTGTCGCTGCGCGCGACCATCAACTCCAAAATCTCATCGAGCGGGAAACGCTTTTGCTGCGGCCAGCGCTTCGCAATTTCGCTCACCCAGGGAAAGATGTCCAGAGATAGGACCTCGATTTCCTGGTCCCGGCGAAGCCTTCCCTCGTCCACCATTGCAAGGATGTGAGCGGCCACTGGCAGTTTGCAGACGCTGGCGAGAGGAAACCGGTCATCGCCGTTGAGGGCGGCGTGTGCGCCCGAAGACAGATGGAGCGCGGCGGCGCCGATCGTTCCGTCGGTGGAACGGGCGATCTGGCGCCATTGCGCAACCAGATCCGTTTCGGCGGCGGCCGCGGCGGAACTCAATATGTACAGAGATTGTCGCCGGGTGAAGCGCATCGGTCCTTATCGTAACGCTCGGTGCATGCAGCACGAGCAGCGGTTTCACTCGTATCGAAGGGCGATGGTCGGATCGACTTGTGTGGCGCGGCGGGCCGGGATGTAGCAGGCGGCCAGCGCGACGGCAGCGAGGATCGCGGCGACGGCGCCCATCGTCATCGGGTCGCGGGCGCCGACACCGTAGAGCAGGGTTGTCATCACTCGGGTCAGACCGAAGGAACCGCCGAGCCCGATCGCCAGGGCAATGACTGTTAGCGCCAGGCCGCGATAGAGCACCAGTTGAAGCAGGCTGCCGGCCGAGGCCCCCAGCGCCGCGCGGATACCCATTTCGTGCGTGCGCTGCGCGACCGAGTACGAGATTACGCCGTATATTCCGATCGCGGCCAGCAGCAGGGCAACCGCCGCGAACACCGCGAGCAATGCGGCTTCGATGCGCTGTCCGAAGGTGGTTTCGTCCTTGATCTGATCGAGTGTCTTGATATCGCTGATCGCCTGGTCCTTGTTGACGCCGCGAATGGCGGCCGTGATGAATTTCTGCAGCTTTCGCGGATCGCCGTTAGCGCGCACGAGCAAGCTTATGAAATAGGAAGGGGTCTGTTCGTTACTCACATAAACTCCGGCGCTCCGCTCGTCGTTGAGGCCGTTCACCTTTTCATCCGCGATCACGCCGACCACTTCCCAGGCGATCTCCGAACCGAGTTGCGTTTTGCCGGGGATGATCTCCTGAATCAGAATGCGCTGGCCGATGGGGTTTACATGAGGAAAATCTCGCTTCGCCAGACGATCGTTGATGAGGAGGGCCGGCGGTGCGCCGTGGGCGTCGTGTTCGGTCAAAAACCGGCCTTTGCGGAGCTTGATGCCAACGGTCCGAAAATACTCGGGGCCGACGATCTTGTAGAAGCCGCCCTGCCGGTTCGCTCGGTCGACCACGGGCCGGTTTGCGGGCTGCATGGGCATGCCGTAACACGAGCCTTGCAACGGGACGGCGCAAGTAAGCGCCACGTCGCGGACGCCCGGAATCGCGGCAACGCTGTTCCGGATCTCGTGGAG
>DASXAK010000064.1:0-2852 GCA_036406715.1 Bryobacteraceae bacterium | reverse complement strand
CTGTCCCGGAAAAGCATTCCTCAGCCGCGGCCCAGAGCACAGTGGTACAACACTCTGCCGTGTAGCGTGGGCGTCCTCGCCCACGCGCACAATTCGAAACTAAAATCCCGCCGGTCGCTGATCCATGACATTGAATATCTTTTCCAGCGCCATCCCCGCGCTCCCCAACGTGCCCTCGTCGAACAACCGTCCGATGAGAGTGATTCCGTGCGGCACTCTTCTCGGCGGCGAGAACTTCGGCAACGGATTCTTCGGATCTGGTGCCCAGTCACTGCGCGCCTCGCTGACTTCGACGAATCCGGCACGCAGCGTCAGCGAGGGATGCCCCGTGTTGTTCGCGATCACCAGCATTTCGTCGCGCAACGACGGCACAAGTAGCATGTCGACCTCGGACATCACGCGTGCCATCTCCTCCGCGACTCTGCGCCGGAAGCGGTCCGCCTGCACGAAGTCCACCGCCGACAGGAACCGCGACTGCCGGAACAGATTCGGCCACGCATCCGGCACCTGCATCTTCAGCTCTTTGTCGTGGCCGCTCAGCGTCAACTGCTCGAATGATGCTGCCGCCTCGGCGAAAAGAATGAGGTTCAGCGAATCGTACGGCCAGTCGGGAAGCGAGACTTCCTTCAGCGTCATCCCCGCCTTCTCGACCGCTTTCAGCGCCGCGCGATCCACCTCGGTCGCCGGAGCTTCCTGCATCCACTTTGGGAAATAACCGACCTTCAGGCGTCTAACGTTGGAGTTAGAATCGAAAGTCAACGGGCTGGGCAGGCTTTCCAGGTCGCCGTGATCCGGCCCGCTGATCGCCTGCAGCACCAGCAGCGTGTCTTCCACTGACCTAGTCATCGGCCCAAGCTTGTCGAGCGTCCAGCACAGCGTCATCGCTCCGGTTCGCGGCACGCGCCCATACGTAGGACGCAATCCAACGATGCCGCACCGCATCGTTGGCGAGATGATGCTTCCGCCCGTCTCGCTGCCGATCGAAAACCCCACGAGAGCCGCTGAGGTCGCCGCGCCCGGACCGGCACTCGATCCCGACGAACCCTCCTCCAGTAGCCACGGGTTCATCGTCTGTCCGCCGAACCACACATCGTTCAGCGCCAACGCGCCCAAACTCAGCTTCGCAATCAAAACGGCGCCCGCATGGTAGAGCCTCGCGACCACGGTCGAGTCCTTCTTCGGCACGCGATCGCGATACGGCTCCGCGCCCCAGGTTGTCGGAATGTTTGCGGTATCGAGCAGGTCTTTTACGCCGAACGGAATCCCGTGCAACGGCCCGCGATACTTGCCCGCCGCGATCTCCGCATCCGCCTGCTTCGCCTGTGCCAGCGCGTGATCTGCCGTCAGCGTGATCACGCACCGCAGCTTCGGATCGTACTTGCGGATGCGCTCGAGATAGATCTGCGTGAGCCGCGTCGAGGTCAGCTTCTTCTGCTCGATCCAGCGCGACAGCTTCGTCACCGGCGCAAACGCGATGTCCTCATCGTTCTTCGGCAGCGGACCAGGATCGGCAGGACTGCGGACAAACCTATCCTGCTTGGCAACAACGTTCTCGCCGGTAATCACCGGATTCCACGTCGTCGCCGGCGCCAGCGTGTCGGGAATCTCGATCTTCTTCGGACCCGTTCTCCGCTCGTAGAGTGCTGCCAAGTTTCGACGCCAGCTCGCCGCCGCCTGCTCCACGTCGGGCTGCGACATCTCGATCTGCACCAGCTTTTCCGCCTCGGTGATCGTCTGCGGCGTGATTTCCGGTCCCATCAGCGGACCGGTCCCGAACGCGGTCGGCGCTCCCGGCGTCGTCTGCTGCTGAGGCGGCACCGGCGTTGACGGCTGCTGCGGCTCCTGTCCAAAAGACCGCGGCGTCACCGCCGCTCCGATCAACCCAGCCCCGGTGACCGTCAAGAACTGCCTGCGCGATTTCCCCATGCATTCCTCCGACGGGCATTGTAGTCGCGAGTCCGGCAGGTTATACAAGACGAACCTCGGTTGCGCTCCTACCAAACCAAGGGAAGGCGGTTACGAATGAAGCGGAGGATCGTTCACGCACTCCAGAAATACCTGCTCAACCCGCCTATCAAGATCATGTTTGCGCTGGGAATCGTGCCACCTGGCTATGCGTTACTTGAAACTGTCGGCCGCAAGAGCGGCAAGCCGCGCCGCACGCCCGTAGGCGATGGGCGCGTAGGCGACCAGTTATGGATCATTGCCGAGCATGGCATGGAAGCAGGCTACGTGCGAAACATCACCCATAACCCGCGCGTGCGAGTGAAAGTTCGGGAGGGGTTCCGCATGCGCTGGAAAGCTGGCAACGCGACATTGATGCCTGACGACGATCCACTCGAGCGCCAGCGATGGCTGTCACGGGAGCATCCCGGCAGCTCGTCGAACGCCGCCGCCGTCAGGCTGATGGGGACGAACCTGCTGACCGTGCGAATCGACTTTGATCCACAGCACTAGGCATCGTTTCAGAGTGAATGGCCTGTAGCCGGCGCCTCGCCGCTCCTATCTGCCCGGTGTAGAATTGAAGTTTGGGCCCCCAGCCCTGATTCGACAGAGAGGACCGCATTTATGGCGACCGTACAGGCTCCGCCGGAGCCCCTCATTTCGCACCTTACTTCTTTTAAGAACGAACCCTCCGTTGACTTCTCGAAGCCAGAGAACGCAGCGGCCATGCGAGCAGCCATCGAGAAAGTCCGCAAGGAACTCGGCCGCGAGTACCCGCTGGTGATCGGCGGCAAGAAGGTCACCACCGACGGCAAAATCAAGTCCATTAACCCGGCGAAGCCGAGCGAAGTCGTCGGCACCTTCTCCAAGGCCGGCCAGGAACACGTTGAGCCGGCGATGAATGCCGC
>DASXAK010000063.1:0-7093 GCA_036406715.1 Bryobacteraceae bacterium | reverse complement strand
GAAGATGTAGTCGATAATCGATTTTGCGTACGGGATCTGCTGGTTGCCGGTCCAGCCGCTCGGCTCGAAACGGACGTGCGCGAATTTGTCGACCAGGAACTTCAGCGGGACGCCGTATTGCAGGTTGAAGCTGATGGCGGTGGCGAAGGCGTCCATCAAACCGGAAATGGTCGAACCTTCCTTGGCCATCGTGATGAAGACTTCGCCGGGCAGCCCGTCTTCATACATGCCGACCGTGATGTAGCCTTCATGGCCGCCAATCGAAAACTTGTGCGTGATCGACCGCCGCTCGTCGGGTAACTTGCGGCGGACCGGGCGGTAAACCACCTTTTCGATGGTCGCGGGGGCGGCGGCAGCAACGGCGACCGCTTTCTTTTCGCCTTTGCCCGAACCCGAGCTGAGCGGCTGCACCTTCTTGGAGTTGTCGCGGTAAATGGCGACGGCCTTCAGGCCGAGCTTCCAGCTTTCGGTGTAAGCCGTCATGATGTCTTCCACCGTGGATTCCTCGGGCATGTTGATGGTTTTGGAAATCGCGCCGCTGATGAACGGCTGCACGGCAGCCATCATGCGGACGTGCCCCATGTAGTGGATGGAGCGCGTGCCGTTCTGCGGGCGGAAGCTGCAATCGAAGACGGCCAGGTGTTCGGGCTTCAGATCGGGAGCGCCTTCGATGGTGCCGGTGGAATCGATGTGGCTGACGATCTTCTCAACTTGCGCGGGCGAGTAGCCGAGCTTGATGAGCGCGGCCGGAACCGTGTTGTTGACGATCTTGATGACGCCGCCGCCGACCAGCTTCTTATATTTGATGAGCGCGAGATCGGGCTCAATGCCGGTGGTGTCGCAATCCATCATGAACCCGATGGTCCCGGTGGGCGCGATGACGGTGACCTGGGCGTTGCGGTAGCCGTAGCGGCGGCCGGAATCGTAGGCGTCGTCCCAGCAGCTCTGCGCGCCTTCGAAGAGGGCGGTGGGCAGGTTGTGGCGGTTCAGGCGGCCGGCGGCGTCGCGATGCATCCGGATCACTTCGAGGAACGGCTGCTCATTGAGGATGTAGCCGGGGAAGGGGCCGGTGGATTCGGCGATGCGCGAACTGGTCAGGTACGCCTGACCGCACATGACAGCGGTGATCGCGCCGGCGAAATCGCGGCCCTGGTCGCTGTCGTACGGGATGCCCATCGACATCAGCAGCGCGCCGAGGTTGGCGAAGCCCAATCCGAGCGGGCGGAAGTTGTGCGAGTTTTCGGCGATCTTCTCGGTCGGATAGCTGGCGTTGTCGACGATGATTTCCTGCGCCAGGATCATGGTGTCCACCGCGTGGCGGAACGCTTCGACGTCAAACTGGCCGTCGGGACCGACGAACTTCATCAGGTTCAGCGAAGAAAGATTGCAGGCCGAATCGTCAAGGAACATGTACTCCGAGCAAGGGTTCGAGGCGTTGATGCGTGCGGTGTTCTTGCACGGGTGCCAACGGTTGACCGTAGTATCGAACTGCATGCCGGGGTCGCCGCACTGGTGGGTGGCTTCGGCGATCTGCCGCATCAGGTCGCCCGCTTTGTAGCGATTCACGGGCTCGCCGGAGCCGACGCGCTTGGTCCACCACTCGCCATCGCGCGTCACGGCTTCCATGAAGTCGTCGGTGGCGCGGACGGAGTTGTTGGCGTTCTGGAAAAAGATGGAGCTGTAGGCTTCGCCGTCAAGCGACGAATCGTAACCGGCTTCGACCAGCGTGTACGCCTTCTTCTCTTCCTTGGCCTTGCACAAGATGAAGGCCTCGACATCGGGGTGGTCGACGTTGAGGATCACCATCTTCGCAGCGCGGCGGGTCTTGCCGCCGGACTTGATGACGCCGGCGAAAGCGTCGAATCCTTTCATAAAGGAGAGCGGGCCGGAGGCGCGGCCGCCGCCGGAGAGCACGGCATCTTCTTCCCGAAGCGGGGACAGGTTGGAGCCCGTCCCCGACCCCCACTTGAACAACATGCCTTCGGTTTTTGCGAGATCGAGAATGGATTCGAGCGAATCCTTGACCGAGACGATAAAGCAGGCCGAGCACTGCGGACGCGTCTCGCCGGTTTCGAGCTTGCCGATCTTGCCGGCGGCCTGGTCGTAGACCCAGCCGTAGCCGCGCGCGTCTTTCACGCCGACGTTGAACCAGACTGGCGAGTTGAAGCAGGCCTTCTGGCTGAGCATGAGGTGGGCGAGCTCGCTGCGGAAGTTCTCCGCGTCTTCGGTGGTCTTAAAATAGTGATCCTTTGTACCCCACCCGGTGATGGTGTCTACGACGCGTTGAACCAGTTGGGCCACGCTGGTCTCGCGTTCCGGGGATCCGAGCTTGCCGTAAAAATACTTGCTGGCGACGATGTTGGTAGCCGTCTGGGACCAGTCGGCGGGCGCCTCGACATCGCGCTGTTCGAAGATAACAGAGCCTTTATCATTGCCGATGGAGGCCGTCCGGGTCTCCCACTGGACGTCGTCATACGGGGTTTTGCCAGCCGCCAGGCGGGCGGTAAAGTACCGGGGAAAGGCAATCCCCTGCCCGGATCTAGCGGTAATTTTGGTCTTCAATACTTCTATTTTCGCACTCAGATCAACGGAAAGCTGGCCCATCTCTCACCCTCCTCAGGGTTCATCATTTCGGGGGACTTCGTCATCTTGCCCCAACATATAGTGGGACGTCAAGAAAAATATCTATAAGAAGTGTGTATGGGTTACAGATGGGAGGCGGTCGGTCCCGCGTTTAGGAATAGTACGTTTTTTCTGTTGACAGCACGGTCTTCGCGTGGCACAGTAGCACTGTGCTATATCAGTAGCACAGTTGCATGATGCTCTTTCGGCCCAATCCGTCGCTCGGTGTTCCCATCTATCTCCAACTGATGGACCAGGTGAAACACGCTATCGAAACCGGCGCGCTGCGGCCAGGAGAGCAACTGCCCGGCATCCGGCCACTGGCGGAGGAACTCGTGATCAACCCGAACACCGTAGCGAAAGCCTACCGCGAACTCGAGCATGAAGGCATCATCGAGCTGCGGCACGGGGCCGGCGCTTTTGTCTCGCGAAATTCCGGAGCGAAGAAGCTGACGGACAAGTTGCGCGCCGCTCAAACCACAGTTGCCGCCGCGGTGAAGCAACTCCGCGCGGAAGGGCTCAGCGAAGAAGAGATCCGGCGGCTGTTCGAAGCGGAACTGGCGGGCTTGGCGCGTGGAGGAAATCGTGAGTGACCGGCTGACTATCGAAACCAGTGCCCTGCGGAAAAATTACGACGGCGTAGAGGCGCTTCGCGGCCTGGATCTGCAGGTGCCCGCGGGCTCGATCTATGGATTTCTGGGACGCAACGGCGCGGGCAAGACGACCACCATGAAAGTACTGCTGGGGATGGCGCGGCCAACTGCCGGAGCGGCGCGGGTATTCGGATTGGCCGCCGGCGATCGGAACGCCAGCGTCGACATCCGCAGCCGCACCGGTTTTGTCAGCGAAGAAAAGAGCCTGTACGGCTACATGACCGTGGAGCGGATCATTCGCTTCACGGCGGCGTTCTATCCGAAATGGCGGCGCGACCTGGAGCAGCGATATGTCCGCGCGTTCGAGTTGCCGCTGGATCGGAGAGTGAAGGCCTTGTCGCTCGGCACGCGATCGAAACTGATGCTGCTGCTGGCGTTGTGCCGCGGGACCGAGTTGCTGATGATCGACGAACCGACGGCGGGACTGGACCCGGCGGTGACTGAGGAAGTCCTGCAGGCGCTGGTGGCGTACGTGAGCGGCGAAGGCGCCACCGTCTTTTTTTCTTCGCACCAGATCGCCGAAGTGGAGCAGATCGCCGACCGCGTGTCGATTATTCATCGCGGCCGCGCGGTGGTGGCGGGCGCGCTCGACGAGCTGCGCGAAAGATTCCGCCGCGTCCAACTGGTTTTCGATGGAGAGGCGCCTGCGCCGGCCTTCCGCGCGGCCGGTATCGTGCGGGCCCAACGCAACGGCCGTTCGATCACCGTGCTCTCGAGCGCGGGAGCGGACGCCGTCATCGAAGAGGCGCGCGCATGGAAGCCCATATCAGTGGATGTGGTTCCGGTAACCCTGAAAGACATTTTCCTGGAAACGGTTCGAGAGGAGCAGTGAATATGCTTTGGTACAAGTCGTGGATGGAAACTCGCTGGGTGTTCCTCATCGGCCTGCTGGTGGCGAGTTGCGTGGCGGCGAGCGTCGTTCTGGTCTGGCCGAAAGTGATGGGCCTGCTTCCCTTGGCGGCCACGATCGATCCGAATGGAAAGCTGGGGCAGGAGATCCGGGAGTCGGCGGCACAGGTGGCCGACTACCGAAGCTATATCGTGTCGCAGTGGTTTGCGAAGAATCTGAGGCAGATCGCCTCGCTGTTTGGAATTTTGCTCGGAAGCGGTGGATTGCTTTCCCAAGCTGCGGGAGGGGCGGCGCTGTTCACGCTGTCGATGCCAGTGTCGCGGAAAAAACTGCTGGCGACCAGGGCCACGGCTGGACTCGCCGAGTTAGGCGTGCTGACGGTAGGGGCTTCGCTGATGATCCCGCTGTTCTCTCCCTCGGTCGGGAAGAGTTACGGGGCCGGCGAGACGCTGCTGAACAGCATGGCTCTGTGGATTGCCGCCAGCGTGTTTTTCAGCCTGACGTTTTTTCTCTCAACCGTATTCACCGATATCTGGCGGCCGTTGCTGATCGCGCTAGGGGTAGCGATCGGCGTCAGCATCGTGAGGCCGTTTCTTCACATCGCGCCGGGTTACATGGTCTTCGACGCGACGAGCTCGGGTTCTGCCTACGCCGGCGATCTGCCCTGGCGTGGGCTTTTGGTGCGGGTAGCGCTTTCGGCGGCGCTGTTGTATGGAGCCGTGATCAACATCCAACGCCGGGACTTCTAACCGCTCGCTGATTCACAAATCGTAACCATCCAACAACTCGTAAAGGAGAGGTGTATGCAAAAACGAAATCGCCTGTTCGTATTCACCGCGCTGCTCTTCGTACCAGCGGCGTCACTGCTTGCCCAATCGACGGTGGATCCGTCCGGCCATTGGACGGGAACCATTCAGATTCCCGACCGGGAAATCCGGTTCACCATCGACTTGGCGAAGAATGCCAAGGGAGAACTGATCGGGACATTCAGCAATCCGCAAGAAAATCTGAAAGGCCTTCCGTTGCGGAAGATTACCGTGGAGGGAAAGTCTATCAAGTTCGAAGGCCGCGTCGATCAACCGTTCGCGGGCGAGATCTCGGCCGACGGGAAAGAGATTCTGGGCGGGTATACGTTTGAAAATTATTCGATCCCGTTCAGTCTGAAACGCGAGGGAGCGGCGCAGATCGATCAGCCGGCGCGGATTGCACGAATTGGCAAGGAGCTGGAAGGAAACTGGGACGGCACGGTAAGCGCGACCGGCAGGGAAATCCATGTCATTTTGGCGCTCGCAAACCGGGCGGATGGGACGGCAAGCGGCAAGCTGGTGGACCTGAGCAACGGAGAGTTGGAGATTCCGGTGACCGCCGTGACGCAAACCGAGGCGAACGTCGCGATCGAGTTCAAGAACTTGGGCTCTTCGTACAGCGCAACATTGAATCAGGAGAAAACGGAACTCGCCGGAACGTATCGCCAAGGAGAATTCAGCGCGCCGTTGACCCTTCGCCGCCGCAAATCCCCCACTGGAGAGTGAGGGCCGCCATCCTGGCGGCGCGGCGATCAGCGGAAGGCCTCCCATCGGCCTGCGACGCCGGCGTCGTCGTTCAACTGGGTTACGCCCCAGCGGCCATTCACAATCCTGCGTTCATCTTGGGACAATACCGCGGCATACGAACCGAGGGCCAGGATTCGCCCGCCCGTATGGGGCGCGTCGGCGACCGCCCGGCCCTCAAAGAATAACTGCCGGGTCGATGCGACGTAGTGGCCTTCAAACTCCTCGGTTCCGGCCAGATTATTGCGGAGCCTCCAGGTAAAGACTCCGCGAAAGGACAACCCATCCGGCGTTTCCTCCTGAGAGGTGAACTTCAGCGCCGAGTTGCTCCAATCCTCATGATCGTCGTCGATCGCGTTGAGGAGCGTCCACGTGCCGTAAGTGAGGTGCGGAAGATCGGGACGGGGAGCGGTGGGCGCCAACGCGGCAGCTGTTGTATGCTCGCCGGTCGCGCGCGGTTCGGGTCTTCCGATGATTCCGATTCCAACTGCCGCCGCCAGAAGCAAGGCAGCCGCGCCCGCCCCGATCATCAGACGCCGGTTCGACGGTCGCGCAGCAGCCGGAGGGGGCGGCACGGAGACCGAATGCACGAAATTGGCCGGGGCATGGGTTCCTTCACCGGGCGGAGACTCCAGCATCTCGCGCAGTTCGCTGGCAAACTCGACGAAATTCGGGTGCTCGGGGTCGCCCTGCCAGCCGCTCAAGTCCGCCGTTTCGAACGAGCGGAACTCGAGCGGTGGTTCGACCTGTTCCCGCCTGACGGGCACCAGAATGTTGCGCCGGCAGGCTTCGCGCGCTTCGGTCTTCACCCATCGGGAATTCACAGAATTGTGAGACCACACCACAACCACGCAAGCGGCCCCGTCCAACGCTCGTTCGATGGCGTCATCAAACTGTTCGCCGGGACGGATATTGTGATCCCACCAGACGTCGTGACCGGTGGCTGTTCGCAAGACTTCGCTGAAGCGTACGACCCAGTCACGGTCTTCGTGGGAATAGCTCACGAAAATGTCCGCCATATGCGACGACTGTCCGAATTATAGGCGAAGCGGAAGGGGAATTCATCGGGCGGCAAAGGGCGCGGCGGCGAGCAAGATCGCCGGTGCTCGACATATAATGGTCCCTCGCATGACCGTACCGGTTTCGAAGGCGCAGGCGGCGGGCGTGGAGGCGCAAGCGGGCACGCGCTATGCGTGGTATGTCGTCTTGGCGCTCACCGCGATCTACATGCTGTCGTACATGGACCGGCAGATTCTCAGTTTGCTGGTCGGGCCGATGAAGAGCGACCTCGGGATCAGCGATACGCGCGTCGGGCTGCTGCAGGGGCTGGCCTTCGGGCTGTTCTACACCTTCATGGGGCTGCCGCTGGGAAGGATCGCGGACACGAAGAGCCGGCGCGGCTTGATCGCGGTGGGCGT
>DASXAK010000062.1:0-16117 GCA_036406715.1 Bryobacteraceae bacterium | reverse complement strand
ATTGTTCACCGTGAACGGAATGCCCTGCGGAAATAGTTGATGCTGGTCATAGTGGGGCGCGTCCTGGGGATTCGATGTCTCCAAATAACCCGCGCCGATGTGCAAGAGCAGTGTGGGCGTCAGCGTCGTATCCAGGTTGAGTCGGATCGTCTGCGCCAGCGCGTTCTGCGGCTGAAGCGCGGTGTAGGGTTGTGTGAAGCCGTTGGTTTGCGGCGAGTAGGTTTTCGTCGCGGAATAATACCCAGCCAGCTTCATCTTGGCGCTGATGTTCTGATCGATCTTCACCGACGGAATCGTGGTGTGCCGGTAATTCGAGTACGCCGGGGCCTGGTAATTGAGCAGGCCAGGCGCATTCGGCTGCGGAATCATGTCCTGGATGATCTTCGCGGTGGGATCGAACGACGCTTGCGGAATCGTGTTATTAGGGAAGGGGTCCCGCACCGTGGCGTTGTTTACCACCCGCGTTGTGCCCGGGTCGAAGAGCTCATTCTGACAGACTTGCTGGCCGATCGGATCGGGTCCGTTGCACGTGCCTGTCAGGGCCCCCTGGAAATTCCCAGCGCGGTACGCCGCGTTGGGCACGACTCCGAACGTATTGCTGATGTTTGCGCTCTGCCGAAACTGCTCAAAACTGAAGAAGAAGAATGTCTTGTCGTGACCGTTGAAAATTTTCGGAATAAATACCGGTCCGCCGAGCGTGAATCCGTAGTCGTTCTGCCGCAGAGCGTTGCGAATATGCTGTCCGTTCCGTAACGAGTTCGTCGTTCCGGCGTCTGTGAACGGCAGTCCGGCGTTCAGCGCTTCGTTCACGAAATAGTCATAGGCGCTCCCGTGAATCTGGTTTTGCCCCGATTTCATCGTGTAGTTGAAGTAGCCGCCGCCTGCCTGCCCATACTCCGCCGCGAAATTGCTGGTTTGGATCGCGACTTCCTGGATGGCTTCGACACCCGCCTGGTTTACCTGGTTCTGCTGTTTGAAGAATCCGTTGGTGGCGTCCTGACCTTCAATGTTGATGGCTTGCGAGTTGGAGGGCATGCCGTTGATTCGCAAGATGCCATCCGTTTGGATGCGCGCCCCCGGCAGCAGTTGGACCGCGGACAATGGATTGCGGATATTGCCCAAGCTGTTTCCGCTTCCGATCGCCGCCGCCGAGCCAGTGAGAGTGAGAATCGGCAGGTCATCCAACGTGTTGGTGGCGATGTTGGTGCTCACCTCGCCGCCTTCCGTTTTGAGCAACGGAGCGGCTGCTTCGACGGTGACCGACTCGGTGGCATTGCCGACTTCCAGCACAGCGTCAATACGGGCTGTGCCGGCGACTTCCACCTGCAACCCGCTGCGCACATATTTCTTGAAGCCGGGAACCGTCACGTCAAGTTCGTAGGTGCCGGCAGGCAACTGCGGAATCGTGTAATTGCCGGTACCCGAACTGGCCGCCTGATAGACCGCGCCGGTGGCGGCATTTTTCGCTTCGATCGCGGCGTTGGCGACGACGGCGCCCGCCGGATCGGCGATGGTTCCTGTAATGGTGCCGCGATCGGATTGTGAGAACGCGGAGAAAGAGACAGCGAATAGAGCTAGAGCTAGCGAACGAACCCGCACGACGTGATGCCTCCTCAGTTAGGGCATTCCCGAATTCGCCTGGACCCCAGGTTAACCCCAAAGCAAATTCGAAGTGTCAGCGATTTTATATGAGGGACATGCCGCCGTCAAGGCGGTGAGCGAAAATTTGCTTCTGTTTAGACAGTGGCTTGCCAATTTCGACTCGGACCAGGAAACTGTAAATGATGCCAGCCAAAGTACGAAAAGCCGTTTTTCCTGCCGCGGGGCTGGGCACGCGATTCCTCCCCGCCACCAAAGCGCAGCCGAAAGAGATGTTGCCGATTGTGGACAAACCCATCATCCAGTACGGAGTCGAGGAAGCACTCCATTCCGGCATTCAGAACATCATCATCGTGACGGGCCGCGGCAAGTCCGCGATTGAAGATCATTTCGACGTCAGCTTCGAGCTGGAAAATCTGCTGGAGACGCGCAGCAAGAAAGACCTGCTGGCGATCGTCCGCAATATCTCGGACATGATCGACGTTTCCTACATTCGCCAGAAGGAGGCGCTGGGCCTCGGCCACGCCGTCTTGCGGGCGATGGATCTGGTGGGCCAGGAGCCGTTCGCGGTAGTGCTGGCCGATGACGTGATCGAGGCCGAAACGCCGTGTCTGCGGCAACTGCTCGACGTTTACACTTTTTTCAGTTCGCCGGTGCTGGCCGTCATGGAGGTGCCGCGCGAAAACATATCAGCCTATGGTTGCATCGATGCGGAGCCGGTCAGCTATCACAACACCAATGACCGGGTTTTCCGGATCCGCGACCTGGTGGAGAAGCCGAAGGCGTCGGAAGCTCCTTCCAACCTGGCGATCATTGGACGGTATGTGCTGACGCCCGACATTTTCGATTCGGTGCAGAGCATCAATCCGGGCACGGGCGGCGAGATCCAACTCACCGACGCGATGCGGCATCTGCTGCGCTCGCGGCCGATTTACGGATACCGGTTCGACGGGACGCGCTATGATGCCGGGGACAAGCTGGGGTTCCTGAAGGCGACGGTCGAATACGCGCTCCGGCGGCCGGATCTGGGCGGCCCTTTTCGCGAGTACCTGAGGGGACTTAAGCTGTAAGCATGCTCCCGGCCGCCTGCCAGCAACGGATCGCCGATCTCGTGGGGTCGCGGGGTTATCTCCACCGGCCTGAAGATCTGGCGATTTACGAGTACGACGGCAGCATCGACAAGCACCGCCCCGACCTGGTCGTCTTTCCGCGAACGACGGAGGAGGTTGCCGCGGTCGTCAAAATCGCGCGTGAGTTCCAGGTGCCTCTGGTCGGCAGGGGCTCGGGCACGGGACTCTCGGGCGGCGCCATCCCGCGGGAAGGCGGCATCACGGTGGCGTTCGCGCGGATGAACCGGATTCTCGAAATCGATATCGAGAACGAGCGCGCCGTCGTGCAGCCGGGAGTGGTGAATCTCGATCTCACGCTCGCCGTGCAGCATGCCGGCTACTTCTACGCCCCGGATCCTTCCAGTCAGCGGGCCTGCACAATCGGGGGCAACGTCGCGGAAAATGCCGGAGGCCCCCACACGCTGGCATATGGCGTCACCACCAATCATGTGCTGGGGCTGGAACTGGTGCTTCCGGACGGTTCGGTGGTGAATACGGGCGGCATGGAACCCGATCTGCCCGGCTACGATCTCACCGGTTTACTCACCGGCTCGGAAGGCACCATGGTGCTGGTCACCAAAATCATGGTGCGATTGATGCGCAAGCCCGAGATGGTGAAGACGGTGCTGGCGATTTATGAATCGAGCGCGGATGCCGGCCGTACGGTGGCCGAGATCACGGCGCGGGCGATTACGCCGGTGGCGATCGAGATGCTGGACGGCGTCATGCTGCGCATGGTCGAGGAAGCGACGCATGCCGGGTATCCGATGGATGCATCCGCGGTGCTCCTGATCGAACTAGAGGGGCTCAGTGAACTGGTGGAAGAGCAGACCGAGCAACTGCGCCAGGCCTGCGGGTTGTGCCACGCGCGCGAATTTCGCGTGGCGCGTACCGCCGAGGAACGCGAGCTGCTTTGGAAAGGCCGCAAGAACGCATTCGGCGCGGTCGGCCGGGTCAGCCCGACCTACTACGTGCAGGATGGGGTAGTGCCGCGAACCAAGGTCGAATCGACGCTGCGCTACATCGGCGAAGTTTCGCGGAAATACGGGCTCACGATCAGCAATATATTTCACGCGGGCGATGGCAACCTGCACCCGATTATCCTTTTCGATCCCCGCAAGCCCGGCGAACTCGACAAGGCCCGCGCCGCCGGCGAAGACATCCTGACGCACTGCATTCAGGTGGGTGGTTCGATCACCGGTGAGCACGGCGTGGGGATGGAAAAGAACGAGCTGATGCCCCAGCTCTTCACGGCCGAGACGCTGGATGTAATCCGCCGCCTGAAACAGGTATTCGATCCCGACGGCAGGCTGAATCCCGGCAAGCTTTTACCGACCGGAAAAGGCTGCCTCGAAATCCGCCAGCCCGCGCTGACGCCCGGCAACTCACTTTTCTAAAATCTCGTCCCTTTGCGGCGTCCGCCTCCGCCTGCCCGGTCAGCATCGCCGCGCCGCAAACGGATGAGATCTTTTTTCAGTAACAGATTTTCAAAATATTTCTTCCCCAACAAAATAAAGCCCGTCCGCCGATCTCCACCCCGCTCCCACCGCGCCTTTTGGTAGCCCCGCGCGATAATCGAATTGGGGAGAAGGTAGCCGGTCGCCGGCCACCAACCCGGTTTCGGCTACCCATTTCCGGATCCGCTCCGCCAACTCCTGTGTTTGCAACAAACCTTTCGTAAAAACCGGAAACGCGTTTCCGGAAAGCCTTCAGGGCCTCGCAAAAACAACTCCATCTCGGTTCCGGGGTCGGACTGCAAAAAGGCCAGCGCCGCCTTCGCCCATTTACGAGGCTCACTGCTGCGGCTTCATGTGGGCGGGATCCTTGTTGTTTTCAAGGCACATGAAATCGATCATTTCGGTGTCGAGTACGGCTTTCTCGTGCATGGTCACGGTCCACGGCCGGGTGTAGGCCTTTGGGTCATTGACCGTAACTTCGATCTCGAGGCTACCGAAATTGGGCCGGCGAATCCGTTCGAGCACGCGGGCGGCATCGGTCATCGGGTTGCCGGTCGTGTCCAGCCAGCCATCATCGCGGAATCCGCGGGACTCCACCACCAGGCGGTCACCTTCCCAGTGGCCGACCGAGTAACCGCTCCAGGCGGGCGCCATGTCGTCGGGGAAGCCGCGGCCATCGAAAAAGATCTGCCGATAGCTCGCGTTGAATTCGTGCAGCACCACCAGCAAGCCGGGATGTTGCAGGATTTTCTGATACTCGGGAAATGCCCAGGCGCGGGGAAAATTCGGTGGCATGCAATGGGTGTGGGGATCATTCACGCCCAATTCCTTCCGGCGCTTCTGGACCAGGTCGGCGGCCCACGGCTGATACGGGAGCCCGTCCTTCAGGCCTGCTGAAATGTTGATGACCTGCGGGGTGAGCGCCAGTTCGGTGCATTGGACGCCGCGCTCCTTCGCATTGCACGGCAGTTCGTCGCGGGCGACCCACATTCCCGAAAAATCGGGTTTGCCGTCGGGCGTTTTGGGCGCCGGAGCTGTCAAGTCCGGCGAGCCATCAGCGTGCCGCGGAACCCCGGGCGTCGTCAAATGGAGCCACTGCCCCATGACCGGAGTTGCCACCGCGAATGCCAGCCAGTGAATCCTCATGGCTCGCATTATAAGTCCGCGGCCGGCGCGACAGACGAGGTGCGATACCGGCTCACGATACAATTGTGTTGTACCCCAATCTTCTCGAAGGAATCCTAGTGACTGGCCACGAAATCAGGCAGCGTTTTCTGGACTTTTTTGCCGCTCGGGGGCATCGCGTCGTGCGGAGTTCGTCGCTCGTGCCGGCGAACGATCCTACGCTGCTGTTCGCCAACGCGGGCATGAACCAGTTCAAGGACGTGTTCCTCGGGTTGGAGAAACGGGATTACACGCGGGCCGCCAGCTCGCAAAAATGCGTGCGCGCGGGCGGCAAGCACAACGATCTTGAGAATGTCGGCTACACCAAGCGCCACCTTACCTTCTTCGAGATGCTGGGCAATTTCTCATTCGGCGATTACTTCAAAGCCGAAGCTATCGAGTTTGCCTGGGACCTGATCACCAAGGAGTTCGGGCTTCCCAAGGACCGGCTCTACGTCACGGTGTTCCGCGAAGACGACGAAGCCGAGCGGCTCTGGCAGAAGGTCGCGGGAGTCTCCAGGAGCCGCATTTTCCGCCTGGACGAGAAGGATAACTTCTGGCAAATGGGCGAGACCGGTCCCTGCGGGCCGTGCTCGGAGATCCATTACGACATGGGTGTGGAAACCGCGGCGCCGGGGCGCGAGCATGAGCAATTTCCGAGCGATGCCGGCGACCGCTTTGTCGAGATCTGGAACTTGGTGTTCATGCAATACGATCGCGATGCGACTGGCAAGCTCACGCCGCTGCCGCGTCCCTCGATCGACACGGGAATGGGCCTGGACCGCATCGCGGCCGTGATGCAGGGCAAGACGTCGGTCTTCGATAACGACCTGATGCATCCGATCATAGTCAAATGCGCGGACTTGTTGAATGTGACGCCGGGATCGGATGCCCGGGTTGACACCGTGCTTCGGATCAACGCCGACCACGCGCGCTCAACCACGTTTCTCATTCAAGACGGCGTGCTGCCTTCGAACGAGGGCCGTGGCTATGTGCTGCGGAAGATCATGCGCCGCGCGCTGCGCAACGCCCGCATGGTGGGTGCCGAAGAGCCGTTTTTGTATAAGCTCACCGGCTTCGTCGCCGAGCTGATGAGCCCGGCGTATCCCGAACTGCTCGAAAGCGTACAGCGCGTCGCGCGCGTTGTGAAAGACGAAGAGCACCGCTATGCCACCACGTTCCTGGTGGCCGAGAAGGTTTTCCAGGAGTCGATCCAATCGCTGCAGGATGGATTGATACCCGGTGAAGTTTCGTTCAAGCTTTACGATACCTACGGCCTGGCGCTCGATGAGCAGGAAGAGATGGCACGCGAGCGCGGCCTTGCGATCGATCATCAGGGCTTCGGCCGTGAGATGGAGCGGCAGCGCGAGCGCGCCCGGGCGAGCTGGAAAGGCGCCGAGAAGGGCGCGGTGGTGCCGGCATACCAGAAGCTGGTCGAGCAGGGGCGGACGAAATTTCTCGGATATAACGATCTCGATGCGACTTCCCGCGTGATTGGCTTGCTGGTGAATCGCGAGCCGGTGGCGGAAGTGTCCGCGGGCGAGAAAGCGGAAGTGGTGTTCGACCAGACGCCGTTCTATGCGGAATCCGGCGGACAGGTGGGAGATCGCGGAGCGCTGTACTCGGGCGACGGCGAGAAAGTCGCGGACGTCGAAACGGCGTTTCCGGGAGTTCCGGGGTTGACGGTTCACCGAGTGATGACGCATGCGCCGATCCGTGCCGGCGATGTGCTCGTAGCGCGGGTCGCGACACCGCTTCGGGATGCCACGCGGCGCAATCACACCGCCACTCACTTGTTACACGCGGCGCTGCGGCAAGTTCTGGGGACGCATGTCAAGCAGGCTGGCAGCGTCGTCGAGCCCGACCGCTTGCGGTTCGACTTTACCCATTACGCTGCCATGGACCGGGCTGAGCTCGAAGAAGTCGAGCGCCTCATGAATGAGCAGATCCTGCGGAATACCGGCGTGGAAACGAACATTTTGCCGCTCGATCAGGCGATCTCCACGGGCGCCATGGCGTTGTTCGGCGAAAAATACGGCGAGCAGGTGCGCGTGGTGAATGTCCCGGGTTTCAGCCGCGAATTGTGTGGCGGCACCCACGTCAGCCGCACCGGCGACATCGGCGTCTGCAAGATCGTGTCCGAAAGCAGCATTTCCGCGGGAGTGAGGCGGATCGAGGCGATCACCGGCGAGGCAGCCTTGCGGCAATATCAAGAATCGACGGATACGCTGCGGCGCATCGCCGAAATGGTGCGGGCGTCGGAACCGGAACTGATCGAGCACGTCGAGAAACTGCTGGCGACGGAGCGCCTGCGCCAGAAGCAACTCGACGAAATGAAGAGCAAGGTGGCGCAGTCGGCTGTCGGCGAAGTCGAGTCGCACGCGCGCACCATCAAGAATGTCCGGGTGGTGGCGGTACGGGTCGAGGGGATGGACCGCGCGCAGATGCGGGCCCTGGCCGATTCACTGCGCAACAAGTGGAAGACCGGTGTGGTGGTCCTGGCGTCAGCGGAGGATTCCACCGTATCGATCGTCTCTGCGGTGACCAAGGACCTGACCGCGAAGGTGCACGCGGGCAAACTCGTGGGCGCCGTCGCGCAAGCGACCGGCGGCAAAGGCGGAGGCCGCCCCGACATGGCTGAAGGCGGCGGAAAAGACCCCGGCGCGCTCGCCAACGCGTTAGACGCGGTTTATCGCGAGGTCGAGAGCCAACTGTGACCGAGTCGTTCGACGCGCTGGTGGTGGGCGCCGGCCCGACCGGCCTGGCTTGCGGCATCGAGTTGAAGCAGCGCGGCGTGAACGCGGTGTTGGTCGACAAAGGGTGCGTAGTGAACTCGCTCTACCAGTACCCCACCAACATGACCTTCTTCACCACGCCGGAACTGCTCGAAATCGGCAATATTCCGATGACGAGCCTCAATGAAAAACCCAACCGGACCGAAGCGTTGAAATATTACCGGCGCGTCGCCCAGCACTACCAACTGGATATCCGGCAATATGAGCGGGTCGATCGGATCGCGGGTGAAGACATGCAGTTTCAAATGTTCACGACCGACCGTCTGGGATGCCAGCATCTCTATCAGGCCCGCAAGATCGTGCTCGCCACCGGCTACTACGACGTGCCGAACCTGCTCAACGTGCCGGGTGAAGATTTGGCCAAGGTAATCCACTACTACAAGGAACCGCATCCCTACTACGATCACGACGTGGCGGTGATCGGAGCCAAGAACTCAGCCGCGATCGCGGCGTTGGAATTGTGGTGGACCGGCGCGCGCGTCACGCTCATCCATCGCGGAGGGGGAATCTCCAGCAAAGTGAAGTATTGGATCAAACCAAATATAGAAAACAGAATCCAGAACGGCGAAATCAAGGCCTACTTTCATTCACACGTGATCGAGATTCAACCCGATTCGATTCGCGTCGCCACTCCGGACGGCGAAATTTCTTTGAAAAATGACTTCGTTTTCGCGCTCATCGGATACCAGCCCGATCTCAAGTTCTTGAATGCCGCCGGTATCACATTGGAACCGCAGACACTTAGACCTCGAACGGACGTCCGAACGCTGGAAAGCGAGCGCCAGGGCATTTATCTGGCCGGGGT
Source organism: Bryobacteraceae bacterium (assembly GCA_036406715.1). Taxonomy (GTDB): domain Bacteria; phylum Acidobacteriota; class Terriglobia; order Bryobacterales; family Bryobacteraceae; genus PSRJ01. The sequence continues at coordinate 7,188 of DASXAK010000062.1, read as the reverse complement.
TATCGTTGCCGGAATGCACACGAACGAAATCTTCATAGAGAACGGGCGCTTCCACGGTCAACAGATTGCCGAGTCGATCGCTTCCAACCTATTCGGTCGCTAGGATTTACCCCTAATTCCGATAGAAATTACACTGAAACTACGTGTCTTAAATCTTACATTGCTCCTAACTTTAATCTGAAACGGACTGCAACTTTAGTCCTAAATCTGGTATCTACTTAAGTGAAGGGGATTCTGTATGCATCGCGTCGTGAATCTGCTGTTCGGCTGTTCCCATTCGAGGACGACCTTTCCACTCACCCCCACGCGGAAGAGCGCCGGCCAACCGGTCCCCGGCGTATCGCGGTTCGGAACATATGTTACCTGCCTGGATTGCGGCAAGGAACTCGCTTATGACTGGCAGGAGATGCGCGTTGGCGGCCCAGTCGCACCGCGCAAACCGGCAGCGGAAGCGCAGCCGAGCTTCCGCTAAGGCGTGATCGCGCCGAGAATCACGGTCCGCCGCGCGCCCGTGGCCGAAGGCAAATTCGCGGGGCGGCGTCGCCACGTTTCGTAAGCCAACACCGCGAACGCGACGGCTTCTTTCCCATCGGGGTCAATTCCGTAGGCCGCGGAACTCGCAATGCTCGCGGTCGGCAGAAACGCGGCGAGGTGGCCCATGATCTGCGGATTGTGGACCCCTCCGCCGGATACAATCACCTCCGCCGGACCTTTTACCGATCGCCGGATCGCCGCCGCGATCGTGGCCGCCGTGAGAACAGTGGCTGTGGAGATCAGGTCGGGCAGAGGGAACTTTGTCCGCTTGAGACGCTCGACGAATTCCGCTCCGTATTGCTCGCGGCCCGCACTCTTGGGTGGGCGGCGGCGGTAGTAGGGGTCGCGCAGCAGGTCGTCGAGAAGTTCTCGTCGAACCGAGCCGGACGCCGCGATCCTGCCGCCGCGGTCGTAGTTTTGGCGGCCTCCGGTGTACTCCCGCGCTAGGGCGTCGATCACCATGTTGCCGGGGCCCGTATCGAAGGCGATCACGTCTTTGGCAGACGCCCCCGGCGGAATATGGGTGATGTTAGCAATACCGCCGATATTGAGCGCGATCCGAGTGCGGCGCGGATGGCGGAACAAACGAAAATCCACATAAGGAACGAGCGGCGCGCCTTCGCCCCCAGCCGCGATATCGCGCGCGCGAAAGTTGGAAACAACCGGGACGCCCATCACCTCGGCAATAACTGAGGCCTCCCCGATTTGCAGCGTGTTCGCGCCGCCTTCATGAAACACGGTCTGACCGTGACAGCCGATCAGCGAAACCGGGCCGAAGCGGCGCACGGCCTTCCAGACGGCGCGGGCATAGAGCTCGCCCAATTGAAAATTCAGCCGCGAGAGGCGCGCGGCATCCAGTTCGCCGAGCAACGCCGAGCGCGTGGATTCCGGATACGGCGTTGAATGAAAGCCAACGGTCCGGATCTGGGCTCCGCGAATCTCGACGATGGCGACGTCGATGCCGTCGAGCGAGGTGCCGCTCATCACGCCCGCGACTCTCACGGGCGTTTCAGCTCCTTCTGGAGTTCACTGAGCAATTGGAGCGCTTCGATCGGCCGCAACTCGTCAAGGTTCAAGGCGCGAATCCGTTCGGCGATGCCATAGCCCACCGGCTCGAAGAGCTGAATCTGGAGCGGCCCCGGCTCGGGATGTGAGAGCTCCTCGGTGACGACGTGCTCGGTGCGTTCGTGAAGCTTCAGCACCTCGCGGGCGCGTTCAATCACGCTGAGTGGAAGGCCGGCCAGCCGCGCGACTTCGATGCCATAGCTGCGGTCGGCCTTGCCCGGCTCCACCTTTCGCAGGAAGATGATGTGATCGCCCGCCTCTTTGACCGAGACTCGCAGGTTGCGAACGCCTTCCAGTTGCTCGGCAAGCTCGGTGAGCTCGTGATAATGCGTCGCGAAAAGCGTCTTCGCGCGGGTCTTGACGTGGATGTGCTCGACCACCGCCCACGCCAAAGCCAGGCCGTCGAAGGTGGCCGTCCCGCGGCCGATCTCGTCGAGCACGATCAGGCTGCGCGGCGACGCGGTGTTCAGGATCACCGCTGTCTCAGTCATCTCGACCATGAAGGTGGACCGCCCACGCGACAGGTTGTCGGAAGCGCCGATGCGGGTGAAGATCCGGTCGATGATCGGCAGACGCGCCGACTCGGCGGGAACAAACGATCCCGTCTGCGCGAGGATCGAAATCAGCGCGGCCTGACGAAGATAGGTCGACTTGCCACCCATGTTCGGGCCAGTGATTAGGGCAATCAGGTCGGCGCCGTCGTTGAGATACAGGTCATTCGGGATGAATCGGCCGGACTCCTGTTCGGCCAGTCGCTCGATCACGGCATGCCGCCCGGCCATGATGCGCATTTCGCCATCACTCGAAAACGAGGGCCGCTGATAACGGTTTTCCACGGCGACCTGCGCGAGCGAAGCCGTGGCATCGAGCTCCGCGACGGCTCCAGCCGATGCGCGAATTCGCTGTGCCTGGGCAGCCGCTGCCTTGCGTACCTCCGCGAACAGCTCTTTCTCAAGCGCGAGGATCTTCTCCTCGGCATCCAGCACTTTGCGTTCGTAATCTTTCAACTCCGGAGTGGTGAAACGCTCGGCGTTGGCAAGCGTCTGCTTGCGTTCATAATCGGCGGGCGCGAGATGCAGGTTGGCTTTCGTGATCTCTATGTAATACCCGAACACATTGTTAAACCGTACTTTGAGCGATTGGATGCCGGTCCGCTGCCGCTCGCGGGCTTCGATCTGCGCAATGTATTGCCGGCCGTTGCGGCTCAGGTCGCGCAGTTCGTCGAGTTCGGCGTGAAAGCCGGCGCGGATCGTCCCGCCATCCGCGAGGTTGAGCGGCGGTTCGTCGGCAATCGCTTCCAGGATGAGATTGGTGACATCCGGCAGTTCATCCAGACTTTCGCGAATCGAGCGCAGCCGGACTGCCTGCTGAGTATCGAAGCAACGCTTGAGTGCGGGAATCTTCTCGAGCGAGCGGCCGAGCGCGAGCAGATCACGCGGACCGGCCGAGCCAAGCGTCACCTTGGCGAGGAGGCGCTCGATATCGAGGATGCCGGCGAGTTGCTTCCGGAGCTCGGTTCGCAAGATAGTTTGCTGTGCTAATTCAGCGGCGGCATCGAGCCGCTGCTCGATTTCCACGCAATTCATGGAAGGACGAAGAAGGCGCTGGCGAAGGAGGCGGCCGCCCATGCCGGTTTGCGTCTGGTCGAGTACCGCCAGCACTGTGGCTGCGCCTTGGAGACCGCCGGCATCGGCTGAGAACAGAGGCTCGACCAGCTCCAGGTTCCGTACCGTCACGGTGTCCAGCACCATGAAATCGGCCCGATCGTAGTACGTCGGGCGATCGAGATGGTCGAGAGCGGCGCGTTGCGTGTCGCGGAGGTAGTGGAGGATGGCTCCGGAGGCGCCGACAGCCGCCGGACGATTCGCGAGCCCGCAGCCGTCGAGCGAGAGCAGTTTGAAATGGTCGCGCAACGTGCGGTCGGCATAATCGTGGCTGAAGATCCAATCCTCGAGCTCGGTGCGGACGAAGCGGGATCCGGCCCGCTCTTCTCCGCTGAGCAGCGGCAGGTCGGAGGGAAACAGAACCTCGCGCGCGCCCAGATTCTCGAGTGCGCCGGCAACGTCGGGCGCCTCCAATTCGGTGACTCGAAACTCGCCAGTCGAGACATCGACATACGCCATGGCCGACCGTGAGCCCGCGCGCGCCACCGCCGCCAGATAATTGTTCTCACGCGGCCGCACCAGGCTCGCGTCCATGGCCGTGCCCGGCGTGACCACGCGGGTGATCTCGCGCTTGACCAGCTTCTTCGCGAAACGCGGGTCCTCCACTTGGTCGCAAATCGCGACCCGATGCCCCTTCTGGATCAGCCGCGCAATGTAGCTCTCGGCCGCATGATAAGGGACACCGCACATGGGGATGGCCGCGCCCTTTTCCTTGTTACGGGCTGTGAGCGTGATTTCGAGCTCACGCGCCGCCAACACTGCGTCTTCGAAAAAGAGCTCGTAGAAGTCGCCGAGGCGGAACATCAGCAGTGCGTTCGGCGCCTGCTGTTTAATGGTGTTGTACTGCCGCATCAGCGGCGTGGAAGCGTCAGAGGACATCCGCTCCACTACGCATAAATGCCCCGGAGTTTGATGGCGAACGCCACGCGATCAAGCGCCAGCATGTAGGCGGCCGTCCGGTTGTTGACGCCGTGCGTCTCGGCGTAGTGCACCACGGCATCGAAGCTCTCCACCATGATCTCCTCGAGCCGGTGATTCACGAGCTGCTCATTCCAGAAAAATCCCTGCCGGTCCTGGACCCACTCGAAGTAGGAAACCGTGACACCTCCCGCGTTGGCCAGGATGTCGGGGATGACGAAGATCTTCTTTTCCGCGAGTATCTGATCCGCCACCGGCGTGGTCGGCCCATTGGCCCCTTCGCAGAGAATCTTACAGCGGACCTTCTCGGCGTTCAGTGACGTGATCACGTTTTCGGTGGCGGCGGGAAGCAGCACGTCGCATTCGAGAAACATCGCCTGCTCGCGGTCGATGTCTTCGCCGCCGGCAAAGCCAAGAATGGATCCGGTCTCTTTCCGGTGCGCTTCAAGGGCGCCGATGTCGAGACCTCCAGGGTTGTATACGGCGCCGTCGTATTCGATGATGCAAATAATCTTGAAGCCTTTGGCGGTCATCAGCCGCCCGGCCATGCCCCCGACGTTTCCGAAGCCTTGAATGACCACGCGGCAGTTCTCGGGGGCCAGGCGCAAGCGTTGCAGCGCCTTCAACGTGACGATCATACAGCCCCGGCCGGTGGCTTCGGGCCGTCCGCGCGAACCGCCGAGCGCCAGTGGCTTGCCAGTCACTACCGCGGTGACGGTGTGGCGCGCGTGCATGGAATAGGTATCCATGATCCAGGCCATCACCTGATCGTTGGTGTTCACGTCCGGCGCCGGCACATCGCGTTCGGGCCCGATGAAGTCCATGATCTCGGCGGCGTAGCGGCGCGTCAGCTTCTCCAGTTCCGAGGGCGAGAGCAGGTTGGGATCGCAGATCACACCACCCTTGCCGCCGCCGAACGGAATGTTCACGACCGCGCACTTCCAGGTCATCCAGGAGGCTAGCGCGCGGACTTCGTCCAAAGTCACGTCCGGCGCGAAACGGATGCCGCCTTTGGCTGGGCCGCGCGCGATCGAATGCTGCACCCGGTAGCCTGTAAAGACCTCGAGTCGGCCGTCATCGAGCTGGACCGGAATATGCACCGTGATCTCACGAGCCGGCGAACGTAAGACCTTGCACATTCCGTCATCCAATCGAAGCCGCTGGGCGGCCTCGTCAAAGCGCGCGGCGGCAGCGAGCCACGGGTTCTTTTCATCCTCCAGCGACATGGAAACGGGCGATGTGAGCGTCGACACGAAACCAGCCTCCGGTTACATTATGACAGGTGGCACCGAGGGTGACGCGTGGCGGAGAGGCTCAGCCGCCCAGTACGTCCAAAGCTCTCCGGATAGCCGGATCGCGCTGTGCTTCGACTTCGTCGCCCTTGTCGACCCCAAGTGCCTGGTTGAAGATCTCGGTCTTGAGGCGGTTCTGGACGAAATTGCGCTCCACCGACCATTCCGCGACACCCGGTTGGATGCCGCGAGCGGACAGCCAGGCATGGAATTGGTCAAGGATTTCGGGTGTGACCTCGAAATCCGCCGTCGCCTTGTGCTGGGAGAGGTATTCGGTAGCGTAATTCGGGAACGAGGCGCTCGCCTCGAGCGCCATCCGCAGGCGATTCATCGCCTCCGGATACACGACGATGTCCGGTTGAATGCCGCCCCCCCCGGTGACGGTCCGGCCCTGGTCGGTATGGAATTTCTGAGTGCCATTCGGGTGTGCGGTGGTGCCGGCGAGCTCAAACTGCGCCGCATCGAGTGGCTTTTGGATCGAACGGCCGCTGGGCGTGTAGTAAAGCGCGGTGGTCAGCGCCAGACCGGTGCCCTCGGTCAGCGGAAAAACCGATTGGACCAAACCCTTCCCGTAGGTGGGGACACCCAGCACGGTGGCGCGGTCATGATCCTGCATGGCGCCCGTGAAGATTTCGGACGCGCTCGCCGTCTTTTCATTCACCAAAACGGCGAGTTTGAATCCGTAAGGCTGCGCGATTTTCGAGACGGTTTCGGTGTGCTCGGGGACGTTGCGCCCGCGCACCGTGACAATGGGCAACCCGGGTTTGAGAAAGAGAGAGGAGGTGTCGACGGCGGCGGTCAGCAGTCCTCCCGGATTGTTCCGCAAATCCACGACCAGCCCCTTCAGTTGCGCGCCGCCGAGCTTTTCGATGGCTTCCCGAATTTGTCGCGCGGTGCTCTCTTCGAAGCTGCTGACCCGGATATAGCCGATTCCTGCCGCCACGAAGAAAGCGCGCTCCACCGGAGGTGTTTGCAGCTCCGCGGGCGTCATCGCCAGACGTTCGATTCTGGCCGTTCCCGGACGCCGCACAAACAGCTCGGCCTGGTGCTGCCGTGCCTCCCCCAACAGTTGCTGCAGTTGTTCGATATCGAGCCGGGCGATTTCATAGCCGTTGATGGCCACGATCTCGTCGCCCGGCGCCAAACCGGCTTTGGCCGACGGCGTCCCGGGAATCGTCTGCAGGACGATGACGCGTCCGGGCAGCAGCGAGACCACTGTTCCGAAGCCTTTTTGGGTTGAGGTTTCCAGCTTCCGGAGCTGTTCAAACTGGCCGGGATCGAAAAAGATCGAGTGCGGATCCAGCCGTCGAAGCAAGCCGGGAATCGCGCCCTGATAAAAAGCCTGCTCGGACGACACCGGGTCAGCCGCATTCTGCTCGAGCACCGAGTAGGTATCGATGATGCTCTTCATCTGCGAGTCGAGATCATCGGCGGCAAAGAGAGCCACGGCACAGCAGACCAGAGCTGCGGACAGACGCGACAGCAACATGAGATGCTTGATGATTTTATTCTATCGCGTGAATTTTGTGGCCTTCTTGCGGCGATGCCGGGCGAGCGCCAGCTCGATCAGCTCATCGATCAGTGCCGGGAACGCAATTCCGCTGTGCTCCCACATCTCGGGATACATGCTGATGGACGTGAAGCCGGGGATGGTGTTGATCTCGTTGATGTAGAGCCGGTCGGTAGCCGCCTCGAGAAAAAAATCAACGCGCGCC
>DASXAK010000061.1:0-2966 GCA_036406715.1 Bryobacteraceae bacterium | reverse complement strand
GATTGATCCCCGCGCGCCCACGGACATGTACGTGGCCACAGATGTCGGCGTGTTCCACAGCACGGATAGCGGAGCGAATTTCGCTCCCGCCGGACTCGCGAATACGATTGTGGACCTCCTGGCGATTGATCCGGTTCATCCAGGCGTGCTCTATGCCGCAACGTGGACGTCCGGTTTTCCCGGGCTGTACAAGAGTGTCGATAGCGGCGCGAACTGGTCGCCGATCAACCAAGGGCTGGACCAAATCGTCGCCGCGCATGCGTCGGTGAACGCGCTGATCCTTGATCCCGATCATTCGAACATCCTGTATCTGGCCACTTCCGGCTACGGAGTGTTTAAGAGTTTCAACGGCGGCGCTACCTGGGCGGCGTTCAACGATGGCCTTACGTTTCTGGATGTGCGCAGCTTGGCTCTGGTTCGCCACGACAAGGCGGGACGCCGGGGCAGCGTGCTCGATCCAAACACGCTATACGCCGGCACTCTGGGCGGCGTTTTCAAGATTCGGTAGCAGGGAGAGCACTATGAGAACGCCCGAATTCGCGATACTCCTGGCGCTCGCGCTCACTGCGCACGCCCAGACCAGTCGCGGCACGGTCACAGGTACGGTGCTGGACCCAACAGGCGCGCCCATCGCCGGCGCGCACGTGAACTTGGCCGGCGTCGAAACGGGAGTTAGGCTCTCCACCGCGAGCAACGAAGCCGGGGTTTATCGCTTCGACGCTGTTGACCTCGGTGTTTACGAGCTTCAGGTCATGCATCCGGGGTTTAAAACTTACGCCGGGGCCGGAATCAATGTGGAAGCCAATCGCACGACCGCTGTCGATCCGCGGCTGGAAGTTGGCGCCGCCGAGACCCGAATTGAAGTGAACGGGGAGGCCGGCGAATTGCTGGCCAAGGACGGCCCGCTGCGCGGAGGCAACTTCCAGCCGCGCGAAGTGCGCGATTTGCCACTGCCGGGGTTGAATCCAGTCTCACTGACAAGGATATTGCCCGGCGCGACGGACGCTGCAGGCAGCAGCGTCAATGCCGGTCTCGTCAATGCGGGCGAGGCGTTCTCGATTAACGGACAGCGCCTACGCTCGAATAACTATATGCTGGACGGGACCGATAACAACGAACTCTGGTTGAGCGGAGAGGAGCAGGTATTCACTATCGCCGATGCCATCGCGGAGGTCTCCGTTCAAACCGGCAACTTCAGCGTGGAGTTCGGGCGCGCCGCCGGCGGCGTGCTCAATGTAATCACAAAATCCGGAACCAACGATCTCCATGGCACCCTGCTATGGCGTTACCAATCACAGCGATTCGATTCGGTTGCAAACACGGACAAGCTGAATGGACTCACAAAAGCCGTCTTCAGCAACAACATCTTCGGTTTCACCGCGGGCGGCCCAATTCGCAAAAACAAAACCTTCTTCTTTGCCGGATTTCAGCAGCAATACGAGCATTCGACCGGCAACAACCCGATAAAGATTCCCACCGCGGATGCTGTGTCGCAGTTGCAGGCGCTTTTTCCCAACAACCCCAGGCTTGAGTTGTACCTCGGCGCTCTCGGAAATCTCCGCGGCACAGGAGCGCCGTTCAGCCAGGCGCTCGGCGTGGACCCGCTGACAGGCGTCGATCGGGGGCCGGTGCAGTTCGCCACCGGCTCGTATGTGTTTCCATCGGTCAACGACGGACCGCAGTGGCTGGGGCGGATCGATCATTACCAATCGGAAGCGCACCGGTTGTCGCTGCGTTTTAGTTACGACTCACTGCTCACGGTACCTTGCCCGTGTGGATCGGCCGCCTCGATTGCCGGTTTTCCCGGCTTCGTCAAGGAGCAGGCGTTTACTCACGATAACGTGGTCTTGACCGACAGCTACGCGTTCGGCCCCAGCTACACCAATGAATTCCGCTTCTCATACGAGAGGCCGGACGCTAAGCTTGGAACTCCGTGGCCGGGTTCGGTCCCGGCAGCTCAGACCTTGCCGGGAATCACAATTACGAATGTCGCGGCACCAGGGTTAAATAACCTCGGCCAGTTCTATTACGGCAACAACCTCCTGTTTCAGGAGACACAAACCAAGATCGAGGGGCGCCATGCGTTTCGCTATGGCGTGGAGTTCCTGCGGCAAAACCTTGCCGAGGCTGCTGCCGGCGCGACGATAGGCCACGTCACGTTCATGCCGTCGACAGACTATTCCGCTTTCGCGAACTTCCTGGACGACTTCAGCGGGCCCTCAGCCGTGAACACCAAGGTTTTCGGCGCCACGCAATTTCATCCGGGCCAACTCCGCCAGTCCTATTTCTTTCAGGACAATTGGAAAGCAACGCCCGCGCTTACCCTGACTCTTGGGCTGCGCTACGAGAATTCCGGCCAGCCGGCGAACTCGCTGCCATATCCGGCCTTCCCCGGATTCGCTCCATCCCAGTTTCTGGAACGGCACGAAGTGCATCGCGACAATCTGGACTTTGGACCGGCGGTCGGTCTGGCCTGGTCGCCCCATGTGGACGTGTCGCGCGCGGGCCTGCTGGGGCGATTATTCGGTGATGGAAAAGCGGTCTGGCGCGGCGGTTACCAGATCAGCTACGACGCTTTTTTCACGCAGTTAATGACCAGTGCGGCTGTAGGGACACCCAATGCAATTAGCACCAAGATCACCGCGACGAATACGGGCCGCGGCACGCCCAACTGGCTCGAACTACTGCCCACATCAGCCGGCGCCCCCCTCTTGACCGACACGCAAAACGCCCTCGACCCAAACTTGCGCAGTCCCTATACCGAGCGGTGGTCTTTCGGGTTTCAGAGGCAGTTGCCGCAAAGCATGCTTCTGGATGTCTCCTACGTCGGTTCCGAGAGTCACAAGTTGTACACGCCAGCCGATTGGAATCCTCGGATGCTTAGCGGCGTGCGTCTTTATCCCAACTACGGACAAGTCCTGGTTGTCGACAATGAGGGAAACTCTTCTTACCATGCGCTCCAGATT
>DASXAK010000060.1:0-23765 GCA_036406715.1 Bryobacteraceae bacterium | reverse complement strand
GGATGGCCTGGACGGATTGCTGAAGGCGTATCAACTGCGACTCCGTGGCGACCCGGTGACGATGGACTTGGGGCTGCTCTATACCGCGCTTCAGAGCCGCAAAGTGGATATGGTCGCAGCCAATTCGACCGATGGGTTGCTGTCGGTTCTCGATGTCACAGTTCTCGAGGATGACCGGCACTATTTCCCGCCCTACGAGTGCGGAGCGGTGGTCCGCCAAGAGACATTGCAGCGTTATCCGGAGCTGCGCGCGGCGCTCGAGCAACTCTCCGGCCGGTTGACCGATTCGGTGATGCGGAATTTGAACTACCAGGTGGATGGAAAGCATCGTCCGGCGTCGGAAGTGGCGGAGGAATTTCTGCGGACGACGCCGTGAACAGGCGGGCGCCGTGTGGGGCAGGTCGGAGACCTGCCCCACTACTTTTTTGCTCCGCTCCATTCCAGGTACGATTTGAACTCGCTCTGGCCGGGCATGCGCATCTGGAACTTGCCTTCCATGAAGCGCCCCTTCAGTTCGTAGATCAAGCGGAATTGCGGGCCGGGCTGCGACGAAGGGGAAAGAAATATAGCGGTGTGTTCGGCCGGCGTGGCCACGTCGTAGTGAATCACGTGCCCTTCGTTGTCGAAATAGATCGCCTTCGGTGGTTGCCCAGGGGGGGCCTGATAGACGTAGAGCAGATCACCGTGTTCGCAATTGAAGTCCGCTGGTCCTTTGCATCCGGCATTGACTGTGTGCCGGGCGAGGACATGATCGCGCAGCTCCAGCTGAAACACATAGGTGCCCGCACTCGCCGCTCCGGCAGAGCCGCCCTGGGTCTTGGCTTCCCAAGTGCCGATCAGGAATCGCAAAGAGCGCCACGGATCGCCAGCCGGCGATTGTGGATTCGGCTGGCCGGAGAGAGCCGCGCAAAGTGAGCCGATGATCGCGAGTTTCCGGATCATGGGTCGGCGAAAACTACTTGCCGTCCACCGACAACGCCAGCAGGACGTTGCCGGGCATGCCGACCAGCACGTTGTAGCCGGAGTTCACGAACATCATGCCGCCTGCAATCGCCGGGCCGGCGACGTTCATCGAGCCGCCGTGCGCTTTGATGCCGTTCACGGTTTCGTAATCGCGCAGGGTGTCGAGATCCCACAGCAGCTTGCCGTCGGTAGCGGCATGCGCGCGCAAGTGGCCGTCGAAGGAGCCGGAAAAGACGACGCCAGGAATCAGCGTCGCCGCGGCCGATTGCGCGGGGCTGCAGCCGCGCGTGCCTTTGCACGCGGGAGCGAACGGCGGAACCGTCCAGACTTTTTCGCCGGTCGCGATTTTGAGCGCGAACAAGCCGCCGCCAGGGCCGGGGAGGATGTCGGACAACGGCGCGTACACATTATCCGTGTCCGCGGCCATACCCCACTGGATGCCGCCCATGCCGCCGCCTTTGCCGATTTCGGTGTGCCACAAAACCGCGCCCTGCTGATCGGGATCGAGCCCGAAGGCGACACCCGATTTCTGGCCGACCAGAAGGATATCCTTGCCGTTCGGCATTGTGCGGAGAATCGGAGAAGAGCCGATGTCGACGTCGCGATCGGGATTCTGCGGGCAGCTCGCCTTGTTCGGCGTGGCGCAACTCATGTTCCAGGCATCCTCGGTGAGCTGCCGGACCCACTTCATCGAGCCGCTTTCGATATCGAACGCCACGACAGCGTCGGACGTATGAGTGGGCGGATCGGAATAGTTGTTACCGGTTCCGGCGTAGACGAGCTTGCGTTTCACATCGATGGTCGGCGAAGACCAGATGCCCGCGCCGGAAGGGCCGAACAACTGCGTGCCCGCCGAGTTCTTTTTGGTTTCCTTGGCCGGGTCGGTGACGGTATACGTCTTCCACACGACGCGGCCGGTGGCGGCGTCGAGCGCAGCCAGGCTTCCGCGGAAGGTGCAGCAGGGATACTTCGGATCGCCCGCCGCCACCTCTTCCCCGCCCGACCGCACGCCCACGTAGAGGCGGCCGTTATAGAGCTTCGGCGCGCCGGTGATGCCGGCCATCGGGTGTGTGTCGAGGCGCGTTTTCCAGAGCAACGCTCCCGTTTGTGCGTTGACGGCGTACATGGTGGTTTGGCCATCGCCGAAGTAGGCGGCGTACCCGCCGCTGGCCAGCGGTGCAATCGAAATCGCGGCACGCACCTGGCTCTCAGCGCGAAACGCCCAATAGGTGCAGCCGGAGCGGGCGTCGAGCGAGTACACCGTGCCATCGGAGCTACCGAAGAACAGGCGCCCGCCGACCGCAGTCACCTGCGCGGCCACGCTGACGGTGTTGGGGAGACCGAAAGCCCATTTGACCTTCAGTTTCGGGAGGTCGCCGGCGCGCAAGCCGGCCGCGGCCGCGGGCTGGAAGCGGCTATTGCCGAGATCGATGCCCCAGCCGTTCCAGCCGGTGAGGTTGGCGAGAGGACGCGCACCCGCAGCACACATGTTGGCGCGCGCGGTCTCGAGCGACGCGGGCGGCGAGAGGAAATTCGCGATCGCCTGGCGTTCGGCGGCGCTCAGCCCGGCGGCTTCCGACCGCATCACGCCCATCTCGAGCGCCATCAGAATCGATTGGTTCGGCCGCTGACGAAGCGCTTCGGGAAGCGGCGCGCGGCTATCGGCGGCGCCCGCCGAGTGACAGACTGCGCAATTTTTCTCGAATAATGCCTTGCCGTCGGGAGCGGGAGTCTGGGCGGGCAGGACCAGAAGCGCCCCCAGAAACAAACCGGTGATACGCCACATGGGGGACATTATCGCAGAAGCGATCGGCTGGCTTGGCTATCGGATAATAGAGTTCATGAGAATCTTCCGGTATTTGCTGTTGGCTCTGCTTCTCAGCGCCTGTCTGCCGACCTACGCGCCGGCTCAGCCTTCGAAAAGCGATTCCGGCGCGATCAAGAAAAAGTCGGACGCCACGAAGAATGCTCCGGCCGGAGACCTGGTCGACATCAATTCAGCTACCGCGGACGAGCTGAAAGCGCTGCCCGGGATCGGCGATGCCTATTCCAAGAAGATTATTGACGGGCGCCCGTACGCCAACAAGACACAACTCGTCTCGCGGAAGATCGTGCCGCAGGCCACCTACGACAAGATCAAAGACAAAGTCATCGCCAAACAGAAGAAGTAGGCACGTCGCACAATTCAGGCGCGAAGACCATAGCGCAGAAACAGGTGATCGCGGCTTTGCTTGAGACTCAGCAGGCGAAGCCACGGCGCCGTTTCCGGTGTGAACTCCCTTCCCCACACCATAGTCGGGCGGGGCTTCACCAGATTGCAACCCGCAAGCTGTGGAGCGAGAGTCAGGAAACATTCGTTCACGAGCCCGGAACCGACGAATTCCCCGAAGAGAGTCGGCCCTCCTTCGTGAAGCAGAAGGCGCACTCCGCAGGCCGCTTGCAGATCGTGCAGCATCGCGGCGGGAGTTAAGATGCCTTCGGATTCGCCGAGCGTGGCGGTCTCGGTATTGGGAAACTGGTCGACACCCGCGGCGTGCAGCCGGTCGAGGCCTTTGAGTGTAGTGAGGATTCGGATGCGGATCCCGGGAGCCCGAAACATCGGCCGGTCGAGATCCACTACGCCGCTGGCGCTGACGATCACGGTAACCGGCTGCTTCGGTTTTCGAAGCACGCCTTGCCGGTAGTCCTGGTAGAAACGCGCGGCATCCGGGTAGATCGATTCCGCCGTCCACACGTGTTCGGCTGCGGTCGCGTGCAGCGTCCCGGCGCCGATCAGGACCGCGTCGGCGGACGCGCGCAACAGCCCCATGACGAAGCGGTCGGAGGCATTGTTTCCGCTAATGTCACCGCCGCCGGACTTGCCGGGAATCCGGAAGCTGACGATGCCGTCGATCGTCGATACGAAATTGCCGATAACGTATGGGCGGCCGTCTGTTGCGGATGGAAATGTCAGATCTCCATCGTAGAGCCGCTGCAATTCCGGCGGGAGAATCGGGGCGGCGAGAGGTGCCGTTTGATCGAGCAGTGTTCGGATCGGATCCATGAGATGTATCGGCGCCAGCGTAACAGAATCTGGTGTATGCTTGTCCGCATGTTTGCACGACTTCGTCTCATTCCTGCCGCGATCGCGTTGACCGTATTCGCGGCGTTGCCGTTTGCCCTTGCACAATCGAAGCGCCCCGCGACCGTAAAATCGGTTCGCCTGTATGTGCTCGATTGCGGTGTGATTACGGGTGTCAGGGCCGCCCAGTTCGGTTTCAAGGATGGCGACTTGGCCACGACCGACATGGTGACGCCGTGCTTCCTGATCGTGCACCCGCGCGGCACGCTGATGTGGGATACCGGCGAGATTCCGGATGCCGCCGTGAAGACCGATGGCACGCCGACCAAGCAGGGGGCGTTCACGGTGACGCGGCCGCTGCTTCCGCAGCTCGCGGCGCTCGGATACACACCGGCGAACATCACGTACGTGGCGCTGTCGCACTATCACGGAGATCACGTGGCGAACGCGAACGCCTTTGCCGGGTCGTCGACGTGGCTGGTGCAGCAGGTGGAGCGCGACGCGATGTTCGCGCCGCGCCCGGCCAATGAAAAGAAGGGCGCCGGCACGCCGAACGCGGAGCTCTATTCCGCGCTGAAGAATGCGAAGACGATGGTCATCAAAAACGAGGACCACGACGTGTTCGGCGATGGAACCGTGGTGATCAAATTCAGCCCCGGCCACACCCCCGGACATCAGTCGTTATTCCTCAAGTTGAAGAATACCGGGCCGGTGCTGCTGTCGGGCGATTTGTACCACTATCCCGAAGAAATGACGATGAAGAAGGTACCGTCATTTGATTTTGACCAGGCGCAGACGATGAAGAGCCGGACGGCGATCGAAGAGTTCGTGAAAGCGAACCACGCGCAATTGTGGATCCAGCACGACGCGCAAGCCGGCAAGACGCGGAAGATCGCGCCGGAATACTATGAGTAGCCGTGGGGCAGGTCTCCGACCTGCCTACGGGAACGGATTCGCCAGCGGCTTTAACTCGGGCTGCGCGCCATCGGGCAGCGGATGACGGTCCACGTCGAGCGCCTTCGATACGATGTCGTACCAGCCGCTGGTCCCGATCATGTCGACGATGCCGCGCTCGCCGAATGTTTCTTTGGCGGTCTGGAACGTGGCGTCGCTCACCTGCCTGGTTTTGTAGAGCTCGGTGATGAAGTTGTAAGCTGCGGCCATCTTCGAATCCATCCCGGCCGGCCGTTTTCCGGCCGCGATCGCGTCGACGATGGCCGGGCTCACGCCGGTTTGAAGCGCGAGGCGTTTGTGCGCGTTCCATTCGTATTGCGCCATCCACCAGCGCGCCGTCAGGATGATTACGGTCTCGCGAATATTGGGCGGCAGCGAGTTGTGAAAACGCATGCGGGCTCCGAGCTGCTGCCCGAGGTCGCCCATCTCCGGACTGCGCAGCAGCACATTGAACGGGCCACCCGTGCCGGCGCGTTCTCCCGCCAGCAGGTGATCGATCATGGTCTTCTGTTCGGGCGTCATTTCATCGTAGGTCAGGGGCTTGAACCGATCGCCCGTCAGCCCGAGGTTTTGGGTGGTCGGCTTGGTCTGTGCGGCGGCAATGGCGGCGACGACGCACAAACAAGAGATTCGCAGGCGCATGAAATTCCCCTCCGGAACGGTCGACGTTCATTCTATATCAAACGAACTAGAATGAAGACAGAGTGACGACGGCGCTGGTGTTGTCGGCGGGGGGGATGTTTGCCGCTTGGCAGGCAGGCGTCTGGAAAGTGCTGGCCGAGCATTTTCGCCCCGACCTCATTATCGGAACTTCGTCAGGGGCCTGGAACGGATGGCTCATCGCCGGAGGCGCCACACCCGACGAGTTGATCGCGCAATGGCATGATCCCTCCGTTGCGGCGACGTGGCTGTTTCGCCCCGAATTGCTCCGGCGGAAAGCGCAGGAGTTATTTTCCCGCTCGGCGCCGCACATCCCCTTCGGATTGACGGTGGTGGAAGTGCCGCATTTCCGGTCGCGGCTCGTACGGGGACCGGATGTTACGTGGCGGCACCTGGCGGCCACGTGCTCGATCCCGGGCGCTTTTCCGCCGGTCTGGATCGACGGCAAACAGTTCGTCGACGGCGGCCTGCTCGGCTCACTGCCGTTGTGGGCGGCCGAAGATATGGGCGCCACACACGCGATCGCCTTGAATTGCCTGACCAATCTCTCGTTCCGCATGCTGCGCGCGCTCTTGAAGCCGCGCGGGCACACGCCATTGCTGCAAGTGACCCTGATTGAGCCGTCGGAAACACTTGGGGCGTTGCACGAAACGGTCTGCTGGTCACATTCGAATATCGAGCGCTGGATTGAGTTGGGGCAACGGGATGCGAATCACGGCGTCGCTCAGTTTACAATGTAGAAAGTTATGGCGCTTTATCGGATCTACGCGATGAAGGAGTCTCCCCGGCAGCAATTCCGCGCCGCCCCGCACGTCTCGGGCAGCGCCGCCGTAAAGCTGAAGGATTACGAGCCACGCGGCGAGGTGGAAGCGCTGCACGAGTACGACGCCTGGCGGATCCTGCGCGAATCGGACCAGCCGCTACTGGTCGGCGATCTTCTGGAGACGGCGGACGGGCAACTTCGTATTTGCAAGTACGTGGGCTTCGAGCCCGCGCAATGGGTAATCCCAGAGCCGCGTCCGCACCCGGAGCCGGAAGCCACGACCCCCACTCCCGCAAGCTAGGAGCATTCCATGCCGGAATACCGACTGGGTGACATCATCGACGATTACTGCGTTCGCTGCAAACGCATCATGAATCACGCGGTGGTGTCGGTGATGAACAATGAGCCCGCCAAGGTGCGGTGCCGGACCTGCCATAGCGATCACGATTACCGCCACGAGCAGGCGCCTCCGCCGAAGAACGATCCGCGCAAGCAGGCGCTGTTCAACGAAGTTCTCAAGAGGGTAGATCCGGAGACTGGGAAGCCGGCTACCGCCGCAGAAGGCGAAGCAAGTGCGGAAGCGCCGACCGCCGAAGCGCCGGCCGCCGAAGCGCCAGCCGCCGAAGCCCCGAAAGCCAAAGCCAAGGGCAAAGTCCGCAAATAACGACTGGCGGTGGGAATCCATCCGGGTGGTGGATTTCAGCCACATCAAAATTTCCTGACTCCGTTCTAAGCCTTTTGTCATCAATTGCTTCGAGATCGGCACGGAATGTGCAACGTCTTCGCCCGGAGGACGCAATGAAAACCAAGGCGCTCGTCATTCTGCTTCTCGCCGGAACCAGCTTGTTCGCGAGGACCCGCGTGGCCATCGGGATTGGCATCGGAGGCGGCTATTATCCCTACGGCTACTACGCGCCACCGCCGGTCGTTTACGCGCCGCCGCCGGTTTACTATGCGCCCGCGCCGGTTTATGCGGTCCCGGCTTCGGTGTGGATTCCCGGCTACTACTACCCGGTTGGCCCGCGGCGCGTGTGGCGCGCTGGGTATTGGGCGCGTCCGCCATACGCCGGTGCATTTTGGGTTGGCCCGCGCTGGGCCGGGGGCCGGTATTACGGGGGCTATTGGCGCCGGCGGTAGCGAGAAATGGGCAGGCTTCCAGCCTGCCGGCTTAAGTAAGCGCCGGCGACGCTTGCGTCCGTTCCGGATCTTGTCGCCGGCATTGAGGCGGTTCGTCAGGTTGGGCATCAACCGGCGAACCGCCTTTCGTGTTTCCACACCTCAACCCGCGCTGCCTGGCCGAATGTGTAATTCGCTTCCGAGTGTACTGCTATCCTACGGCTGGTGTTCTGGTTCTGGTTGTTCATGGGACCGGCGTTGCTGCTGGCGGCGCGGTCGCTGGCGGGGGAGCGGGAGCGGGCGGCGTACACCAGGCGGCGTCTGATGGAGCAGCCTGAGATGGATCAGCCCGGGATGCTGCCGCCGGCGAGCGTGATCGTTCCGGTGAAAGGGCACGACGAGGGACTCGTTGAGAATCTGGCGGCCCTGGCGGCACTAGATTATCCCGACTATGAATTGGTCGTCGTGGCGCGCACGGCCGAAGACATTCCGCCGGGAGTGCTTCCGGCGCGCGTCAAGGTGGTGCTGTCGCACGCCGAGCCGGCCATCGCGTCGGAAAAGGTGCTGAACCTGATGGCGGCGGTGCATGCCGCGCGGAAACGCAGCCAGATTTTCGCCTTCGCTGATTCGGACGGGAGAGTGACCTCGCGCTGGCTGCGCGCGCTCGTGGCGCCGTTGGCGGAAGAGGGCGTGGGGGCAACCACTGGATATCGATGGTTCACGCCGCGCCGTCCGGGATGGGCGTTGTTGCGCGGCGTGTGGGACGCGGTGCCTGCGGGCATGCTGGGGCCGCGAGATAACCGGTTTGCGTGGGGCGGCGCCATGGCCATCCGGAAAGAGACGTTCTCGCAAACAGGTGTTCTGGAGCACTGGAAGAAGGCGATCAGTGACGATTATGCGCTCACCGAGGCGGTCCACGAAGCGGGGCTTTCGATTGCGTACGCGCCGGGGGCGCTGGTGCCGTGCCTGGAGTCCATCGGACCTTGGCGGCTGTGTACCTGGATGCGGCGGCAGTTGATGATCACGCGCGCGTACGACCCTGGCAACTGGTGGCCGGGGCTCATTGCGCACATCATTTATTGCGGCGCGATGGCGGCCGCTGTGATTGCGATCGCGCGCGGACACAGGCTGGCCACGGCGGCGCTGGCGGCGCAAGTGGCGCCCGGAATGATCAAAGGCTGGCTGCGCGGGAGACGCGCGCGGCAGGCGCTGCCCGAGTACACTCGCTGGTTCCGGCGATGGGGATGGGTTCATGTGGCGGCGGTGCCGCTCGCGACGTGGATGTGGCTGCTGGCGTTGGCGTCGTCGGCGTTTGGGCACACCATCGAATGGCGCGGCTACCGTTACGACTTGAAGACGGCGCGGAGCGTTTAGCGAGTATAATCTCAATCGTAAGGGAGGATTTTCGTGGCCAAGGACAGAAGTCCCCGGAAGGAAAAGAAAAAGCCCAAGAAGACGAAGTAGGGCTGGGTGGCGAAGGTGGTGCCGGACGGTTGCCAGTCATCTGGCAACCGTTCTTAGCTTTGGAGGAGGCAGTATGCGGACCGAGTGGGTAGCCAAACGTCAGAACGATCAGATTCGCACGCAGTTGCATTACGCGCGGCAAGGCGTGATCACCGAAGAAATGCACTACGTCGCGAAGCGGGAAAGTCTTCCGCCGGAGGTCGTCCGCTCCGAGGTTGCACGCGGCCGGATGATCATTCCGGCCAACATCAATCACACAAACCTGGAGCCGATGTGCATCGGCGTAGCCTCCAAGTGCAAGATCAATTCGAATATCGGGAATTCGGCGGTCACCTCGAACATCGAGGAGGAAGTCGAGAAGCTCCGGGATTCGGTGAAGTATGGCGCCGATACGGTGATGGATCTGTCAACGGGCGGCGACATTCCGGCGATCCGTAAGGCGATCATCGGCAATTCTCCGGTCCCGATCGGCACCGTGCCGATTTACGAAGCGTTATCGCGGGTGCGGCGCGTGCAGGATCTGACCGCGCAGGTGATGCTGGAAGTGATCGAAGAGCAGGCCGAGCAGGGCGTCGACTACATGACCATTCACGCCGGCGTGCTGGTGCAGTACATTCCGCTGACGACCAAACGCGTGACTGGCATCGTGAGCCGCGGCGGCTCGATCCTGGCCGAGTGGATGGTGAAGAACCATAAGCAGAACATGCTCTACGAGCATTTCGACGAGATCTGCAAAATCTTCCAAAAGCACGATGTGAGCTTTTCGCTGGGAGACGGCCTCCGGCCGGGCAGCGTGGCCGATGCCAGCGACGAAGCGCAATTCGCGGAGTTGAAGACGCTCGGCGAGTTGACTAAGAAGGCGTGGGAATACGATGTCCAGGTGATGATCGAGGGGCCGGGGCACATTCCGATGGACCAGATCGAGATGCAGGTCCAGAAGGAAAACGAGATGTGCTACGAAGCGCCCTTCTACACGCTGGGCCCGCTGGTGACCGACATCGCGCCGGGCTACGACCACATCACCTCGGCGATCGGCGCCGCGATGATCGGCTGGTACGGCGCCTCGATGCTCTGCTACGTGACGCCCAAGGAACACCTGGGCTTGCCCAACCGCGAGGACGTGAAGCAGGGAATTATCGCGTATAAAATCGCCGCTCACGCGGCGGACATCGCGCGCAAGCGGCCGAACGCGCGGGATCGCGATGATGAGTTGTCGCGCGCCCGCTACCGGTTCGACTGGAACCGGCAGTTCGAGCTGTCGCTCGACCCGGAGACCGCGCGCGCCTATCACGACGAAACGCTGCCGGACGAAGGCTTCAAAGACGCGGCGTTCTGCTCGATGTGCGGCCCGAAATTCTGCTCGATGAACATCTCAGCGAAAGTCGAGCAGTTCACGGCCGAAGAAGCCGAGGCCGTGGTCAACGGAACCGCACCAGAGCAGATCGTACAGATCTCGGGCAACGACTAAGCCGGGCAGAGCGCGTTTTGGATCATTAATGATCCAAAGCCAAAATCGCATATTGAGTCAAAAGGAGTTACACGAGTGGCCGGATCATTGGTGGTCCGGACGAGGGGATTCACGGCCCGACGCTCGCGGAGCTGCGTCAGCACTCATTTCAGGTAGACTGAAAACCGAGTGAGTGAAATCGTCCAATTCGTCATCCGGCACGGGTACCTCCTGCTGTTTTGCTGGATCGCGGCGGAGCAGGGCGCGCTGCCGGTGCCGTCGATTCCGCTGCTGCTCGCGTGCGGAGCACTAGCGCGTACAGGAAATTTGCATCCGGCCCTGATCCTGCTTTATGGGTGGGCCGGGTGCCTGCTGGCGGATAGCGTGTGGTTTCATCTGGGCCGGCGGCGCGGGGCGCGCGTGGTCCGGTTTCTCTGCCGGATCGCCCTCGAGCCGGATTCGTGCGTGCGAAGGACCGAGAATGCTCTGCTGCGGTACGGGCTGCGCGCGCTGCTGGTGGCGAAGTTCATTCCCGGCCTAAACGCGGTCGCGGCGCCGCTCGCGGGCAGTTCGGGCGCGCCGTTCCGCCGGTTCGTGGTGTTCGACAGCCTGGGCGCGCTCATTTGGGTTGGCGGCTACGCGGGACTCGGCTATCTGTTTGCCGACCAGCTTGAGACGATCGCCGCCCACGCCATGCGCACCGGGTCGGGGCTGATTTTCGGGCTCGCCGGGCTGCTGGCGGTTTGGATCGTCTGGAAGTTCGTACAGCGGCGGCTGTTCTTGCGGAGGCTGGCGGTGGCGCGCGTGACGCCGGAAGAACTGCGCAAGGCGATGCGCGACGGTGCCGGCGTGACGCTCGTGGATTTGCGGCACGGTGCGGCGGGCGGCGAAAACGAAATTCCCGGAGCGCTGCGCATTCCGGTCGAGGAATTGGGGGCGCGGCATCTCGAAATTCCCCGCGACCGCGACATCATTCTGTTCTGTAGTTGACCGAACGAAGTTTCCAGCGCCCGTGCGGCGCTGCTGCTCAAAGTTCACGGAATCACGCGCGTGCGTCCGATGCGGGGCGGAGCCGATTCATGGCTCAACCTGCTGAGACGCGAAAGGCTAGCGGCCGCTGAGCGAACCGGGCCAGGCGGAGTTGAAGTGATACGGGACTGACGGGCCGATCATCTCGACACGCCGAATCTTCCGGTTTTCGATCAGAAACGCCTCGGTTATGAGAATACTGGAAGGCCGGTTGAAACCGCGAAACGTGTATTTGCGGCCGTCGGAGAGCGTGCCGGAGTTGACTGTGCCTTGATCGATGACGCCGTGAGACCAGACCACGCCACGCTCCAAGTCCACCACCGGAAAACGGCGATGATGGATGCTCTGCACGACGAAGTAATAGCCGAGCTTGAACTGCGATAAACAGTCGAGCGCGAAGCCGTTAATGGCGTCGGGCGGCTCGTTGGGCGGGCGCGGCAGGTTGGTGGTATGAGCGCCGTTTTCGATGCGATCGCAATCGTTGGTGAACGGATACGTGCCGGTGCCGTTGACGCCTTTGCCGTCGTTTTTCTCGAGCCCGCTGAAATACGCATCGGCAATCGAGATTAATTCCTGCCGGCTCGGGCGTTCGGCCGGCGGCACGGTCTTGAACCACATGTCCTCGGGTTTGTAGCCGGGCTTGTCGAGATCGGCGATACCCGACGGCCCGCCTTGACCTTGCCGGTAGTAGACACTCTCGATTTCCGTGATGCGGCCGAGCTCGATCCGCAGCCGCAAGCTCATCAGGAGCGGAGTGCCGGCTTCGCGCATCGTGCCCATGAAGGCGACTTGGCCGAATTCGGGATCCGCGAAGATGTGCTTGTAATTGCCAAGGCCTTCGACGGTTTTCCAGAAACTGTCGCCGAGCTGGATGACCTGGTCGTTCTCGGTGTAGATCACATCCGCCGACAAGGGGAGGCGCTTGGGGTCGTGTGCGACCAGAGCCGCGAGGTATTGATTGACCACGTCTTCGAGGCAGGCACGGTTGCAGTTGAGGGGGATGGGCCCTGTGGCAGCGTTCACCGCCGGCGCGAGCGAGACGGCGAGCACGGCGGCGAGAATGACGATCGCGGCGAGGACAGAACGCAAGACGATCTCCTGTATCAGCAGATTCTATCTCAATGAAAATCGCTAGTTGATCAGGCGGGCGAGCCAGTGCGCCACGTTGAGGGCAAACTGCCGGTCATCATTGCCCGGCACATTCATTCCCATCTTCATCGACTGGTGATCGAAGGTCGCAATCTGGGCCGAGAACATGGCGGCCTCGCCGAAAACAGCGATTCGTCCGGAACCAAACGGCATTGCCAGGCCTTGGGCGTTGCCCGCTATTCGTTTTCCGGCGGAAGGATCTTTGAGGACTTTATCCGCCTCCTCGGGCGTCATCGCCTCGCGTGCCGACTCGCTCATCGTCATCAGTGACGTCGCACCCGGCGGCACACTCAGGGATTGGCCGGTGAAGGCCACGACCTTGTGAATCCGCTCGCCGGCATTGCGGCCGCGGACAATCGCATGATCGCCGAGAAGCCGGTTGTCAGTGGAAAAGACAAGGACGCTCGCGTTTCCGTCGGAATTTCGAGAGTCCATCGCCCACCCACGGCCCATCTCGATGCCGAATCGCCGGGCCAGGATCGCGGCCGCGTCGCCGAAAGGCACGTGATCGGCAATCAGCAGCAGAGAGCCACCCGCACGCACCCAGTCGCGGACCTCGTCACATTCCGACGGCGTGAAGGCCGAGCCCATGATGCCGTCTTTTCTCTCGCCCAGTGCATTCGCAATAACAAGAATGTCGATTTGGCGAAGGGCCTCTGGCTGGAAATTGACGACCGAGGAAACGATGTACCCGTCCGATTCCAGCAAAGCGGCAAAGGGCTTGTACCGGCCTTCACGCGTGTGGAAGTTTTGATGCGCCTGGTCGATGCCCACTCGCGGATGACGATTGAGAAACGCGGGGTGGGCAACCTGGGTCGGGAAGTCAGGGTCAGCCACCTGCTGCTGTGCGATTGCCAGTCCGCCAAAACAAAGGGCAAGGCCAACCGCTCCGGCTGTGGAACAACTAGGACCGGGACTTTTCATACTTGCCTCCCGAGCGGGGTCATTATACATCGTTCGCGGGCCAGGGCTTGTTTCGGATTTCCGATTGGGCGATACTCTTGTCAGTAACTGAGGGAAGCCGATATGAGCAAGCCAACTGACGTGGTTCAGGGCACCGTGGACTTGTTGATCCTGAAAATTGTCGCGATCGAGCCAATGCACGGCTGGGCCATCGCCCAGCGCATCCGCCAGATGTCGAAGGATGTGCTGCAAGTTGGCCAGAGCGCGCTTTATCCCGCCCTCCACAAGCTGGAGCAGCAGGGGTGGATCCAGGCGGAATGGAAAATGTCGGAGAGCAACCGGCGCGCCAAGTACTACTCCCTGACCCGTGCGGGCCGGAAGGCTCTGGCGAAGGAAGCAAATCAATGGGAACGACTCTCTGCCGCCATTTCCATGATCGTGCGCACGGCCTGATGGCATGAAGGGGACATGAGATGCCACACCCACTCTCTCAACTTCGGCTCCGGATACGATCCTTGCTTCGCAGGACCAAAGTCGAGCAGGAACTCGATGAAGAACTTCAGTATCATTTGCAGCGGCAGATTGAAGAGGGCCTGGAGAAAGGACTCTCCCCCGAGGACTCACGGCGCGACGCGCTGCGCGCGATGGGCGCGCTAACCCAGAACACAGAAGAGTGCCGGGACATGCGCCGTGTGAATTGGATTGAGCATAGTGTGCAAGACCTCCGGTACGGCGCGCGCGCCCTCCGCAGGAACTTGAGCTTTACCATCATTGCCGTTTTGGCGCTGGCGCTTGGCATCGGCGCCAATACCGCGATGTTCAGTGTGGCCTATGGCATGCTTGTGAGGCCGCTCCCTTACGGGGACTCCGATCACCTCGCGGTTGTCTATATGAGCTATTTCCCGCGTGATTTTCGGCTCGGCACGATGTCCATACGCGATTACCTGACCTGGAAGGAGAACAGCCGGGCGTTTGAAGATCCCTCTCTGTTCCGCAGTGTGCGGATGGACATCGGCGGCAGCGCCAGCGTGCCAGAACAAGTGCAGGGTGCATCTGTTACGGCCGGATTTTTCTCGACTCTGGGAGTTCGGCCGCTGATCGGCCGGACGTTCATCGCGGGCGAGGACAAGCCGGGCAGCCGTTCGATGGCTGTGCTCAGCGAATCGATTTGGCGGCGGCGCTTTGGCGCGAGCTCCGGCGTGCTGGGGCAGACGGTCTTAGTAAATGGCGCTCCGTCCGTCGTGATTGGGGTGATCGGCGAGTCCTTTCGGTTTCCCCGGCGGGAAACAGAAGTGTGGACAAATCTGCCGCTGAACCCCCCAACGCGGTACGGGCCGTGGTTTTACCGCGGCGTGGCGCGATTGAAGCCCGGCGTGACGATACAGCAGGCTCAGGCTGAACTCAATAACATCGCCTCACGCATCATGCAGCAGAATCCCTATTACAAGCGCCTGACGTTTCCAACACTGAGCCTGCGTGAGGCGCTCCTGGGAGCCAGCGTGAGACCCGCACTCCTCGTGCTGATGGGGGCTGTGGGATTGGTGTTGCTGATCGCCGTCGTCAATGTGGCGAACCTGATGTTGGCGCGTGCCACGGTGCGCGAGCGTGAGATGGCGCTGCGCTTGAGCCTGGGCGCCAGCCGTGGCCGCTTAGTACGCCAGTTGCTAACCGAGAGCGTCCTCTTGGCGATCATGGGTGGCGTAACTGGGTTGGCCCTGGCGTGGGGCGGTGTCGAACTCATCCGTGCATGGAACCCTGGTGATCTGACGCTGATCGATTCAGTTCGGTTGGATGGGACGGCGTTGGGCTTCATGATTCTCGTCTCTGTGTCCACCGGGGTTATGTTTGGACTGGTGCCGGCATTCAAAAGCGCACGCACAGATCTGAACTCGACAATCAAGGAGAGCGGGCGCGCGAGCACGGCCGGCCCGGCCCGGGGGCGCACTCGGGCGGTCCTCGTGATCTCGGAGATCGCGACTTCCCTGATGCTCCTAATCGGTGCGGGGCTACTCCTGCGGAGCTTCATCAATCTGCAAGGAGTGACCGGCGGTTTCTCGGCGCCACCGCGGCAAATTCTTACTGTGCTGATTTCGCCGGGAAATCCAAAATACCAAGACGTAGGGGCCGGAACCGCTTTCTACAACGAAGTCCTCCGGCGAGCGCGCAGCGTGCCGGGGGTAGAGATGGCAGCCCTGACCGACTCCTTACCGCCAGACCGGCAAGGTGACGCCGACACGTTTTCGATTGAGGGGCAGAACCTTGCACCCGGCGAAATGAATCCCGTCGTTTCCGTAGTCACCGCCACTTCCGGGTTGTTTCAGACGCTCCGGATCCCGCTCATCAGAGGCCGGTACTTCACCGAGTACGACAAGCAGGATTCACGACCGGTGGCGATTGTCAGCGAAGGTTTTGCGCGCCGCTTCTTCCCGAAGCAGGAGGTCCTTGGCAAGCGCATCCAGCATAGCGGACCGAACTCGGGGGAAGGGTGGATGGAGATTGTCGGCGTGGTCGGCAATGTGAAGTATCTCGGTCTAGCGGTCGATACGGACCCGGCCTACTACATGCCCTTTGGACAGACCTACGACTCGCGGATGTTTCTGGTGGTGCGTTCCTCCGGAAACGCCGCGCGCCTGGCGGCATCGCTTCGCCAGGAAGTTCAATCGATCGATCGCGGCGTGACCTTGGCGCAGATCGGCACGATGGAACAGGCGTTGCGTTTGTCTGTGTCGCAGCCGCGATTCGACACAATGCTGCTTGCCTTGTTTGCTGCAATCGCGCTCCTTCTGGCCGCCGTCGGAATCTACGGGCTAATCTCGTATTCGGTAGCTCAGCGGACGCATGAAATGGGCGTGCGCATCGCTTTGGGTGCGGGGCAGGCGGATATTGTGGGCATGGTGGTGCGGCAAGGCGTGCTGCTGGCAATCGCCGGAGTGGCATTCGGACTGGGCGGCGCCTTTGCGTTAACACGCCTGCTGAGCACCATGCTCTTTGGCATCGACGTCAAAGACCCGCTCACATTTGCGGCTGCCCCCTTGGCAATGATGCTGGTGGTTCTATTAGCCACGTCCCGACCCGCGCTCCGTGCGACACGCATTTCGCCCGTCGTGGCTCTTCGCGAGTAGCGGCGCTCCCGGAAGACCGCACGGTTAGGCTGCCGCACCACGCATCGGATAAACTAAGCACGAACGAAAGGCGGGCTTCTTAGACATGACAGTAAGAGGGCTGGTGCTCGGCGGGACGATACTGGCGGGTGCACTGGTAATCGCGATACAGCCGGCGCCGAATGCGCAGGCGCAGGAGTCGGGCCCGGCGGGACTGCGGACGCCGCCACCGGGACCCGGGGGAGGCCTTTCGCCCTACGCCTCACTGCCGGCCGCGCCGAAAGCCGCGAACCCGCTCAACCGTCTGACAGCGGTCACTGACGACAAGCTGATGCATCCGGCGGACGGAGAGTGGCTGACATGGCGGCGTACTTACGATGACTGGGGCTTTAGTCCGCTGCGGCAGATCAATCGAGGGAATGCAGGTAGTCTGCGGGTGGCGTGGTCGTGGTCGCTGCCCCCCGGTCCGAACGAAATGACGCCGCTGGTGCATGACGGCGTGCTGTTCGTGTTTGGATATGGAGATCGCGTGCAGGCGCTGGACGCCGCCAGCGGCGATCTTCTGTGGCAGTATTCGCGGCAGCTACAGACGGGACAGCCGAGCGTGAAGCGCAACCTGGCGCTGTATGGAGACCGGCTGTACGTCCCCACGTCGGACGCGCACATGGTCGCGCTCGACATCAAGACCGGCCGCGTGGTCTGGGATCACACGATCGCCGATAGCAAGGAGTTCAACATTACCGGTGGGCCGCTGGCGGCGAAGGGCAAAATCATGCAGGGTGTCGGCGGGCGTGCGCCGGGAGGAAACTTTATTGTTGCGCTGGATGCCCGCACGGGCGAAGAGGCCTGGCGATTCCACACAATTGCGCAGCCGGGCGAACCCGGCGGCAACAGTTGGAACGGCTTGCCGCTGGAAAAGCGCAACGGCGCTTCGGCATGGACCGCCGGCAGCTACGATCCCGATTTAAACCTCGCGTTTTTCGGCGTCGGCCAGACCTATGACACGGGTCCCCTACTGAAACCGGTGAGCCAGTCAGGCGTCACCAACGATGGCCTTTACACGGACTCGACGCTTGCGATCAACCCGGACACCGGCAAGCTGGCTTGGCACTTCCAGCACGTGGCGAATGACCAGTGGGATCTCGACTGGGTCTTCGAGCGGCAGCTCATCCCGCTGCCGGTCAACGGCACCACGAAGAAACTGGCGGTGACATCCGGCAAGATGGCGATCTACGAAGGTGTGGACGCCACCACCGGAAAGTACGCGTTCTCGATGGACCTGGGCCTGCAGAACGTGGTGAGCGCGATCGATCCGAAGACGGGAGCGAAGACGATCAATCCCAAGACGCTTCCGGGAGACGGCGAGACGAAGCTCGTGTGCCCGCACGCCGGCGGATCGAAGAACTGGCTCCCGGGCTCATACAACGGCGAGACAAAGACGCTGTACGTCTCGCTTGTGGAGTCGTGCATGGATCTGATTCCGGTGAAGGACGGCACGCGGCCGAGTCTGAGCTCGGGCGTGCGCTGGGCGGTGCGGCCGCGGCTGGACAGCGACGGCCAGTACGGGCGCGTCGAGGCGATCAATCTGGCGACGCAGAAAGTCGTCTGGACGCAGCGGCAGCGTGTCCCGATCACCACGGGCGTGCTGGACACGGCGGGCGGCGTCGTCTTCGAGGGTTCGATGGACCGCTGGTTTCGCGCGCGCGACGATACGAGCGGCAAGGTGCTTTGGCAGATTCGATTGAACGATGTTCCAAATGCGGCGCCCATCAGCTACATGGTGAACGGCAGACAGTACGTCGCCATGACAGTGGGCAACGGCGGGGCGATTCCTTCGACGTGGTGGCCGCTGATTCCGGACGTCCAAAACCCGCCCGATCGCAGCGCGGGACTCTGGGTGTTCGAGCTGGCGCAGTAAGTAAGTTGCTGCCCGCGCTATATTCAAAATAGTGCGTTATGTGCTGAGGCGCCGGTATCCGCCGGTGGGATCGATTCTGCTGGTGGAGAGCGGGTCGCGTGCGATCCTGGAGCGCGCCATCGTGCCTCTGCGCCGGACCTGGGGCGAGGAAATCCCGATCGATCTGGTGACGTGCTACGAGGGATTGCCGGCCGGGTTCGCGCCGGAGACAACCCATGCCTACCGGGTCACGGAATACCGCGGGAGGCAGGGCCGGCGGAAGCTCTATCGGCAGCTTGCCCAAAACCGGTACGATCTGGTGGGGATCGTCTGTTCCGGTCAGCCGCTGATGACCAAGTGGAAGTGGGCGCTGGCGCTCCGGCTTCCCGCCAAGCTTTTTCTCATTAATGAATACGGCGGATATTTCTCGCTGGACATTAGCGAATGGTCCAATTTGCGGCGGCTGATACTCGAACGCGCCGGACTGGCGGGGGCCGGGGCGGTCCGCACGCTCGCTCGCGTTCTTTCGTTTCCGTTCACTTTGCTGTATTTGATACTCTATGCAACGACCGTTCATACTCGCAGAGCGCTTCGCAGAGGCTGACAGATGAAGACGATTCATGTGACCGAAACCGGCGGCCCCGAAAAGATGCAGTTGGTCGAAGTGACGAAACCGCAGCCTGGACCCCAGCAGGCGCTGGTTCGCGTCGCCGCCATCGGCGTGAACTTCATCGACATTTATTTTCGGAAAGGCTTGTACAAAGCCGAAAGTCCGATGGTGCTCGGCAATGAAGGGGCGGGGACCGTCGAGGCCGTCGGACCGGAAGTCAGCGAGGTCAAACCCGGCGATCGCGTCGCGTGGGCGATGCACCGGGGCTCCTACGGCGAGTACGTCACTGTTCCGGCGCACCTGCTGGTGAAGATTCCCGACGGGCTGGGTTTTCAAACCGCGGCGGCGGCGATGCTGCAAGGCATGACCGCGCATTATCTGACGCACTCGACGTACCCGCTGAAGAGCGGTGAAGCGTGCCTGGTGCACGCGGCTGCCGGCGGCACCGGCAGCCTTGTTGTCCAAATGGCAAAGATGCGCGGGGCGCGCGTGTTCGGCACGGTTTCAACCGAAGAGAAGGCGCGAGTGGCACGCGATGCCGGAGCTGATGAGACGATTCTCTACACATCGCAGGATTTTGAAGCCGAGGTAAAGCGGCTCACCGGCGGGCGCGGAGTCGACGTAATCTATGATTCCGTCGGGCAAAGCACGTTCGACAAGAGCCTCAACTCGCTACGACCGCGAGGCGTGCTGGCCCTGTTCGGGCAATCGAGCGGGCCCGTGCCGCCGTTTGATCCGAACATCCTGAACGGCAAAGGCTCGTTGTTTTTGACGCGACCGAGCCTGACCCATTATTTGTTGTCGCGAGAGGAACTGCTCTGGCGTGCCGGCGATGTGCTGGGCTGGACCGCAAGCGGCAAACTGAAGGTGCGGATCGACCGGACCTATCCACTGGCCGAAGCGGCCGCGGCGCATCGAGATCTCGAAGGGCGGAAAACCGCCGGCAAGCTGCTTCTGATTCCCCAATGACCGCATGACGCTTCAGACCAAGCTGACGCTGGGATCGGTCGTTCTGGCCACTCTGATGGTCGGTCTAGTCTCAGCGGTTGAGCTGGAAAACGAGATCGAACGGCAGTTCGAAGAAACGCTCGAACGTGCGACCGTTCAAAGAAACCTGGCAACGAACCTGGTCAGCCAATCGGTCAACCGGCAACGAACCCTGGGCCTGGAAGACGCGCTGCGCGATCCCGAACTGCAGAGCAATTTCGTCAATATCATCGCGTATTCGCACGCGATTCTGGAAATAGCGGTGCTGGACCCGCATAACAAGATTCTGCTGGACAGCGACAAAGACCGCGTGGGGGCGACCGCGCCGCCGGTGCCTGATTTCCGGCCGATCGTGACATCCACCGGGTGGTACGGCAAACTCCGCGTGCTTCTGGAACGCGGTACGCACTACTACCAGTTGGAGGAGGGAAAGCTGGGACCGTCTCCCAGTGAACCGCAACTATTGGTGCGCGTGATCATCGAACCGGCGCTGATCCGCAACGACATCGGGCCGAACCTGCAGAAAAATTTCGTGGTGGCTCTGCTGTCGGTGCTCGGCGCGGTAGTGGTCACTTCCTTGTTCTCCGCGGTGGCCTTCCGGCCGCTGGGCCGAATCGGACATATGCTCGATCTGGCGGCGAAGGGTGAATTTGAACCGGAGCCTCCCGAGGTGAAGCCGGCCAGCGACGAACTCGCGGTGATGGCTTCGAAGGTGAGCCTGTTGGGGCAGCGCCTGCGCGGCGCGCAATTTGAAGTCTCGGACCTGCGCGGCAATATCGACCGCCTGCTCCAGGACCTGGAGGATGCGGTTTTCCTGTTTGACCGGGAACTCCGGCTGGTGTTCGCATCCGGAACGGTCGAAAAGTTTCTGGGAACCGCCCGCGCCCACCTGGCGGGGAAGACGCTGGCCGCCGTGTTTCCGCCCTATACGACGCTCGGCTTGGTGATCAGCCACGCATCGCAGAATGGGCTTCCGGTGCGCAACCGCCGTGTGCCGCTCCCACCCAGACCCGAGGATACGGGCGGCCTGGGGACGGTCCTGCTTTCGGTGGATGTGCTCCACAGCCCGGCCGGTTCCGTTGCGGCCGGGGCCGGATTGCTGGTGCGGCTTCGTGATCCGGAAGCGCAGCGGAAGATCGGCCGCGAATTGCAGATGGCCGACCGGCTCGCGGCTCTCAGTAAAATCAGCGGCGGCGTTGCGCATGAGGTGAAGAATCCGCTGAACGCGATTCTGCTGCACGTGGAAGTAGCGCGCGCGAAGCTGGCGCAAGGCGATACCGAGGTAGCGCAGCAGATGGAGATTGTGTCGCGCGAGATCCTGCGGCTCGACCGGGTGGTGAAAACATTCCTCGACTTCACGCGGCC
Organism: Bryobacteraceae bacterium; assembly: GCA_036406715.1. Classification (GTDB taxonomy): domain Bacteria; phylum Acidobacteriota; class Terriglobia; order Bryobacterales; family Bryobacteraceae; genus PSRJ01. The sequence goes on along the minus strand of DASXAK010000060.1, from coordinate 2,296 downwards.
GGTGGAACTCAATTTCAGCAACGTGCCGCTCAAAGATCTCGTCGCGGAAATTGTCGATCTGGCGCGGCCGCAGGCGGAATCTTCGAATATCCAGGTGACGGTCCAGGAGAACGAGGATCACGGCGAGCTGCGGGTCGATCGCGACCTCCTGAAACAAGCATTCCTCAATATCGTGGTGAACGCGATTGAGGCGATGCCCGAGGGCGGCGAGCTGAATTTTGAATCGTCGGCGAATTCCGAAATGGCGGAGATTCGGATTTCCGACACGGGCCCGGGAATCGATGCGGGCCTGCGCGACAAGATCTTCCGGTTATACTTCACGACGAAGAAGGAAGGGTCCGGGATCGGGCTGGCGATGACCTTCCGGATCGTGCAATTGCACGATGGTACAATCGATTTCACCAGTGAACCGGGAAAAGGTACAACCTTCTCCATTCGTTTGCCGATGGCGGTTTGACTGAGGATTCCAATGAGACAAGCCGCATTCCTGCCGGTTGTTGCGGTCGCCATGCTCCTGACCGGATGTATTCTTCAAGGCAAGCAACAGAAGGTGAGCGCGGCCCCGACGCCACCCACCAAGCCGGCCTCTTCGACACCTGCGCCCCCGCCCACGCCGCAAACCCCGCTTTCGATTCCGCAGACTGTGGCTGAATTGCCGGCGCCGCAGCCCCTCTCGCAGGAAGCAATCGCCACGTTGAAGCCCACCGAGGAGCAGGCAGAAATACAGCCTGCCGCACGGACGCCGCCGCGCCGCACGCCGGTGGCCGGTCCGCCGAGGGCGACGGAGCCGCCGCCGGTCGCGGTGCAGGCGCCCCCTGTCACTCCACCGCCGGAACAGCAGCCGGAGCGTCCGGCCATCCAGGAGATTCTGCCGCCGGCGGAATCGAAGCGGCTACAGGAATCGGCGGACGGCAAGAAACGCGACATCAAGAAAGTGCTGGATCAAACGGATCCGCGAAAACTGAACAACGCGCAAAAGGATCTGGTGTTGCGCATTCAAACGCTTGTCCGGCAATCGGACGATGCCGAAGGCCGCAACGAGATGCGTCAGGCGGATTTGCTGGCCAACCAGGCGCAAGTGCTGATCCGGGAGTTGCAAGGTGGCCGCTGAGGAATTCCGGCAACGGCGGCGGGCGGTTGGCGCGGGTTTGGCGGAACGAAAGCTCGACGCCCTGCTGGTGGCGTTTTCTCCGAACCTTCGTTACCTTACAGGGTTCACGGGAAGCAATGCGAATCTCCTGGTGCTGCCAGACCGCACAATCCTTTTTACCGATCCCCGATACACGATCCAGGCCGGTCAGGAAACGACGTGCGAGGTGAGGGTAGCAAAGGGTCCGCTGGCGGTCGATGTGCTCGCGGCGATCCACCGGCTGCGGCTGAAACGGATCGGATACGAGCCTGCGCGGATGAGCTGCGACCTGTTCGACTCACTGCAGGCGCGCCTTCCCATGCGAGCCTCGTTCAAACCGGTGACTGGCTGGATCGAGCAGATGCGCATGATCAAGTCGGCGGCGGAACTGGATTGGATCGGCCGGTCGGTGGAGACCAATTCGCGAGCGTTCGAGCAAGCCGTGGCCCGCGTGCGGCCTGGAATGAAGGAACGGGATCTGGCGGCGGAACTGGAGTACCGCATGCGACGACTGGGCGCGGAAAAACCTGCGTTCGAGACAATTGTCGCAGCGGGAAAACGAGGCGCTCTGCCACATGCGCAGCCGACTGCGGCGCAGCTCTCAAACGGTAGCCTGGTCGTGGTCGATATGGGCGCATTCCAGAACGGATATGCCAGCGACATGACCCGCATGCTATTTCTAGGGACCCCGGGCGCCAAGGTGAAACGCACCTACCGTGCGGTTCTGGAGGCGCAGTTGGCGGCGATTGACGCGGTGCGTGCGGGTGTGTCGACGGCGCACGTAGATCGCCGGGCACGTCAGGTCTTGAAGGGGTATGGCCTCGCCGACGCCTTCGTGCACTCGACCGGACACGGTTTGGGACTCGAGATTCACGAGCCTCCGCGTATCGGCAAGCGGGACAAAGCGAATCTCGAAACCGGAATGGCGGTCACAATCGAGCCGGGAGTGTATATCGAAGGATTCGGCGGAATCCGCATCGAGGATACCGTCGAGGTGACCCCGTCAGGGTGCCGAATCCTGACTCCGACGAGCAAGGACCTGCGCACCATTTGATGACGCTGGTCTACGGCACCACGATCTTCCTTGCCGCGTTTCTTCTGTTTCAGGTGCAACCGATCATCGCGAAGATGATCCTGCCGTGGTTTGGAGGATCCTCGGCCGTGTGG
>DASXAK010000059.1:0-39705 GCA_036406715.1 Bryobacteraceae bacterium | reverse complement strand
ACTACGGCGGTCTGGCAGCCTTGTACGAAGGGCTCGGGGGTGACGCGCGCGGGACGATAGGGGATGGTCGACGGGATGCACTCGAACGTGTTGCGGTAGGTCTGCTCTTCGCCGGCAGCGGCGCCGACTTCGTAACTGCCGCCCTGTGTCACGGAGTGGCGAACCGCGGTGAGCAGGTAGGCCTGGTTGAGGTCGCTTCGGTAATGATCCTGGAGCGTGAACTGGCAGCCGGGAGTGAAGTAGCGGCAGCCGCTCGTCCCTTGAAACACGACCGCGGGAACGGTCTGCTCCTGCAGACGGATCTTGGCGAGGCGCTCGCCGGCAGGCCGCACCATATATTGGCCGGGGAACTCGTAAATCTCGTACGGGTTCTTGCCACTGACGGTGACGGCGAGGCTGGTGCTCGGAGTTTCGAAATTGTAATCGGTCTGGGCCCACTTCCCGGTCCGGAATTCCTCCTGGTAGAGGAACTCGTTTATGACGTCTTCATAGGTCACGCTGCCGCCGCGGAAGTCGTAGCGCGCGGTCTTCTGGTTGGGATGCGCCTTATGGGCCGCGGGGTCATCCGCCAGCACGAGGACGTGTTTGCTCTGCTGGTGCTCAAAGAAATAGCAGATGCCTTCCTCTTCCATCAGGCGGGAAACAAAATTGAAATCGGTCTCGCGGTATTGGACGCAGTAGTCGCGCGGGGTATAAGTGCCGTAGAGGCGCAACTCGAAATCGGAAAAGCCGAGGTCCTTGAAAATCTTCTGGATGATGTCGGGAACTTTCAGGTTTTGAAAGATGCGGCAATCGGCGGTGCGGGTGAGGAACCAGAGCCAGGGGACCATCTGGGCGCGGTAGCCTGTGAGGCGGCGATCCTGCGAGCCTTGCGAGAAGCGGCTGATGAAGCCGTTCCAGTGGCGCTCGGCCCCGGCGGCATCGTAGATGCGGAGCGTGACATTCTTGCCGACGACATCCTGGAACTTGACGTGGTCGTTTTCCGAGACCAGATCGAGATCGAAGTGGAAGAGCTGGGAGATGGCTTCGGAGCCGCTGAAGCCGCGCAGCAGCAGCTCGTCCTTCCCGAGCGGCGTCGAGATCGCGATGCGGCGATGTACCTGCGCAATCTCAGGCATCTAATTTGTCCATGTAAACACGGCATCACCCGCGTCGGCAACAAATTCCCGCGTTTTCAGCCAAGCCATTTCCCCCAGGCGAGGCGCGTCGAAACCCTCGTCATCGAGGCGGCAATAGGGAACATCCCCGGCGCGAAGGAAGAGCTGGACATCGAAGGCCATCGCCTGACCGGCGAGGAAGCGCGTCCACTCAACCAGCTTCGCCATGGCGCGGCCATCGGGGAGGAAGTCCAGGTAGCGGTCGAGCGAGAGCGGGCCGACGCGGAGGCGGAAGCGGCCCTGCTGGTTCCAGACTTCGTCGCCGAGAAACGCGCCCACGCCGAGCTGGTTTCGTTCCAGTTCGGGGGAGAGATAAGAGCGATCGGATTCTTCCAGCTCGTACCAGTCGCCAACGCACTGGTCGATTTCAACGGGCACCCCGAAGTAGTCCCGCAGAATTCCGCGAAGCGCGGCGGCGGAGTGGGGCGTCTGCGCGACAAGGCCGGCGTACAGCAGGAGACTCTCATCGTGAACGCGCATGCGGCCGCGCAGGGCTCCGGTGCCCATGCCGACGAAATCGTAAAGCGCTTGCGTGAACGGGTCGGGCTGCTGCTGGCGGGCGGCGGCGAGCTCGTAGAGCACCGGCGGGCGGTGCTTTTCCCAGGCGCGGTAGAAAAGCGAGACGAGGCGATGATTGAACAGGTCGAGGAAGGCCGCGAGCGTATCATCCTTGGCGGCTCTCCGCTCGAGCATCCACTCGGTGTAACAGAACGGCAGAACGCCCTGGGTGCCGGTGAGAGCGAGGAAAGCGACAGTGACGCGCGCGGGATCGGCGGAATCGGGAATGCGCTCGATGTCGTGGATGGCGCTGGGCGGGAAGGCCAGGGAGAGGCGCGCGCCGAAGCGGGCGAATTCTTCGCGCGGCTTGGCGGTGCCGCCCACCGGCCTACGGTCGGCGAAAATACGGGCGAGCAGGCGCCCGGCCTGGAAGAATTCGAACTCGTATCCGCGCTCGAACAGGATCTCTTCTAGAGAAGGATCTGTTCGCCGGCCAGGGGCTGCCACTGCCTCAGCACTCCTTTCCTTGTGCGCGCCGTGAGGCGGCTGAATGAATTGATGGCGCTATACAACCCGAAGAATCGTTCGAGGACGCTCGCCAGCAGATAGACGCCGGTCCCGACGTATTGGTCTTCGTCGAATTCGACGGTCACGTCGGTGCCGCGGCAGAAGGCCACGCCGGTGGAGGAAACGACCCGGCTGATGGAGGATTTGCTGGTAACGCCGACGATGCCGGCAATCTGCTTGCGGATGGCCGGATCGTTGGAGAAATCGTAGAGGCGCAGAATTTCCTGGAGCGCCTCGGTCCCTTTGTCAACGATGGAGAGGTGGTTGAGCGAGAGATGGGAGATCAAGCGCCATTGGAGGCCGCGGCGCGCGGGCGGACGCAGGGCGGGAGTCGGCCTGCGCAGGCAGCGGGCGCGGACGAGCGCTACGCCTTCGGGTTCGAGCTCGCCGAATTCACCGGGGAGCTTCAAGAGCGCGGCCTGATCGCGGTTGGTGCACGTCACGCGCAGGCTCAGCATCTCGACGGGAGGGACCGAAGGTTTGAAATCGAGATCGACCAGGGAGAGGTACACGTCGGTGCCGTTGTCGTTCTTGCGGAAGGACGGCCGCCGGTGCGTGTACCAGAAGTTGCGGTGCCCGTCTTCGGCCGCGCCGTGGCGGAGCGAGTAGAACGGCTCGTAGACCTTGGACTCTTCGAGATAAGTGGCGGACGCGACCCGGTCAACGGAGTAGACTTCGGTGGCCGACTGGCGGTGCTGGTCGGGGATGATCTGATATTCGGTCTTGGTCTGGGTGATGCGGATCGGCTCGGCGATACGCTCAAACAGATTCACCATCGGGGTGCAGCCGAGCTGAAACGTTTCGGCGCCGACGCTTTGTTCCAGAGCGATGAGGCGGTGCGGCTGATCGGGCTGCTTGAGGAAGATGAGAATTTCGAAAGCGGCGCCGAAACCGGCTTTCGGGAGGCGGTCGAGGCCTTTGATATCGAAGAAAAAGAACTTCTCGGGAAAACTGAAATACTCCTGCAGCAGGCGATAGCCGAGAAAGCTGCGGTCGGAATAAGGGAGAATGCCCTCGGCGGCGGTGAAGCCAGCGGGCTGCAGGCTCGTGGCGGGAAGAATCGCCTGGGCAGCCCCTTCGCGCATGGGTACGGCACGGACCGAGAGGCGCAGCGCGTTGAGGAAGAGGAACTCGTAGAGAGTGTGGACGGCGGCGCTTTCTCCGTTGAGATAAAAACGCAGCGAATCGATGGGCAGTTGCTCGAAGCGGAGGCCGCCGAGGCATTCGAGACCAATGCGAACGACAGCGGCGGCATCCGCCGGCATGCCAGGCGTGATGAAACGGTTGACGGGAGAGACCGAGGCGCCGGTAACGCGAATCGGCCACAGCGTCACGGGATACGACGTCCGGAACGAACACACATTTCCGTTTTCGGGCCGGCTATGGATGGGAATACCCGGTTGGAGCTTGGTCGACGCCGGCGCGCTCTGCGCGGAATCGAGTTGAAACTGCACGATCCCGAACGGAGGCACCGGGCGCAGATAATGCGGATAGAGCACGTCAAGCAGCGCCTCGGTAATTTCAGGAAACTCGTCGTCGATCTTGCGGTGGACGCGCCCGGCGAGTAAAGCGAAGGCTTCGATCAAGCGTTCGACATGAGGGTCGTCGCAGGTGTCAGGCTGCAAGAGCAGGCGGCCGGCCACCTTGGGATATTTTTCGGCGAACTCGCCGGCCATCTGGCGGATGAACCGAAGCTCGCGTTCGTAATAGGGCAGAAGCTCGTCTCTCACGCATTTCCTCCGGAGACGATCATGCGGCGTGATTCGCGTTGCAAGGTGATATCGAAGACTATAGGCTCGCCTTCGGTTTCGACTCGCAGAAACGCGGCGATCTGGAATTGCAGCACGGGCCGGGTTTCATCGGGCGCATCGACCGTAACCTCGACGCGCACGAGCCGCGGCTCGAACTGCCGGATGGCGCGCTCAATGGAGCGGCGCACGTGTTCCTGCTCGATGGCGTTCTTCAGGTTGTACGAGGTGAAATCGTTGATGCCGAAACTAAGGAGCGAATTGGTGCATTCCTCAAATGCCGGGTCGAAATCGCGTTCGGCTCGGCGCGTATTGAGAAGAGCCGACAGATCGCGGCAGAGCAGGCGCTTAAACTCGCGCTCCTGCTCCCAGGAACTCACCGGGATTTCTTTTTCAGCCTCGGGATCCAGATCGGTCAAGCGATCGACGAGGGAAAAAACAATCTCCGACTGGCGAGTTCCGGAGGCCATGGGCGTTTACTCCCCACAACTCAGCGCCTGCCACGGATCGAGCCGGCAGAGCCGCTCATAGAGCTTGTCGGCGCGGTCGTGGTCCGAGCTGTCGTCCGACTTTTTGTACAGCTTGTAGAGGCGGATCCAGACGCCGGCGATCAACTCCGAGGACTCCCATGTTTCGAGGTGCAGGTTGTCGATCTGCTCGGCGAGCTCTTCGAGAATCGACCGGCCAAGCCGCTCGCGCTTGCTGGCCAGACACACCTCGGCCAGCAGCAGCTTGCGCTGGAAGCGATTCCGGCCGCACGTCTCTCTGGCCGATAGTTGCACCATCTGGCTCAGGCCCTTGTCTACCTGACCGGAGCGGACGAGCATCTCGGCGTCTTGCCAGGAGCTTCCGGCCGTTGAGCCCGATAGATCGGGCACCATCAGCGGAATCCGAAGCGTCAGCCCGCCGTCTTTTTCACCCGGGTTCCCTCCAGGGTCCGGCGCGGCAAACGCCACGGGGTCCGGTTCCTCAGCGCGCTTCTTTTCCAGGATGAGCGAGACTTCGTGGCGAATTTCGTTCAGGGCGTTGCGGCAGAACGAGAGACTCGGCGCCACATCGCCGAACTTCTCGTCAGCGACTTTTTCGAGCGCCTTAAATTCATCGAGCGTTTCCTGAACGAGCTTGCTGAATGCCTCGTAGGGCGCGCGTCTGGTGGTCGCCAGAGCGCGGTCGAACATGTCCAGGGAAATGTGCCCGGTGGCCAGCTTGGCCTCGAAATCCTTCTTTTTGGCGTTGTCGATTTCGCCGTCGGCGTCTTTGAGACTGGCTTCGGAGCCAACCCAACGCGCATCTTTCAATTCGATGAGGCTATAGTCGTCGTCACCGTCGTCGCGGATGGTGATGGGGATAGCGGTGATCGAGTCGACCAGCTTATTATTCAGCCATTCAAACGGACCGGCCCGATCCTCGGGCCCGTCCTCCATGGGTGGAAAGAGTCCGCTATCCCAGTAGCGAACCATCAGCTCCCGAGTGAGCCGCAGGCCATCACGCAGTCCGGTGAAGCCGTGAAGCTTCATACCGGCCTCCGCAAGCCAGAGAGCCAACTGGAGATCTTTGGAGCGGCCCCGGAGCAGGGTGGAGGCCAACTCTTCGACCGACCTCCAGTCCGCGATTTTGCGATCCTTCTTGGCCCACTTACCGGGATCGAGGTCGTCGTCGGCGCGACGGGCTTCCTTGATCCGGTCCCACTCAGCGGTCCAGCGCAGGTCGGCGCCGGCAGGGTGGTCGCCGGGAATGGGCGCAAGAAGGTCGTCCGTGTACAGCAGTGCTGTAGCCATGGTGGACTCGTCCGCTACCCGCGGAAATTACGCCGCCGCGCCCTGCGAGAGCGACCACTTCGCCGCGATGTTGCCGCCGGCGGTGCCGTCGGGCTTCTGCTTGGTGTAGGTCCACTCGATGGCGCCGTAGGTCAGCTTGATGGTCTCGGTGGGGAAACCGTGGCCGCCTCTCGGGTCGCCACTAGCGATCACACCGCTGATCAAGACTTCCTTGAACTTGATTTCCATATACTTCAGCGGATCGCCGCCGGCGCGCCACAACTCCAGCGTCACCTCGGGGATGTGGGTACCCTTGCAGGCCGCCTCATACAGCTTGGGTGTCGCCGCATCGACCAACTTGACGATGTTGAACTCGGAGTGCTGAACGGCCTCAGCCGTCCGCCCGCCGGCGGTCTTCTGGGTCAGAGACGGCGGCTGGGTAACCGAGTGATCGTAGGACAGAATCATGACCCAGTCCTTGTGGTTCTTGTCGGTGCACTCGCCTTTGATGTCGCCGAAATTCATGAAGGCATCGAATGCCATATCGAATCTCCTTTTGGACTTTTCGTTATCAGTCTGATTTGCGCCAGCCCCCACGCGGCATCAGCCGACGAGAGGACACACCTTAAACCTTCTCACGCGTTGTAAAGCTCCTCTTGGAAAACCGTGAGCGCTAGCCCTTGGGCTGCGGCAGCTTCGCGACCAGCCGCAACGAAACGGCCAGCTCCTCGAGTTGAAAATGCGGGCGCAGGAACGCAATGGCATTGTAAGCGCCGGGTTTGCCCGCGATCTCGGTCACTTCGATGCGCGCTTCGCGCAGCGGGAACTTGGCCTTCAACTCCTGGGGCGCCATGTCGTCGAGCAGCACATAATTGGCGATCCACTTGTTGAGGAAGGCTTCGCACTGATCCCGCGACATGAAGCTGCCGATCTTGTCGCGCATCATCACCTTCAAAAAGTGAGCGAAACGCGAGCAGGCCAGGATGTACTGGAGTTGAGTCGACAGCCGCGCATTGGCGGTGGCGTCGGCATCGAGATAGATCTGCGGTTTTTGACTCGACTGCGCACCCATGAAAACCGCCGTGTCGGTCCCCTTGTAATAGCACATTGGGATGAACCCGAGCTTCGACAGTTCGTTCTCCCGGCGGTCGGTAATGGCGATTTCAGTGGGGCACTTGGTGGCTACGTCGCCGTCGTCGGTGATGAACGTGTGGGCCGGCAGGCCTTCCACGAGGCCACCGCCTTCGACGCCGCGGATGGCAGCGCACCACTCATGCCGGGCGAACGCATCCGTTAACCGGGCTCCAAAGGCATAAGCGGCGTTGCCCCACAAGTACTTGGAGTGATCGCGGCCGTCGACGCCTTCTTCGTAATCGAACTGCTCGACCGGCGTCGTGTCCTTGCCGTATGGCAAGCGCATCAGCACGTGGGGCAGACACAGGCCGACGTACCGGGAATCGTCGCTCTTGCGAAACATATTCCATTTCAGGTACGTTTCGCTGTCGAATATCTTTTCCAGGTCGCGCGGCCCCGCGAGCTCGGTGTAGCTATCGAAATTGAACATCGCCGGGTTGGCGGCCGCAATGAAAGGAGCGTGGGAAGTGGCGGCCACGCCCGACATCTTCTCGAGCAACGCAATGTCCTGCGGGTGGCGTCCGAACTCGTAGTCGCCGATCAACGCACCGAACGGGTTGCCGCCGAGGGTGCCATATTCCTCTTCGTAGATCTTCTTGAATATCTGGCTCTGGTCGAATTCGACGGCTTTGTCCAGGTCCTTGAATAAATCATTCTTGCTGATATTCATCAGCTTGATCTTGAGGCTGCTGGAGGTCTCGGTCTGCATGACGAAATAATGCAGGCCACGCCAGGATCCCTCAAGTTTCTGGAGAGGCTCGGCGTGCATGACCTCGTTGAGCTGCCGCGAGATGAGAGCGTCGAGGTCGGCAATACGCGAGTTGATCATCGCCTCGGTGTCCGTCGAGACGACCATTTGGCCGGCCATCACGTCCTGGACCATGTCTTTAAGCCAGAGCTTGCCGCTGCTCCGCTCTTCCGGGCTTTGGCCGATGCGGCCTTCTTCGGCGATGCGATCCAGCAGGCTGCGGCTTTCGACAACCGTTTCAACCTGCTGCTGGTCTTTGGCGGTTTTCGGTTCGGCAGCCATGTTAGCTCTCCTTCTCCTCGCCGGCGTGGATACCGGCTTCGGCTCCGGCTTGCCGCAGCAACTCCTGGTTCTGGATCACCTCTTGCAGCAGGTTATCCAGCTTTTCGTTGCCGATGAGGCTGGCGCGCAGGTTGGCCAGGCTGTTTCGCAGCTCGAGCAACTTGCGCAGCGGCGTGATCTGCTCGGCGACTTTCGCCGGCGCGAAATCGTCCATGCTCTCGAAGCGGAGCTCGACGTTCAGCTTGGTGTCATCCTCGCTGAGGCGATTAGGCACCTTGAAGGCCAGCCGGGGGCCGATCTTCTTCATCACGTCGTTAATGTTGTCGCGATCGACCTGTACGAATTTGCGTTTCGCAATCGGGGGAAGCGGCTGATCCGGATTCCCGGACAGATCGGCCATTACCCCGACGACAAAGGGTAAATCCCGCTTTTCAATTGCGTCGCCGACCTGCACATCGTAGGTGATTTGCACGCGGGGCGGGCGAACCCGTCCGACCTTTTTCTGTAAGCTTTCCTTAGCCATGGTTTGCAACTTTCCCGGGACTAGTCCCCATAAAACTCTCAGGATTTATTACTTTTGTGCAGCGAGTCTATCATGATGTGGGAACGTAGTAAATCCCTCAGTTTCTCATTAAATCTGGACCAAACGTACTATACCGTTTATGCCAAAAGCCGGGCCGATGATCCGGTCACCAACTTCTCAACCTAGAGTGATGCGATCCAATAGATTGTTTCGCATTGCGCGGAAAATTCCTATTGAACCGCCACCGATGGGCAGCGCAGACCCTCCCAGAACTTAGGATGGAAGACGTCCTGGCCCGCGGGGAAGCCGACGATTTCGAGTTGGACGGGCACCGACATGGGCTCGCGCCTTCCCGCGCTTCCGGTTGTGTAGCGCCATTCCACGAGCTTGGCTCCCATTTCTCGGGGTTCGGCGTCGTTCAAGATCCGGAAAACTCCCCATATTCCGCCGCGCGACGCGAACGCAAAAACGAGAGCGGATCCGCTTCGCAGCCGCGCCACTGCCCCGGTCTCCTTGCTGCCCGGTGGAGCCGGCCAACTGAACTGATGCTGCAAGGGAGTCGTCCACTGGAAGGGCCGGCCGTCCACGTCTAGCTCCAAAGTGGAATCCTTGAGGCGGCTATCCAACTTCGGCCGAAAAGTGTAACTGAACTGAGGTTGTGGCCCCGCAGCGAAGAAGATATCTGTAACTGACTGAGCGCGGTTCAAAAAGGCGAGCAGATCGGGAGTTACCTGTGGTTTCTTAGCGGGGTCTTTGGATTTCCACTGCGCGCCCTCTTTAACAATGAATTCTCCTAACGCCTGCTGCTGGAATTTCCAGATCCCGCCCCTCATCGGATCAAATAAGGCGCTGAAGTCATCCAGAGTGGCATCCTCGGTGGAGGAAGGCTGGAAGGGATACTTGCGGAGCGTCTTGCTCTGGCTGATGCAGAAATTACGCAGATCGGCGTTGATCTTGCCCGTTCCGATCTTGGTGGTATCTCTGATAATAAATGCACTTGTCTGCCGGATCGGTTCTTCGAGCAAACGCTCCACCGTGGCATCCAAGCCGCCCACGCCCACCGGTTTGAACGACTTGGAAATCTGGCGGACGACTTCGAGCGCTTTTTCGTAGTTTTGGCCGGCCGCCTGGTGCACGGCGCCGAGATCGGCGGGGTTGCCTCCTTGAGCGATATCCTGCATCGAGCGGCGTAACTGGGCCAGCGCATCGATGTAGGCCGCGTTCTTCTCGACGACCCAGGTTTCGCTGCCCGGCGGTTCGACTGAGTGCACCGGCTGGAAGTAACGGGTAACGTCCGCCGGAGTACTGAGGCCGTCGGATGCCTCCGCCGGCGTGCCGACGACAGCCTTGACCTCGGTTTCGGCCTTCTTGAAAGGCGCGAGCAGCTTATTCGCGGTCTTCTGCACGACGTTCGTATCGGTTGGTTCCGCAGCCACCGGAAAATTCGTATGGTTGGCGGTCATCGCCAGAACGGCGAGCAGGGGTGACTTGTGATCGGCCAGGATATCGAGTTTGCGCGCCGCATCGCCGGCGTTGCTGTAGCGCGTAACCGAAAATCCCTCGACAAATTTCCGCCAACGCTCGATGTAATCGTGAAAGTACAGGCGCTGAACCGCTTGGGCGGTTTCCGAGTTTTGCTTCCAATCGCTCACTGCGCCTGAAGAGCTTCCCAGCACGCATGCGTCGCCAGGCGCCGCGGTGTTGTTTTCCTTGGAAGCCTTCTCTACTAAGGCCCAGCCTTCCCGCGAGAACGCGGAACTCATCTCGTCGGGGCCGCTCAGCACTTGTGTGTAATTGGAGGCCAAGTCACTGAGCCGGGTGGTCTTTCCGAGCTTGTTTTCGGCGCTGGCGAGGATATTGGCATACAGCCGGTCGATTCCTTGCGCGTTGCGAAGATACTGGCGCGCATGTTCGCGAGCATCCGCATCTTCCGACAACTTCAGCGGGTTTCCACGTGCCAGTTCAGCGGAGTAGAAGTCGATCTGCCGGTCAGCCAGCACCTGCCAATCCGGTGAGGCGGCCGGCACCATCTGCGCTCGCATATCCTTCAAAAGGCGGGAGACGAAAGGGGACTCCACGCCGCAAGCGGCCGAGCTGATCATGAGGTGCCCTTTGAGTGTGCGATACACCAGGTCCGAGGGCGCGTTGGGATCCGGACGGGTCGGCAGCCCATTGAGTCCGGCGACCATCTGGGCGTTCATGTCGAACAGCAGCACCCGGCCGAACTGCCGAAAGTAGCGGGTCCTGACCTGCTGCAAGACGCGATCACCCGAGTACAGGCCCCAGTGAAAGGACAAAGGCATGTGGCCCTGGAGGCTGACCAACTGCACGCGCAACCGCTCAAGCCCCTGTAGGTCACCCAGGCTGGCGGGTTTGGAGGGGCGATCGGTCAACGCGGCGGCCGCCGCCGATACATCTGAAAGAAGCCGGCGGTTGTTGATCCACGAGATCGCAAATGCCAGAGACAACAGCAGACAGAGCCCGCCCACGGCTCCCACGGCGAGTTTGCGATAGTCTCCGACGCGGGTCTCGACAGGCTGGATCTTGCGTTGCGACTGATCGAGCAGCACAACTTTGTGAAACAAGTCGGCCACAAACAGCCAGCGTGTCCCGAGAGTCTTCCCCTTGGCAGGGGCGGCCGCGCGAGTTTCCTCTCCCTGAAAGAACTGGGTGGCGTCTCCCCGAAACAAGCGAGTGGCTTCAAATCCCGCGTTAGAATCGCCTTTGCGAGCGGCGGGATCATTGAGGTCGACTTCCGCCTCCCGGGTGCCCGCGCAGTAATAGCCCCGTAACAGGGCGGTCGGGCCCAGCGAATAAGGACGAAACACGTCCGTCAGGAACTGCACGAGGGACGAGCGGATTCGCTTCAATTCTCTCGGAAATTCGTAGACTCCCGGGCGGTAAAAGGGATTGGGCTCGTGAGCCAGTTGCGCCAGGCGCCGGCGCGCCAATGCATGATAGAGCGGCCGGAACGATTCCGTAAGCCGTTTCGCTTCGGCTTCGACGAACACCTCGTTGGTGGTGCCTTGCGTCCGGCTCAGCGGCAGCGTGCAGCCCAGCACCTGGTTGCTTTCCGCCTCCGGAAGGCGGCGGAAGAACTCGGTGAAGTACGTGATCTTGTCGCACTTACTCAGGATCAGATAGACGGGGAACTCGGCGCCGAACTGTTCGGCGATGGCGCGCAGGCGTTCCTGCCAATCGCGGCTGTAACGCTCGAGTCGCTGGGGATCGGACGCGGCGCCGGTAAATTCCTTCGAGTCGCAGAAAGCGATGACCCCGCGCAGATCAAGTTGCGCTTCGGTTTCGCCCAAGATCCGCCGCCAAAGTGGCAGGGTGGCTCGCCCTCGAAGCGTGGCCAGAAGTTGGCCCCAGCGGTTGAGATCGCCGGCAAAGGCGCGGCCTCCGATTTCCGTGAAGATCGTATTTTTCGCCAGCCAGATATTGCAGAGCCGGGTAGGTGCGACCGGAGTCGTTCCCTGCCCCGCCAATAACTGCGGCTCGATACCGGAATTCAGGAAGGTGCTGGTCTTGCCACTCCCTTCCGGTCCAATCAGCAGATATAAGGGCAAAGTGGCGAGCGGAGTCTTGGTCCGCGCACCGGCGAATGCCGGAGCCTTGGCGAGCGCCGCATTGGCCTCGGCCAGCAATGCCGCCATAGCTTCGTCCTCGGGATGCACCGGAGCCGAAGCTTTGGGAGCCGCCGCGGGCCGGGCCGCGGATTTGGCCCGCCAGAGGCGCCAAAAGCCGAAAATGCGAGCGCCGATGACTAAGACCAATACGGCAATCAGCCCGATGGCGGTCCACAGGAGTCCGTAATGGATGATGTCCGGGCCTTGATACAGGTATGCGGCGCCCACCCACGCGAGGGCAACATACAAGAAAAGGCAAAATAGGAGACTCTTAAATGTCACTCTGGCTCCCGATACAGCTCAGAACAACCTGCTCCGCAAATCGTCGGCGAACGAATTCAAATTAAACTTCAGAATCCAGAACAACAGAAAAGTGAATATTAGCAGTCCCAATGTTACGACCTTCAGGTAATCGTTGCGGTTTCGGCCAGGCAAAGGCGCCACGGTGGGGGCAGGCAGGGCAGCCGAGGGGGAAAGTTGGTGCTCCGGACCGCGGATATAGTCAATCCGCATCCTCAAACTCTCGGTGAGGCCTTCCATTTCACCGCGCGGCCCTCCCGAATATCGGCCTTCAAAACCAAGGAGCAGGCAGAGAAGGTAGACTTCCAAGATATCGGCCAACTGCTCGGAATCACGCCGGGCCCGAAAGGCGTCCAACTTTTCGAAAAAGACGACGCCGGCATCGGTTTGTCCGAACAGTTCCTGCTGAAGAGTTTTTCTCTCCCATTCGACCCGAATGGGATCTTTCGAGTTGAGGATGACGGAGTCCAAAAAAGCTACCACTGCGAAGTGGGTGTCCCGCACGTCGCGCCCGTCGTATCCGGCCGCGATGGCGACCCGCTCGACCTCCTGAAGCGTCGCTTTGGTTCGTTTCCGAAAGACTTCCGCGTCGGGGATATGCTGCCGCTGTGTTTTGAGGCGAAGAATGCCGGTAAGTAATCCCTGATAAAGCAACGCCAAATTTTCCGACGGGGAGGGAGAATCCGCGCCCGCTTTCGGATCCTGGACGGGAAAACCTGGAGAATTCGGTTGCACCTGGATGTCCTTGGTAGGAACACGTTACACCCAAGCGATCCGGTTTGCAAGAATCAGCAGTTTGGTCTAATCTCAACGCTGGAGCTATATGGTTTCATTTCGCTTGATTCTAGTGGCCGTGTTGCTGACCGCGCTGGTCCCGGTAACCGGCGCCGCGCAGGAAGCTCCTCCGCCGGCCCCGCTCAGCGTGGAGGAAGTGGTCAAGATGTCGCAGAGCGGATTCGCCGAGGACGTGATCATCACCAAGATCAAGAAGAACGCCAAGGCGTTCGATCTGAGCACAGATGAATTGATCGAGATCCGCAAATTAGGGGTGAGCGACAACGTTATCAAGTACCTGCTGGATCCTTCGCAGCCCTATGCGGCACCGAAGGCGGCGGATCCTGGGGCTGCTCCCAAGCCGAGCGGACCGGCCAAGAAATATCCGGATGACCCGAATGCGCCGCGAGTGCCGGCAGAAGCAGGCCTCTACCAGTTTCAGCAGAATTCGCCGGTGGCCATCCCGGTGAAGCTGCTGCTGGGTGAAAAGCAGGGTGCGGGTCTGGGCAAGCTGATGATGAAGAAGGGCAAGGTCGTCGCGTACCTGGTGGGGGGCAAGGCAAAGACCCGCGTTACCGATTTTATGCCGGTGTTTTACCTGCGGCTTCCCGAGGGAGTAAAGGGCATCGAAGAGGTGTTGTTGGTTGCGCTCGAAGCGAAGAACGACCGCCGCGAACTCGATGTGGGGCCGCCCGGACCGAAACCTGAACTCAAACCTGAAACTATGCGGCAGTTCGATTCACTTGAAGTAGCAGCGGGTTTGTTCAAGGTGACGCCGGCGACTCTGGGAACGGGCGAGTATCTGTTCTATCTGATCGGCACGGCTGACCCGTCGAAAGGTAATTACGGCAAAGGCTACGATTTTGGCGTGCAGCCGCCCGAAGCCGGGAAAAAACACTAACCCTCGAAACTGTACCGGCGCGTACTCGTACGAGTGGTTCTACCGCAGAGCCGAGTAATCGACCTATAATCTTACGAATCTATGGGAATGCCCACCCAGTTAAAAGGCCGCTACGAGATCAAAGAGGTCCTTGCAAAAGGCGGCATGGGAATCGTGTACAAGGCCGTGGACGGAATGATGAAGCGGCCAGTCGCGATCAAAACCCTACTGGACATCTCGGACGACCTGGGGCTTCAGCTTTTCCAAAAGGAATGCGAAGTCCTGGCGACGATGGTGCATCCGAACATTATCGAGATCTACGACGTCGGCGAATTCGACGAAGAGGGTATTGCCCGGCCGTACCTGGTGATGCCGCTGTTGCCCGGGGTCACGCTGGACAAGCTCATCCGTGCTTCCAGCCAGCGGCTGACGCTCGAGCGTTCGATCGATATTATCTGCCAGGCCTGCCGGGGATTACAGGCGGCTCATGAGAAAGGCCTGGTGCACCGCGACATCAAGCCGAGCAACATTTTCGTGCTGGAAGACGATTCCATCAAGATCATTGATTTCGGGGTGGCACACAGCCTGGAAGCCAGCCGGACGGTGGGGCGCAAAGGCACTTTGCTGTACATGGCGCCCGAGCAGATCGAAATGAAGCCGGTTTCAGCGGTGTCCGACATCTTCTCGCTTGGCGTAGTGTGCTACGAAATGTTGACGCGGCGGAAGCCGTTCGAGCGGGCGACGGAAAACTCGGTTGCCGACGCCATTTTGCATTTCATACCGCCACCCGCTTCGGAGCTCAACCCGGCAATCAGCCGGGCTGTCAGCCAGACGATTCACAAGGCCATGGCCAAGCAGCCCTGGCATCGCTTTCCGAGCGCGAAAGAATTTGCGGATACGCTGCAAAAGGCCGCGCGCAACGAGCCGATCGAGATCTTCAATACGGCCCGGATCCGCCCGCGGCTGCAGCGAGCCGAGGAGGCATTGGAGCGCGGCGATCACCAATTCGCGTCGGAGATCGTCGGGGAATTGGAAGGCGAAGGGCATCTGGACCCGGCGATCAACGGACTGCGCGCCAAGATCGATCAGGCGGCGCGGAGAAAGACCATCCAGCATCTGCTGGAAACGGCGCATACCCGCATCGAGGCGGAGGAATATCCGCTGGCCTTGCAAAAAATCTACGAGGTGTTGCAGCTCGAGCCGGCGCATTCCGAAGCCCTCGCTCTCAAAACCACCATCGAAAACAAGCGCACGGAACGAGACGTCGAAGGTTGGTTCCAACTGGCGGCCGAGCACCGCGAGCGATTCGCGTTCAACCACGCGCGGGAGGCCCTGCAGCGGATCCTGCAGGTGAGGCCGAACGACACGCGCGCGCAGCAGATGGTTTCGGAAGTGGGGCGAGTGGAAGAGGAGCACGCGCGGGCCCGCCAGGAAAAAGAGCAGCTTTACCAAGCGGCGGTGGCGGCTGAGCAGCGCGGCGATGTCAGCTCGGCGCTGAGCAAACTCGAGCGGGTTTTGGATCTGGATTGCCGGCTGCCGGACGTGACGGCTCCGGAGCGCGGCACCGCGTATCAGAACCTCTACAACAAGGTGCGCTCGGAACACGAAAACGTGCAGAGCGCCTATGCCGAGGCCAAACGGCAATTAGATTCCGGGAATTTTTCGGCGGCACTGAGCACCTGCACGGCGCAGCTTACGAAATATCCCGACCATGCCCTGTTTCAGGCTCTAAAGCTCGATATCGAGGAGCAGCAGCGACAGGCGCTCTCGGCACAGATCGCGGAAACGGATCGAAAGCTGGCGGCCGAGCCGGACCTGGCGCGGCGGATTGCGATTTTAGAGGACGCGGTGCGGGCATTTCCGGGAGAAAAGCATTTCGAACAACTGCTGCAACGCACGCTGGAAAAGCAGAACCTGATCGAATCGATTGTGGCCCGCGCCCGCGCGCTCGAACAGCAAGCGCAATACGGCGAAGCGTTGTCCCAGTGGGAGGTACTGAGAACCATCTACGACCGGTATCCCGGCCTGAGCATGGAAATCGACCGCGTGGTGCGCCGCCGGGAGCAGCGGGTTCGGGAAGAGGCGAAATACCGTTGGGTGGAGCAAATCGACCGCCAACTGGAGGTTAGGGAGTATAACCGGGCGCTCGATCTGCTCACGCAAGCGCAGTCTGAACATCCGGGTGACGCCGAACTGGCGCAACTCGAGAAGCTCGCCAGGCAGGGATTGGAGAAGGGCGCCGAAGCCCGGAAACTGGCCGTGCAAGGGCGCGAGGAATGGATTGCCGGCAAGCACACCGAAGCGATGGCGACACTGAACCGCGCGTTCGGGTTGGACGATCGAAATACGGAAATCCGGAGCGCCCTGCGCGATGCGCTGGTCGAGCACGCCCGCACTCTGGTGGACTCGGATCCAGCTTCGGCTGAACCGCTCTTGCGCCAGGCACTGAAAATCGACCCCGATCACGCCGCGACCAAAAGCGTAATGACGCAGATCGACGACCAGCGGCGCCAATCGGCGGTAGAGCGCTGCGTCTCCGAGGCGCGGGACCTGCAGGCGCACGAAGATTTCCGGGCTGCCGCGCAGGCGGTCGATCGCGGACTCCAGACCTACCCCGGAGAGCCACGCCTCATCCAGTTTCAGACGGCGTTGAAGAAGAATGTCGATGACGTGCGGCGGCACGATCTCGAGGAAGTGAAGAAGATCCGGCGCGAATCAGAAGCGGTCGAGGATCGGACGATGCTCGGAACGTATGCCGGGCGGCTGGATGAGATCACGCAGATGTACGCGGGGGATCGGGAGTTCGACGCCGAGGCGACCAGCTTCCGGCAGCGGCTGGAGACACCGCCGGCGACACCGAAGCAACCCGAGAGCAAACCGGTTCCGGAAAAGGCCGAGGCGCGAGAACCGGCGGCGCCTGTTGCACAGGCTGTCCAAACGGCCGCCGGGCCCGCGGCGGAACGCGCGCGGCCGGCGCTGCCCCTTCCGCCCAAAATGCTGGCGGCGATTGCAGCCGCTATCGTGTTGGTGGTGGTTGCGATTGTCGCCGTCCGCCTAATGACCACGAGGAAACCGGCGAAGCAGGAGAAGGTGGCGGTTACCATACAGGGCACGGTAGAGATCACCACTTCGCCGGCCGGCGCGGAGGTGTTCGTGAATGGTAAATCGGGCGGAAGGGTGAACCAGCCCGTCGACATCTCGATACCCGCCGGATCGGTTGAGATCGAAGCCCGAATGCCCGGGTTCCGCCCGGCAAAGACCTCCGTAAATCTAACCAGCGGGGCGCAGGTTCCCGTATCTCTTACGCTCGAGCCGGTGTTGGCGCTGAGACTGTTCTTTCCGGGCGAGGGCAGGGTCTCGATAAACAATGAGGAGCCCGTGACGGTTCAGGACGGACAGTTCCTGCGCGAGGTTCCGGTCGGGACCTATTCTATGAAGCTCTCGACGGGACGCACCGGCGTATTGGCTTTTCAATTCCAGGTGCGGGCGGACGGGCCGGCAGTCATTACCGCGCCGCCCACGACAACCGAGCTTTCCGCGCTGTTGGTGAGCAATTTCGGCGATCAGACGCGGATCTATACCGGCTCCGCGGGCATCAACGTGAAACTCGGCAGCCAGGTGCTGGGCAAGATCGACAAGAACGGCCTCGATCTTCCGATGCTGACGCCGGCGAAATACGACCTGGAATTGGGCGAAGGCAAAGAAGCACGAAAGAAGTCGATCGATATCGGACCGGAGCGGACCCTGACGGCGATCGTGGATTCCGATCCGAATACCGGCACGTTGCTGGTTCAGACGAACGAAGACAACGTCAATGTCTCGGTTCTTTCCGGCAACAAGGAAGTCGCGCATGGATCGACTCTGAAGGGAGCGTTCCGGGCACCGAATCTGAGAGCCGGCAATTACGTCGTGCGCGCTACCAAAGACGGCTACGATGCGGATGTCTCCGAGCAGCGGCTCGAGATCCAGAAGGGTGAAGACAAGACCATCGGCTTCCAATTCAAAGCGCGGCCGACGGCGGCTTCGGCGAAGATCCGAGTGACGGCGGGTGCGGAATTGTTTGTCGATGGGACGTTGCAGGCCACTTCGCAAGACGAGATCCGGACTATAGCTAACCTGAAGCCGGGCAATCATACATTCCGAGCGCAAAAAGGAAAGCAGTACCAACCCGTCCAAAAGGCGGCTGATGTTGCTGCGGGCCAGGCGGTGGAAGTCGATTTACGCCTCACGGCTACGCCGGTGCCTGTGGAAATCAAGAGAAGCCCGGCCGACAGCACCGTCACCTATACCCGGACCGGAGATCCGACTGTGCACACGTTCAACGGCAATCGCCAGGAATTGGCTGAAGGCGATTACAAGTTCACAGCGCGCGCGAAAGGTTTCCTGGAGAGGAACGCGCTGCAGCATGTCTCCTGGGATGCGCCGCAGTCGATTGATCTCACGCAGTCAGCAGAACTGCCGCCGTTCACAATGAACGACTGGGGCAAAGGAGTGTGGACGGCGAAAACCGGATATTCCGAGAAAGACGGCGGAGGATTTCTTGCTTTCCCCAAACCTCTGGGAATCGGTTACGTTCAGTTCACGATTCGCTGGGACCCCAAAACGCGCGCTCAGTGGCTGTTGCAGTACGTGAACGAAAGAAACTACGTGCAGTGTGAAATCGACGATGACGGATTCCAGGCCGTTCGGATTTCAGACGGAAAGGCCCAACCGCTCGCTCCAAAGAAGCCCGTGGCGAAGAACACCTGGTACACCGTTCGCATCGAGACGCGCGCCGACGGCGTCAAAATGAGCCTGCAGAACGGCGCCGCGTGGGACGTCCTGGCCGATTTGCCCGGCGCCGGTTTCGGTGAAAACAAATTCGGGTTTAATATTCCGGCCGGCCAGCGGCTGTTTATCTCCTCGTTTGACGGCCGTTCTTACCGCTGAGAGTTACGAATAGACGAACTCTCCCTCCGGACCGACTTGCACCTGGATGGAGTCCAGCGGCTGGCCATCTGCGATGCGTCCGAGGATCAACATCGAAAGCTCCGGCAGCATGGTGTTGGTGAGGATGTTGTCTACGTTGCGCGCGCCGCTTTCGACCTCGGTGCAGCGCTCGGCGATTTCTTCGACCACATCCTCTCCGTAACTGAGCCGCACCTTGTGGGATTCGGCGAGCCGCTTCTGGATTTTGGCGAGCTTGAGCACGATGATCTTCCTGAGGGCTTCGTCGCGAATGGGGAAGTAAGGAATCACCACGAGGCGGCCGAGGAACGCCGGCTTAAAGATGTGATTCAGCTCCGGCTTGATGGCAGCCTGAAGATCCTGCCAATCCGGCACCTCCTCCGCATCGCACACCTTCATGATGGATGACGTGGCGGCGTTGGAAGTGAGAATGATGATGGTGTTTTTGAAATCGATCTGACGGCCTTCGCCATCCTCCATCTGGCCTTTGTCGAAGACCTGGAAGAAGAGCTCAAGCACGTCGGGATGCGCCTTCTCGACTTCGTCGAGGAGGACGACGGAATACGGCCGGCGCCGCACGGCTTCGGTGAGAACACCGCCTTCGCCATAGCCGACATAGCCGGGAGGCGAGCCTTTCAACGTCGAAACCGTGTGGGCCTCCTGGAATTCCGACATGTTGACGGTGACGAGATTCCGCTCGCCGCCATAAAAGAGGTCGGAAAGAGCCAGCGCAGTTTCCGTCTTGCCGACGCCGCTCGGCCCGACCAGCAGGAACACGCCAACGGGTTTGCCGGGATCGTCGAGCCCGGCTTTGGCGGTGCGGATGCGGCGGCTGATCGCTTCCAGTGCGTGATCCTGGCCGATAACGCGGTTACCAAGGTGAGTTTCGAGAGTGCGCACCAGCTCGATCTCATCCTTGAGCATCTTGCCGACGGGAATGCCAGTCCAGCCAGAGATGACTTCGCCGATAATTTTGGAATCGACCGAGACGCGAATCATTGGCGCCTCGCCCTGTACTGCATCCAGCTCGGCATTCAGCGTGGTCAACTCGGCGCGCAGCGCGTTCGGATCAACAGCGGGCTGGGCCGCGGCGGCCGTGCCGGAACCGCCTTCGACGGTAGTGGCTTGGGCAGGTTCTTCAAGCTGCGTCCGGATGTCGCGGATGCGGGTGACGAGATCGCGTTCCTTTTCCCAGCGGGTGTTGAGTTCGGATAAATGGGTTTCTGCCTCGGTGCGTTGCTGCGCGATCTGCGCGATCCGCTCGGCATGATCGGCCCCGAGTTGTGCCTCGCGCTCGAGCACACGCGACTGCACAGCGAGGTCGTCGAGAGTGCGCGTGACATATTCGATCGCCGGAGGCGTAGTGCTGTGGCCGAGCGCCAGCCGGGCACACGCGGTGTCCAGGACGCTCACGGCTTTGTCGGGCAGTTGCCGGTCGGGCAGATAGCGATGCGAGAGGCGCACGGCACTTTCCAAGCCTTCGTCGAGAATCCGAACCTTGTGGTGTTTCTCGAGCGACGGCACGACTCCGCGCATCATGACCTTGCAGACGGTCTCGGCCGGCTCTTCGACCTTCACCAGTTGAAAGCGCCGCGTCAACGCGGGGTCCTTCTCGAAATACTTCTTATATTCGGACCAGGTCGTGGCGGCGATGGTGCGTAGCTCGCCGCGAGCGAGGGCGGGTTTGAGCAGGTTGGCTGCGTCGTTTTGTCCGGCCTGGCCGCCGGCGCCGATCATGGTGTGCGCTTCGTCGATGAACAGGATGACGGGGACCGGCGAGGACTTAACCTCGTTGATGAGCGTCTTCAACCGGTTCTCGAATTCGCCCTTTACGCCGGCGCCGGCCTGGAGGAGCGCCAGATCAAGGGTGCGCAAAACAACGTTCTTCAGGACCGGCGGCACATCGCCTTGCGTGATCCGGATAGCGAGGCCTTCGACGATGGCCGTCTTGCCCACGCCGGCTTCACCGACCAGGATTGGATTGTTCTGGCGGCGGCGCGTGAGGATGTCGACGATCTGGCGGATTTCAAAATCGCGTCCCAGGACCGAATCGATCTTTCCGGCGCGGGCATTCTCGATAAGATTGACGGTGAACTGATCGAGGTTCGGCGTGCGGCCGCCGGCTTTCGGCTGCGCCTCGGCGGCGCCCGGCTCCGCGGCGGTTTCCGCTTCGGCTTCGTCTTCGCGCGAGCCGCGCACAATCTGGAGGAAATCCTTTCGGAGAACCTCGGGGGAGATTTTCAGAATTTCTTTGCTGACCTCTTTCATGATGCGGATCAGCTTGTCGTCGCTCACGAGCGCGAGGAGGGTGAAGCCGGTGCGGACGCGCGCGGCGCCGTAGTCGATCGAGGCGATCGCCCAGGCGTTCGTCATCATGTCGACGAAGTCGGGGCTGAGCGTGGGGGTGCGGCCATTTCCGGTCTTGAACCGGTCGAGCGCGCGGGTGATATCGCCCGAGAAGCGGGATTTATCAATGCCAAAGTGGTGGGCCAGGATTGCAAAATCGGTGTCGGTGGCGTCGAGCAGCTTGGCGAGGTAGTGTTCAACCTCGACGTTGTAGTGGGTCCGGGAGAGGCAGAGCCCGGCGGCGGCCTCCGTGGTTGCTCGAGTGGTGGGATTCAGTTTTCCGATGAGCGACTGAAGGTTGACATGCATGTGGGTCCCTCGTTCTTAAGAACGCTACAAAGGGTAGCACAGGTCGAGGCGGGAGTGGTTGATTGGTGGGGCAGGTCGGAGACGTCGGAGACCTGCCCACGGATTAGCTTCCGATTCGTCTACTCGCTCTCGATGTTGATCGCGTAGTAGGCAACAGTCTTTGTGGGAACTTCCTTAAACCAGTGGGGCGTCTTAGCCGGGATCGTAATCACGTCGCCTTTGGTCATATGGTAGGTTGTTCCGCCGTCCGCGGAAGGAGCACGCATTTGACCAGGCGCGGTCTGCTTCGCATTCACCATCGTCCCGCCCACAACCAGCGTCGCTTCCCCTTCAACCATGATGAACACGTGATTGGTGTGCTCATGGTATTCCACTTCGCCGGCCTGCCGCCGGTTTGCCAAAACCACCAAACCGGGATCGCTTACGATCGAGCCGCCTTTGGACATCACCTCGGTGACTTTGTCGTGGCCGATGTAATGAACGGCTGCCGGGACACCGCCGGCAAAGGAGACCGCCACCGCTCCTGCGATGAAGGCACCCAGGGTGGTCAACAACTTCGCGCGCGTGAATGAAACCATAATCATTCTCCCTCGTAAATGTCGATGCGTTGAAACGTGTGCCATTTCTTCGAAGGCTACTACTTCTTCGCGGCTGCGGCCTGTCGCTCTGTCGCACGGGCGCCGCTCAGCGAATCAAACATCGCGTAGTTGCCTTCGTGGCACGCGTATTCGAAATTCTGATAGCCGGGCTCCTGCGTCAGCGGAAAGCCAATCTTGAATGGCTGGACATACGTTTTCGGATCGTCCACCGTGACTTCATACCGCATCTCGTTCGGTCCCACGCGGGTGTAGCGTTCGACCAGTTTCACCGCATCGGTCAGCGGAGTGCCCCAGCCATTGGCGCTCGCCGAGGTTCTGCCGCCCAGAAAGTTTGTGGTCTCAACTACCAGCGTATTCCCGTCCCAGCGGCCGCGCGGATCGCCCATATAGCTGCGCATGGTTGGACTCGCGTGCGGGCGCACGTCCAAAGGAATGATGCGGGCTTCGTGCACCATCTCCTGCATGATAGCCACGTAGCCGGGGCCTTGCACAATTTGTTGTCCGTTGCCATAGACGACCGGATAGATCGAACCGACGACACCGCGCGTGATGCAGCGGATGTAATAGCTGAAGTCTTCCCACGAATCGGCTTTCGGATTGTTGTTGGTGGCGGGTTCTCCCGAAAAACGGGTGCGGGCCTCCGGAAGGAGGTCAGGCGTCTGGCCATTCGGCGGATCGATGACCAGCGAAGTTTGCTTGCAGGGGCGGCGCGCCCGCTCGCCCCAGTGGCTGGGCGGCCCGGTGCCCACACGCGCATCAGAAGCCACCGTTTCCACCAGATCCGTTTCGTGTTGCTTTTCGATGCGGCCCGCGCGCTCCGCCAACTCCTGCTCGGTGTAGTACAGCCGGTTGCCGAACTGAGCGGGGCGGTTCATAGGCGTGCCGATGCAGTCATCGCTCGTCCAGGTCCCCTGCAAATCCGGGTCGCCCCAAGGCGTCTTCGGCTGAGTCCAAGGCTTGGCCGCGGAAGCGGATTTGGGTGCTTGCGCAACGGCTGGATGGGTTGTCAGCAAGAAAATCGCAGCGGCCGCGGAGATGGCAGCCACGGCAGCGGAGGGTCCAGAGAATCGAAGGCGCATAACGCGCTTATAGTAGTTCAGCCGAAGGGCCGGTGCAAGGGTCGACCGGAGGGGCCGCTCTAGCCGCTTCCAGGTAGGCACCGACAGCGGCCTTGTACTCGTTGAAAGCCCCCATAATGTTTTGACGGTGCGCCTCCCACCGGCTGAGGAAACGAGGTATCTCGCTTGCATCTGGCGCGGTGAAGATTTCGGTTGCCTTAGCAACCTCCGTCGCATAACGCAGCTTGAAAGATGCCATCCTTTTTTCCAACTCCTGAAGTTCCACGCCACACGCACCCCCTTCGCGTCGGAACTGCATCAACCTAACTGTGGACGACAAAACAAAAGTCCGGATTGAACAGGATCATCGCCGGTGCTTTCCCAACACAAACATAAAAGTTCCAGAATGTTCAGGTACCCGGAAGGCGTATCAAAGGGTATTGAAGCTCCCAGGTGGAGACCTAGTTTGTCCTTAACATATGCAAATCGTAATTTTGTTAGCGTACGTAATGATGGTTCGGTGGTATCTACCCACACTCCATTTCCGTGGGGAGATCTTTTCGCGCCTACTGGCATCCCAAAGGCATCGCTGGCGGAGATGCCCTTTCGGTCAGTGAACTTCCAGCCAAGTCAGGGGCACAGAAGGTTGGAGTTGTGACAGCGAGGGTGACTCGGCGGCCTCCGGCCGCGTTTTTGGCCTCGACGCCTGAGAGGAGCGTCACCATCGCAATTACTCCAGTCCAGCTGACTCGTCCACTGGTTGACCCGATGCGGTCCGAATCCGGCTGGGTTGTAGAAGTTTGCCGCACAGCACCGGCTCAGAGAGGCTGCGCTCACATTTTCTGAATCGTAGCCGTCGCGCCGGCATCGTTCAGGCGGCAAAGACTGGAGTAATTCGATGCATCTGAAACTCGTCGCGCCCGGCGTCATCTTTCTTGCGAGTTCTCTTACGAGTGTTTCTTCTGTTCATGGAACACCCGCGCACGCAAAGAAAGAAAAAAGAGCCTGCACCTTTTGTCCGGCTTCGCAATCGCCCAAAAACGGTAAGGCCGGCAACAACAATAATCAAGGTAGCAAGACAGTGCCTGAACCCAGTCAAATCCCTACCGCGTTGGTTCTTGTCGGCGGGAGTGCCCTCCTACTGCGAAGACGTGGGAAGAAGTAGAGAATCGAGATACTGGTCGCAGGAACGACTCATAGAGCACAACGCCACTTGCGAGTTCGGGCAGGGCAAGAGACTCCAGCTACCCCGGTTCACCAAACGGCAGCCTGTGAACCAAAGAGCAGAGAGAGTACGGGGCGTGCTGGTGAGCCGGGCGGGACTCGAACCCGCGACCCTGTGCTTAAAAGGCACATGCTCTACCACCTGAGCTACCGGCCCTGATGAGGGAAATTCGAAGAGTGGCGGTTCCTTCACAGTTTACCACTGAGCCCGCGTCTACTTCGCAGCGGCCTGGCAGGCCTGGAGAGCTTTGAGCTGGCCCTCCGGATTGCCCCGATTCTCCTGTGCGGCCCGACGCAGGCACCCCGCCAGTTCCTGCCGCGCAGCAGGAGAACGCACGGGACGCAGTTCCTCGGGTTTGACTTCGGAAGGCTTCTCGATCGCCTCCATCAGACGCTCCGACGCGCCTGCATCTTCTAGGCGCCCGCGCTCGTCCCCGGTCAGCGTATGCGGTTGGTTGGTGCGGCGGACCTGGTCCAAAATCCGATATTGATCCACCTTGGCTTGCAGCATGCGGATCACATTTTCGACCACGGGGGACGAAGCCGGCCTAGGCGGCACAGCCTCCGGGGCCGGAACCGCCGCCGGAGCGCGCACCGTCGCTACGGTTGCCGGAACAACCGCGGGAGTTGGCGCCGCAGCAGCAGGGACTGGCGCAACAGCCGCCGTACCTCCCTTCGCCCCAACTGGAGCCGGCGTCGCCGCGGGAGCCGTCGCAGGAGGCGGGGTCTCCGCGCGAGTGCCCGCAGTCCGAGTGGCCCCCGGACGTGACGCAGGGGTCGGCGGCTGAACCGGAGGCGGCGTCACCACGCCGCCGGTCGGGCGCGGCGGCGCCATCGATGCATCCCATGCACGCCCCGTCGAAGCCGTCAGATTCGGTGTCACGATCTTCAACTGCCGCGCGAGCGAAATGCGGATCCCCGCCGCCGTAGCGCAAGTCCCCCGATTCAACTCGCCTTCGAACTCCACGGTCTTGCCCACCATCGCGGTTGACCAGTTCGCGCCGAAAAGCTCCGGAAAAACGTCGGCGCCCAGCTCGCAAATCGCGAACGCGCCTTCCGGCTGCCCGGCGCGCAACCAGTCGTTGACGAAGTAGTCGCCCGGCAGGTCGGGCGGAGGCTTCGGAATCGAGGCACTGTCTTTGAAGTACACATGGATCCACGGAGTCTGCGCGCCTGGATTGGGCAGCTCCAGCCGCGAAACGGTTCCGCGCATGATGATGTGGCGGTTCGCGATCAAAGGCCTCGTGCCGCGCGGCCCGAAGGCGGAACTGGTGAACGAAGAATACTTCTGCCACGTCATCGCCCAGGGACCCTTGGCGATCTCCGCGCGGTCCCGTTGATTCTGCGCCTCCTCTTTCTCCACCTGAGCCGCGCCTTGGAGAACCGTGCGCATCATGAGGCCGCCGACGCCTCCCGCAGCGGCGAGCGACACAGCCTGGCTCTCGATGAGCGTGGAACGCCGTTCCTCCGCTGTCTTCTGTTCGGACGTCATGCCGGCGACCTGCTTGGCGCTGCACGCGTCGCACTGCGTGTCGTAGCCGATCTCCTGGCTGTCGGTGTACGGAATCACGGTCAATTGGAAACCGACGGAGCTGCAGATCGGCGCCGAATTCGACGCCGCTTGTTGATCGGCCATCTGGGCCTGGAGACGCTGGCTCGCGCTGGCATTCAGCGGCAGTTGCGAAACCGCCGACGTTCTCACGGGCTGGCTGCAATCGGGCGTCTTCGGTCCAAACGCCACGATCATGGGGATGGTCACGCTCGCTCCGTTGTGCTGCACCGCCTGAGTGCGCTTCACGGCGGAGAAGTTGTCGCCGCCCAAGTCGGCCTCCCAGAACGGCAGCAGATCCCCGCGCCGCGCCCCGCGCCATTGTCCCTTCGCGTCGGGAAACCCGAACCCCAGCGTGCCTGCGTCAAGCCGGCCTGTGCTCTTCATCAGGAAATCGCAATCCGCGGGGCCGATGTGCTTGTTTGTGATCTTGCCTTCGATCGACAGGTAGGCGTCGACCGCGACCTTGCCGGCATTACAGACTTGAAAATAGGACGTGCCTTGCCCGAACAGCGGGGCGGAGCACAGCAGGACCAGGGCTGGGAAGCAGGGACGAAAGACGGGCACGAGAATCTCCTTCGGTCTCGGAATAGCCTCTCATTGTAAGTCAGGAATTTATCGAAATGTAAGAAGTACGAACAGCACACGGCCCGTGCCGAAGCGAACGCTTCGGGCAAAGAGTTGCGGTTCCTCCACAGTTTGCGGCTGCTTCCCGTTATACTTGGTCCTGACCGCAAGCAATGAGCCGACTGGCGCGCCGATTCCTGCTGCTTCTCTCCGCAATCGCAGTCACTCTGGCGATCGGAACCGTGGGGTTCACGTTCATCGCCGGGTATCCTCCGTTCGACGCGTTCTACATGACGCTCACCACGATGACCACCGTGGGATATGGCGAAATCCATCCGCTCAACCATGCGGGGCGCATCTTCAATTCGTTTCTGATCGTGTTCGGCGTGAGCACCATTTTCATCGCGATCGGGGCCATGACGCAGACGATCATCGAGCAGGAATTTGGCGTAGTCATCGGAAAGCGGCGGAAGAAACGCATGATCGACAAGCTGAGAGATCACTACATCGTGTGCGGTTTCGGGCGCGTTGGCCGCGGGGCGGCGGCCGAACTCCATCACGCGAAGGTGCCGTTCGTGGTGGTGGATATGGACCCCGAGCGAGTGGATACGGCGATGAATGCCGGCATGCTGGCGGTGGTGGGTGATTCCACGCGCGACGAAACCCTGCGGCACCTGGGTATCGACCGCGCGCGCGGGCTGGTGGCCGCGCTCGCCACCGACGCCGACAATCTGTTTGTGCTGCTTTCGGCCAAGGGGCTGAACCCGCGGATCTATGTCGCGGCGCGCGCCGCTGAGGAGAGCGCCGAGCCGAAAATGCGGCGGGCGGGCGCAGACGCCGTCTTCGCGCCGTACTCCATCACAGGACACAGGCTGGCTCAGGCGCTGCTGCGTCCGCACGTCGTGCAGTTCCTGGACTTCACGACGCAGGATATCGGAATGGACGTTTCGATCGAACAGGTGCGTGTCTCGGAAACCAGCGAAGTGGTTTCGAAGACGATTAAGGAGATGCAGTTGAGCCGCGACTTGGGCGTCATCGTCCTGGCGATCCGCACGAGCGACGGCAAGATGCTGTTCAATCCGCCTGCTGATACGGCGGTGCGCGGAGGCGACTATCTGATCGTCATGGGACAGTTGGAGAAATTGCGGGGGCTGGAAGGCCTGGTGGCGTAGCTCAACGTGGTTAGGCGCCGATGGACAAGATCGAAGGCGGGCAGGCGGCATCCAGTTCTACGCATTCGTGCCGGAGACCTGCCCCACGAGAGCGCTTAGGGCGCCGGCGGGGCAAACAAAGTCAGCGGCTCGAACGAGCTGATGCGCCACTTCTTGTTCTTCACAAGCTGGCAGCGAACCGGCTCGCGACGGCGGGTTAGCCGGGCAGCGGTATCCTGTTTTTCGACTAGCTGCAAAAACCAGTCGAGCTGAAGAGTGCGCACGGCGCCGTCGCCGGTCTCGTCCACCAGTTCAATCGAGGAATGCGCGTCGTACGCGAGCAACAGCGCGGTAACGTTGCGGCGCAGATCGTCATACCCGGGCATCGCCGAATTGAAGGCTTGCATGAACTCTTCGGGTTTCGATTCGGAGAGAGCAGCCGCCATTCCGGTGAACACCTCCCAGATCTGATCGGCATCGTCGGCGCGCAGAGCGCACGCCAAACCGGTCAAGAGCAATCCGCGTCGTGTCATGTCAGGTCCGATAGCTGGCGTTGATCCGGATGTAACCTTCCGTGAGATCGCACGACCAGAATCGCGCCGAGCCTTTACCCTTGCCGCGCAGGACGAGGCGGATCTCGCACTCGGCGGCGTCCAGTTTTTTCTTGAGCTGCTCTTCGGAGAAAGGAGCCGCCAAGCCGCCGCGACACACCGTGACTCCCTGCATGGAGACATCGGCCTTGGCGGGGTCGAACGCTACTCCCGAATTGCCGGCGGCCGAAAGGATGCGTCCCCAATTCGGGTCCGAGCCCGCAATCGCCGTCTTCACCAGGGGCGAATTGGCGATCGAGCGCGCGAGGCGAACAGCCGCCTCCTCGCTGGTGGCGCCGGACACTTCGATAGTCACAAACTTTTTGGCGCCTTCACCGTCGCGGGCAATCTGCTGCGCGAGCGACTGCATCACCTGTGTCACGCTCTCTTCGAATTTTGCCAGCTCCTTCGGATCGGGGCGAACACCCCCGGCGCCATTGGCCAATAACAGGAGAGTGTCGTTGGTCGAGGTGTCGCCATCCACCGATAGCCGGTTGTAACTGCGCGCCACCGCGCGGTGCAAGATGGCGCGCAGGTTTGCGGGACGAATGTCGGCGTCGGTGAGCACGAACCCGAGCGTGGTTGCCATCAGCGGATGGATCATCCCCGAGCCTTTGGTGAGCCCGGCGATGCGGACCGATCCGCGGCGCAGCCGGATTTCGGCGGACGCTGTTTTCGGAACCAGGTCGGTAGTCATGATCGCCGAGGCCACGTCGTCGAATCGATCCGGGCTGAGACCGGCGATCAGCGTCGGCAAAGCCTTCGTAATTTTGCCCGCGTCCAGTTCGACTCCAATCACCCCGGTGGAAGCGGGAAGCACCTGCGTAGGCGACAGCAACAGGGATTTCGCGAGAGCCTTGCACGTGGCAAGCGCCACCGCATCTCCGGTGCGCGTCGCGCAATTCGCATTTCCGGCGTTGATCAAAACGGCGCCAACCAAGCCTCCCGAGAGCTTGAGGTGCCGCCGGCTGAGTTTGACCGGAGCGGCCTGCACGCGATTTTGCGTGAAGACGGCGGCGGTTGCGGCGGGGATCCCGCTGACGATCATAGCCAGATCGTCTTTTTGCACCTGTCGGATCCCCGCATAGGTGGCGGAATAGGCGTATCCGTGCGGAAGCTTCAACGCGGCGCTTCTCCTAACCTGTCATTGTCCGTCAAGCGCTGGCCGTTGACGAAATCGGCGGCAGCCATTCGCTTGCGCCCTTCGAGTTGCACTTCGACGAGCTCCAGCGAGCCAGAGCCGCAGTTCACCAGCGGCGGTTTGAGGCTCAGAAAACGGCCGGGTTCGGCACGTTGTTCCGAATGCCGGCGGGACCGCCAGATCAGCAACGCCTGGCCGCGGAAAGTGGTCGAGGCTCCCGGCCATGGCTGGAGTCCACGCACGCGGTTGTGGAGGACACTTGCAGGCTCGGTCCAGTTGATCGCGCCATCTTCCTTCTTAAGCATCGGGGCGTGCGTGGCTTCGGCGGGATCTTGCGGCTGCGGAGTTATGGTTCCGCGGCCCAGGCCGTCGAGCGTTTCGACCAGCAGGCCAGCGCCCATCACGGCCAGCCGCCGGCCGAGTTCGACCGCGGTCTCATCAGCTCCGATCCCGGTTTCCGCTTTGAGCAGCATGTCGCCGGTATCGAGACCGGCATCGATCCGCATCGTGGTGACACCGGTGCGCGTTTCGCCGTTGAGAATGGCCCACTGAATCGGCCCGGCGCCGCGATATTTCGGCAACAGGGACGCGTGCACATTGATAATGCCGAGCGGGGCGAGGTCGATGATGGCTTGCGGAATAATCTGGCCGTAGCCGACTACCACCATCGCCTCAGACCCGAGCGCGCGCAAGTACTCCACCGCCTCCGGACGGCGGATCCGTTCCGGCTGATATACGGGCAGATCGAGGCGCGTGGCTGCTTGTTTGACCGGCGGCGGCGCCGGATGCTGACCGCGGCCGCGCGGCCGGTCCGGCTGCGTCACCACCGCGAGAACGGTGTGTCCGGCGTTGACCATGTGTTCGAGTGTGGGCACGGCGAACTCAGGAGTGCCGAGAAAGATCAGGCGCATAGAAAGCCACCAGCACCGCGGCAGGCTTGAAGCCCGCTCCACAGCTTACTTAGTCCCATTCTCCGGCGCGCTGCAACTTTTTGATCTTGCGCTTCATCAGGTCCCGCTTGAGCGCGCTGATGTGCGTGATGTAGAGCCGGCCGTAAAGATGATCGGTTTCGTGCTGGAAAGCGCGCGCCAGCAGGTCCTCGCCGGTTTTTTCGTACTCCTCGCCCTTGGCATCGCGCGCCCGGATCGTGACACGCTTGGCGCGGCGCACCTGCTCGCGGAACGTGGGGATACTGAGACAACCCTCTTCACCGACTTGCTTTCCCTCGGTCTTGACGATTTTCGGATTGATCAGCACCAGCTTGTCGTCGGGATTTTCGCCGTTAGAGACGTCGATGACGGCGATCTTGCGGCCGAAGCCGATCTGCGGCGCGGCCAGGCCCACACCCTTAGCGGCGTACATGGACTCGAACATGTCGTCGATGAATTTGTGCAATTCCGGCGTATCGAATTCGTGGACGTCGTCGGCCTCGCGCTCCAGCACCGGATTTCCGAACTTGACGATGGGATAGACCATATTTTCAAAAGCTGTTCACTTGCGCCAGGTAGCCTTCGTAGTTGCGGCGCGTTTCGGCGAGGGAATCGCCGCCGAATTTTTCGAGAAATGCCTGGGCGAGCACGAAGGCGACCATGGCTTCCCCGATCACGCCGGCCGCGGGCACCACCGCCACGTCGCTTCGTTCGTAGGCGGCCAGAGCCGGTTCGCGCGTTTCCAGATCGACCGATTCCAGCGGGCGCCGCAGCGTCGAAATCGGTTTCAGAAAACCGCGCACCAATACGTCCTGGCCATTCGTCATGCCGCCCTCGAGGCCGCCGGCGCGATTAGCTCCGCGCGTGAAGCGCCGGCCTTCGCGATCGTAGTGGATCGTGTCCTGCACCTTGGAGCCGAAGCTGGCGGAGCCCTCCGCGGCGAACCCGATTTCCACGCCTTTCACCGCTTGCATGGAAACAATGGCTTGTGCCAGGCGGCCGTCGAGGCGCGAATCCCATGTTGCGTGCGAACCCAAGCCCACCGGCACACCGTGCGCGACCACTTCGAAGACGCCGCCCACCGTATCGCCGGTCCGGTAGGCTTCGTCGACCACCTCTTTCATGCGCGCTTCCGCGTCCGCGTCGACACAGCCGAGCAGGACCTCGTCTTTACGGCTCAGCGCGACGATCTCCTCCCACGCAGCGTCGCGCTCCAGCCGCGCTCGCCCTACTGCGATCACGTGGCTGAGCACCCGGATGCCGAACTCGCCGAGCAGCGCCTTGGCCAGTGCTCCGACCGCGACGCGCGCCGTGGTTTCGCGCGCGCTGGCCCGTTCCAGGATGTAACGCGCGTCATGAAAGTTGTACTTGATCGCCCCGGCCAAATCCGCGTGCCCAGGACGGGGGCGCGTGACGGGTTTGCGCTGGTCCTCGGCTCCCTCGATGTCCTCGACCGGCAGCGCTTGAGTCCAGTTCTCCCAGTCCTTATTGCGGATGAGAATCGCAACCGGCGAGCCGATCGTGTGCGAGTGCCGTACGCCGGCGACGATCTCCGCGCGATCGGTTTCGATTTTCATTCGCCCGCCGCGGCCATACCCTTGCTGGCGGCGCCACAGCTCGCGGTTGACGGCGTCGACGGAAATGGGCACTCCTGCCGGGAGGCCGGTCAGGGTCGCGACGAGACATTCGCCGTGCGACTCGCCGGCGGTTTCAAAACGCAACATGAGACGAGAATGTTTATCGTAACAGACTCGAACATTTTCCTGGTTTTGTACGTATTATCAGAGTGGACGGAAACCCAAAATGATGAAGTTTCTGCTGTGGTGCATCCTGCTGGTGCTCTGCTGGCCGCTGGCCCTGGTGGCGCTGGTGCTCTATCCGTTGATTTGGCTGCTTCTACTGCCGTTCCGCGTGGTCGGGATCGCGGTCGGCGGCGCACTGGCCCTGGTTTGGGGCCTGGTGACTTTGCCCGCTCGCGTACTGCGCGCAATTTGAGCCAAGGCTAAACTGGGAGTGCTATGGCACCCCATCCGCTGGCCGGACAGCCCGCGCCTCCTTCGCTACTCGTTGACGTACCGCGGTTGATTACCGCCTATTTCACAGAAAAACCGGATGTTTCGGTAAGTACCCAGAAGGTGAGTTTCGGAACTTCGGGCCATCGCGGATCGGCCTTCAATTCCTCGTTCAACGAGAACCACATCCTGGCAATCACGCAGGCCATCTGCGGCTATCGCATGCAAAGCGGCACTACCGGCCCCCTGTTTCTCGCCAAAGATACGCACGCACTTTCGGAACCAGCCTTCGCCACGGCCCTCGAGGTGCTCGTAGCCAACGGGGTAGATGTTCGGATTGATCAGGACCTTGGATACACGCCGACGCCGGCTTTGTCTCACGCCATTCTGACTTACAACCGCGGCCGCTCGGAAGGCTTGGCCGACGGTATTGTGATCACGCCTTCGCACAACCCACCCGAAGACGGGGGATTCAAATACAATCCGCCGAATGGCGGTCCGGCTGACACGCAAGCCACCAAGTGGATTCAAGACCGCGCCAATGCACTGCTCGGCGGCACCACACTTGATGTACGCCGCGAACCTTACCGCCGCGCGTTGGCGGCGGCGAAGCGTCATGATTACATCGGCAACTACGTCGACGACCTTGCATCCGTGCTCGACATGGACGCCATCCGCAACGCGCGGCTCTCGCTGGGCGCCGATCCGCTGGGCGGCGCGGGAATCGTCTATTGGGGGCGTATCGCTGAGCGCTACGGGCTCAATATTTCGGTGGCGCACAACCACGCGGATCCGACGTTCCGCTTCATGACCGTCGATTGGGACGGCAAGATCCGCATGGACTGCTCTTCGCCATACGCCATGGCCGGGCTGATCGCGCTGAAAGACAAATACGACGTGGCGTTCGCCTGCGATACCGATCACGACCGGCACGGAATCGTCACGCGCAGTTCCGGCCTGCTCAATCCCAATCATTACCTGGCGGTGGCGATCGAATACCTCTATCGCAACCGGCCGAAGTGGCGCGCGGACGCGGGCGTCGGAAAGACCATGGTTTCGAGCAGCATCATCGACCGCGTGGTGGCGGACCTGCCGCGCCCGCTAGTGGAAGTGCCAGTCGGGTTCAAATGGTTCGTCGACGGGCTGGTGGATGGGTCGCTTGGTTTTGGCGGCGAGGAGAGTGCGGGCGCGTCATTCCTGCGCCGCGACGGCTCGGTCTGGACCACCGATAAGGACGGCCTGATCCTTGCGTTGCTCTCCGCCGAGATGATCGCGCGCACCGGCAAGGATCCCGGCGAACTCTATCGCAATCTCACGGGCCGCTTTGGCGCTCCGGTTTACGAACGTATCGACGCGCCGGCATCTCCGGAACAAAAGGCGATCCTCCAGAACCTTTCGCCCGATCGTGTCCACGCCCGCGAACTGGCCGGTGACCCGATCGAGCAGATGCTCACACAAGCGCCGGGAAACCGGGCGGCCCTCGGGGGCCTGAAGGTCCGTACGAAAACCGGCTGGTTCGCGGCGCGGCCGTCCGGCACCGAGAACGTCTATAAAATTTACGCCGAGAGTTTCGCCGGAGAGGCGCACTTGCGCCGCATCCAGCAGGAAGCGCAGGAACTGATCTCGCGCGCCTTCGCGATGGCCGCGTGAAGCGGGCTGGATCCGGCTGATTTAGTGAACCCGTTCCAATCTGTCAACGGAATCATCGATCGCGGCCAGCTCCCGGGTGATCTCACTTAACGACCGCGAGCCTGCGGCAGGAAGTTTGCCGCTACGGTCCAGCTCCAACCACAAGTTCCGGCTGCGCTCGTAAAACGCGCGCGCCTTCGTCCACTGTTGAAGCCGTCGGGATCCAGCCTCTTCTCCTGAAGCCGTACGAGCGTAGAGGCCGGCCGTGGTTGCGAGCGTTTCGGCCAGCGCGATTCGATATTGCGCGTTAGCCCCGTCGGCGAGTGTCAGCGGCTCTAACAGTTCGACAGCCTTGCCATACTGCCTCAGGGCATCCGGAACGTCATTGGGCGCCAGCGCTTTGCCAAGATTCGTATAACACTCCGCAAGAGACCCACGGTTCGAAGAGCTGGCCGAACTCTTCTCAGACAGTCTCAGACGGGCAGCCACTGCCTTCCGGTAAAACTCAATGGCAGATTTGTGATCTCCACTCGCGCCCAGGTAGTTCGCCATCCGCGTATAGCTGTTCGCAAGATGTCCGTACATGAGAATATGGTTGGGATCGCGCGTCAACAGAGCTTCCTGGCGGGCCACGCCCGTCCGGAGCAGCGCCAACCCCTCGCGCGCATGTCCCGACTCGCCTAACGCCAATCCCAATTTACCTTCGCTGAATGACAAATCCAGAAGAGCCTGAGCGTTTCCCGGATCCGCGGAGGATAGGGCCCTATCGATATCGAACGACTTGCGATATTGGTCCAGCGCTCCGCTCACGTCTCCGTTTCGCATCAGCACGTCACCAATCTGTTTGTGGGCCAGCGATCGGTTGCGGCGAGCCTGGACGTCTCGAGGATCGGCTGAGCTCAACGATTCAAACAAGCTCAGCTCGCGGCGGAAGTGCGTCAGGGCAGACGCAGGATCGCCCGACTCCACCAGAGAAAGTCCGACGTTATGGTGAGAGAAGGCCAACTCGCGCCGGAAATGCGCATCGTCGGGATCGGAGGCGGCCAGTTGCTCGCGAATGGCTAATCCCTTTTGCCGATTCTGCAAGGCCCCCGCAGTGTCTCCCTTTTCTTGAAGTACGTACCCGAGGCCGTCCAGACTGGTAGCCAGATAGAATCTAGCTTCCTTGTCCGGGGTATCGCCCTCTACCAGCCGCTGACTGATCTCCACTGCCCGGCGGTATTCGGCTGCCGCCTCATCGAGGTGTCCTGTCGATCTCAGAAGATTGGCGTGATTGCATGTCTGAATCACCAATTCCAGCTTGAGTTTCGGATCGCTGGCCAGGCTCGCTGACAGGTTCTGGTAGATCGCCAGAGCCTTTCCCGAATGCTCCACGGCGCCGGCTATGTTGCCTGAAAAACCCAGCACATCGCTGATCTGTTGGTGAATGGAAGCGATCGCCAGACGCAACCTCGAATCGCTGGGATCGGCGCGCGCCAGCGCTTCGCGAATGGCCAGCGCCTTTAGTGAGCTTGCCAAAGCTCCCTTCGAGTCACCCAAGTTGGGAAACGCCGGGTCTCCTTGCACGGCGCCGACCCTTTGGTAGGCGTCGGCGATTTCCATTTGCAGCGGACGGTCACCCCGGCTCTCGGCCATTAGACCGTCGAGATATTCCGAAGCGCGCTTCACCACCAGCGACCGCGCCGGAGTCGACCCAGGAAGATTCTTGATGGCGTCATCGAACTCGAACAGGAACGAATTCGCCAGCTTTCGCGCATCATCGAACCGGTGTTGGGCGAGACGGCTTTCGCGTACCGCCGCGACCAACGCCAAGGCGATGGCGAGCACGGCCACGCCCCCCACACTCAGCAAGGCCCGATTCCGTCCGGTAAACTTACGTGCGCGATACCAAAAGGTCGCGGCGCGAGCGGAAACCGGGCGACCCTCCAGATACCAGCGCACGTCCTGGGCGAGGGCGTCGACCGTCGCGTAGCGGCGCAGCGGATTTTTTTCGAGCGCCTTAAGCGCGATGTTGTCCAGGTCTGCGTCCAGATGACCGTTCACACGGCTGGGGCGCGGCGGCTCTGACTGGCACACCGCGTTCTGCACCTCGACTGCGGTTTGGCCGGCTTTCGCGAAAGGATGCTCGTCCGCGAGTAGTTCGTACAACAGCACGCCCAGCGAGAAAATATCGGAGGCCGCGGTGAGGCGCTCGCCTCGAATCTGTTCCGGGCTGGCGTAAGCGGGTGTGAGCATCGTCAGCGCGGTCTGCGTGATCGCCGGGGCGGGCGCTGTCTCGTCGATCACGCGCGCCAATCCGAAATCGAGGAGTTTTGGTTGCCCTTCGGCGGTGACCAGAAGATTCCCCGGCTTGATATCGCGATGGATGATGAAATTCCGGTGCGCGTAGCTGACGGCGGACGCCACATCGAGGAATAGCTTCAACCGGCCCTCGAGGTCGAGCGAGCGCTCGCGAGTCCACGTGTCGAGCGGTACGCCGTCGATGTACTCCATCACCAGGTAGAGCTGCCCGTCGTCGCTGATGCCGCCATCAAGAAGCCGTGCGATATTCCGATGTTCGAGGCCGGCCAGGATCTGACGTTCTCGCCGGAAGCGCGCTTCCATATCCGGGTCGGTGTAGAAAGGAGGGAGCAGTTTAATCGCGACTTGCTGCGAGAACTGGCCGTCATCGCGCTCGGCAAGCCACACCACACCCATGCCTCCGCGGCCGAGTTGGCGAATCAGGCGAAATGCGCCAACACGCGCGGGCGCGCGGTCCACATTCAATGACGCGGAACCAACCGTGCAATCGAGCGCCGAGGCACCTGCCTCTTCGGCCAGCAACGATTCCGCTTCGCGGCGCAGTTCGGGATCGGTGGCCGCCACGCGATCCAATATTTTTGCGCGAGCCTCCGGCGCAGACTCGAGGAGTTCGTGCAAAACATCCCGGATGCGTGACCACAATTCGGCTGTCATTGATCAGCGACACTGTCGCCGCGCATTTGGCGCGACAGGAACAAACGCGCAGTGGCCCAATCGCGATTTACCGTGGCCGGCGAGAGGCCCAGCACTTCCGCCGTCTCATCGATCGACATGCCGCCGAAAAAGCGCATCTCCACGATTTTTTCCTGGCGCGCATCCAGGGCGCCCAGTTGCTGAAGCGCCCGATTCAGATCGAGCAAGTCGACTGGCGCCTGTTTCGTTTCGGCGATATCGATCAGAAGGCCGGGAGTGCGCTTGGCTTGTCCACGAGTACGCGCGTGATCCATCAGGACGCGGCGCATCATGCTCGCTGCGACACCGAGGAACTGTCCGCGGTTGGAGAAGTCCACCGAGTACTGTGCCAGCATTTTCAGATAAACTTCATGAACCAGGGCGGTAGGCTGCAAGGTGTGCGAAGTACGTTCCCGCGAAAGGTACTGGCGGGCCAGGCGCCGCAGCTCCTCGTAAACAAGGACGGCCATGTCGTCGAGCGCCGCCTTCGAGTCCGCCATCCCCTGTCTCCTCGCGTGTCGCAAAACCCGGCCCACCGAGTTCCGCCCCGATATCGTATCAGCAACCTCATTTTCGGGCGAGTTCTACGGGTACTGGTAGCGATGACGTCCGGGACTGGACCGCTGGATTATCAGCCGCGGCCGTGAGGATGCGGTTTATAGCCGGATGCCGATGTCGCGTAGAAACTGGGCGTCTCCGGCCAGAAACCGGCCAGGGCGTCCTAGGATTCGCTCGACGATCTGAACGATCGCGAGCGTCATGACAGCCAGACAAGCCAACCCCGCAATAACCCACCCCAGGACGACGACACCGAAAACAAGTGCCAACAGGACAATCATTGCCGGGCGAGGCGGCGCGGGACGCCAGCCTCCTTGACCCTCCAATTCCATTATCAACCTAAAATCGGCGGAGACCTAGAATGAAATCAGGTGTGGTGCGGCGCCGCCGCGCGGGCGGCAGCAGAACGGAACAGCCCGACCGCGACCGGTCCGTTTCTGGGGAGCACAAACCCGCTAGCCACGGCAGGAAGACCCTTCCACCGCACCGCAGTCACATCAAGAACAGAGTGCTTGCGTCGCTCCGCAGGCGTACGACCAGCCGCTTGACTACGCTCCCATAGGCCCGTTCACGCTACAATTCTGAAAACACGCGGAGGTGTCAGTGAAGCGATCTTTCGCCTGGGCGGCATTCGCATCATGCTCTGTCTTGGGGGGCGGGTGGCTGACGGCATCCGACGCACAGCAGGCCGCGCCCGATTGGGCTTACGGCTACCTTAAGCCGCTCGTCCCAGGCGATCGCACCGCGCCGCCGTGCCCCGCAGTCGCCAAACCTTTCCCGGATTGCGCCTACCCTGCGCCGCCCGTTCCCGATGATGGCGTCAAGCGCGGGTTGGCCGGCGCAACCTCCCAATTTACCCGCAAAGAGGCGTATTTCGATTACGGTCCCGCAGACTGGTATCCCGGCGATCACCCGCCAATGCCCGAGATCGTCGCGCACGGCAAGCAGGCGGCCGGAGTGCGCGCGTGTGCCCTATGCCACTTCCCCAACGGTCAGGGGAAAATGGAAAATGGCGGCGTCGCCGGCCTGCCTGCCTCCTACATCCTTCAGCAGCTCGACGCCTTCAAAACCGGCGTGCGGCGCAGCGCTGACCCGCGTAAAGCCAATACCAACGAAATGGCGCAGATCGCCCGCTCGCTCACCGCCGACGAAGCGCGCGACGCCGCCGGCTACTTCTCCTCCATGAAATGGCGCCCTTGGGTGAAGGTCATGGAGGCGGAGACGGCGCCGGCGGTTCGCACCACTACCAACGGCCTGTTTCTTCCAGCCGCGGACGCCAAGCCCGTCGCGCTCGGCGACCGCATCATCGAGCTTCCCGAGCACCCCGAGCGCACCGATGAACTACGTGATCCGCGCTCCGGATTCGTAGCGTATGTACCGCAAGGAAGCATTGCGAAAGGCGAAGCGATCGCCGCTAAACAGTGTGCTTCCTGTCACGGAGCGGACTTGAAAGGCACCGCGATCGCACCCGGCATTGCCGGCCGCAGCCCGAGCTACCTCATGCGCCAGTTGTGGGACATCAGGCAAGGCACCCGTCAAAGCAAGATGATGGCGCCGCTAGTCTCGAAACTTGACCTCGACGGAATGATCGCCGCCGTCGCCTACGCCGCCTCGCGCATGCCTTAGGCGCGTCAGGAAAGCTCAAAAGACAACGTGCTGCTTCCTTTTCGGTGGCGGCCCCTGTCAACCCGCAAGCGGCGTGGAGGTTCCGCATCCGCCACGGTCGCACAATTCACCCAGAGCCCCTCCTGCCAGTGCCCGTTCGCGTCTCTTCAGCATCCGATAACGGCACAACCTGGCGCTTTCGACATACTGGCGCTGGCGCGCAGGGGGGAACCTTATTTCGTCTGCGGATTCGTAGTCGGCGCGCCGGCAGGCTTGCCTTTGTCGTCGACGACCTCGCCGTACTTGATGGTCGACTTGCCTTCGTACTTCTTGTAGTCCTTGTATGTCACTACCATCCGGATCTTCACGTCCTGATCCTTGAAGTGCAGCGTGTCGTTAGCGCGCGTGTACGTCGGGAACCAGTATTTGCCGTCAATCTGCTCGCGGTAGGTTTCAAACTTCGGAAAAGCCTCGTCTCCCTTCTTCACGCCGACGCCTTTTCCGTACGTCTTCACGATCTG
>DASXAK010000058.1:0-76103 GCA_036406715.1 Bryobacteraceae bacterium | reverse complement strand
TTGTGCAAGATTCCCCACTGCTGCCTCCCGTAGGAGTCTGGCCCGTGTTTCAGTGCCAGTGTGGCCGTGTGCCCTCTCAGGCCGGCTACCGATCTTTGCCTTGGTAGGCTTTTACCCTGCCAACTAGCTAATCGGCCGCGGGCTCCTCTCTCAGCGCATTGCTGCTTTCCTCTCTCGAGCTTATGCGGTATTAGCCCCGGTTTCCCAGGGTTATTCCACACTAAGAGGTAGATTACCCACGTGTTACTCACCCGTACGCCACTGTACTCATGGATTGCTCCACTTTCTCGTTCGACTTGCATGTGTTAGGCGCGCCGCCAGCGTTGATTCTGAGCCGGGATCAAACTCTCATTGAAAAATGTAGAGTTAAATTGCTCCAGCTTTACTCAGAAATACTGACGAGTTCTTCTTTACTGCATCCAACCAGATTGTCAAAGATCTGCGCAGCCACGCTCCGCCATCTTTCGAGCGGCCGAGACGACTGCAGGCCTCGAAACTTGTAGCCACATGCCCGTTTTACATCCGGGTCTGCGGCTAAAAACTTAGGTCTTAAAAAAGAACCAAACAGGAAGGCCGTATTCCGCTCGGCGACGGTGGCCCGTACCGAGTTTTGTTACCATTCCTTCTTTGAGGGCTTCCTAACTCTATACCACCTACGCGCGCGCAAACGCAACCACGCGCATAAAAACCCTCAGATTCGGTGACTCGATCAGAATAGCAAACGATAACGGCCCATGCAAGAGGTATTCACGAAAACGTTATACGGATTGCCGGACACCTGCAAGCCACTGATTCCACAACAATAATTCATGTGTATGAAATCGTACATCTCGCGAAATTGGCGCGGCGAGCGGAGTGTCCACGGGATTCTCGGCCGGGCGCGGTCAGGCCCCGAGCAGCCCCAGAAAACCCGGTTCGTGGCCCGGGAAGACGCCCTGAACCTTGGGGTTCCCGAGAT
Source organism: Bryobacteraceae bacterium (assembly GCA_036406715.1). Classification (GTDB taxonomy): domain Bacteria; phylum Acidobacteriota; class Terriglobia; order Bryobacterales; family Bryobacteraceae; genus PSRJ01. Next base: position 75,145 of record DASXAK010000058.1, on the reverse strand, counting down.
GACGGGCCACCAGCTCTCCGAGCACGTCCCGAAAATCGCTGGTGAGCGCGAGGTCGCGGTTCTCGTACAACTGCTCCCTCTGTAAGCCCGGCCAGCGGCCGTAGACTTTTCCGCCAGCGACTGGCCCGCCCATCACGAACATGCAATTGGCGTGGCCGTGATCGGTTCCGCGGTTACCGTTTTCGTGAGCGGTCCGGCCGAATTCGGACATCGTGACGAGCACCACGTCGTCCATCCGGTCGCCCATGTCGCGCCAGAAAACGCTCAGGGCTTGGCCATACTCGCGGAGAAGGTTCGAGAGCTGGGCGGGCTCGTTGACGTGATGATCCCATCCGCCGACCTCGGCGAATGCCACCTCCACGCCGACATCCGCTTTGATCAATTGCGCAATCTGCCGCAAGCTTTCGCCCAGGCGACCGCGCGGATAATCGGCGCCGGCTGCGGGTTGATAGGGCTGCTTCTGGACCGCCTGCAACATCGAAATCGCTTCGAAGGTTTCACGGCCCGTCGCCTGCAGCATGGGGTCGCCAGTGTCGCGGTAGAGCTGCTCGAAAGCCTGGGCCGCCTGTGGATTGCGGATCTGAAAATCGGCAAGGTTCTGCAGGGCGAGCGCCGGCTCGGGACCGCGCATGGCGCGCGGCAGGACGGGACCCAGCGAAAGCGCACGAAGCGGAGAACCTTTGTCGGTTTTCGGAAGCGCGCGGTTCATCCAGCCGTCCGCCGTCGCCTTCCGGCCGGGAGTTCCCGACTCCATATAATCCTGCGCGTCGAAGTGGGAGCGCGTGGGGTCGGGGGAGCCGACTGCGTCCACGATCGCGAGGTGGTGCTGCTTGAACAGCGGCTCGAGCGGCGCGAGCGACGGATGGAGGCCGAAAAAGCCGTCCAAATCGACGGCGGCCTCGGGGCCTGAGCCCGGCCGCGCAATGCCGATGGTCGGGCGCAGTTCGTAATAGGCTCGCTCGCCGTGCGGCACCACGATGTTCAGACCGTCTGCGGCGCCGCGCTGGAAAATCGCCACCAAAATCTTCTTCCGAGGCCGCTCGCCGCCATACAGAGCTCGTTGCAGCCAGAGCGGGGCGCTGCCGACGCCGAACATGGCGAGCGCCGAATTGCGGAGAAAGACGCGACGAGTGCTCATACTTTGCCTCAATGCTTCTGAAACTCCGGCGCTCCGAGATCAATGCCCGCGGCGGGATCGCCCGGCTTCGCCTCCACTTTCACGCCGGGCACGCGGTTATTCGCCAGGCTGAGCGCAAAATTCATGCGCGCCAGCAGGCCGGCGCTGTTTATCCATTCCTGGCCCGAATCGGAGTACCCGGTTGGTTCCTGCTTGCGATACAGCGGCTCGCCCAATTGCGCGACCTGGTTGGTCAGGGCAAACGCGAAATCGACATCCCCATTAACGGCGCGCACGGCGCTTGCGACCATCTCGAGCGGCGATTTCAGTTTCGACCGGTACGCGTCCACGGACCAGAATTCCTTGGACTCGATCATTGTCTTCAGGACGGCGCGCAGATCGCCATCGCTCTTGAGAAATGTCTGCGCCATGCGGTCGACCAACGACGAGGGCGGATCATCGGCGACGAAGCGGGTGGCGAGTTTCCTGGAAATGAAATGCGCCGTTGCCGGGCGGCGGGATAGAATATCGAGCACCTTCTCGCCGTCGTGGATGCCGCCCCCGGCCGGAATCCGGGTGCCCAGCACAATCTTCTCGCCGTCGTCGTGCTGCCTGGGATTGAAGGTGAATTCACCGCCGAGCTGCGGCTGCTTGATGGTCCACCCGGTGAAGCAGCGCGCGACTTCCGTGACGTCCTTCTGGGTGTAGCCGCCGTCGACACCGAGAGTGTGCAGCTCGAGCAGCTCGCGGCCATAGTTTTCATTGAGACCGTTGCGCCGCCGCCCCCCCCGGCCCGCTGGGTTGGCGACCGACTGCCAGTTGTCCAGATAGAAAAGCATCGCGGGGCTCTTGGCCGTGGCCTCGAGCAGGTTGCGGAATTTTCCAAGCACGCGCGGGCGGATGACGTCCCGCTCATAGGAAGTCACCAGGTAACGGTCGGCGCCTTTGTCGAGATAAACGTTGAAGTGGTTGAACCAGAAATCCACCAGAATTTCTTCGAGTTGCCGGTTGCTGTAGACGGCACGCAGCAGCTTGCCTTCGGCGAGATCACGCGCCACCACTTCCCGCGGACCGGCGGCGAGTTCGAATTTGCGGCGCAGGTCGGGCGGCGCCGTCACATATAGCGCCTGTAACACAGGAGGCGGCAGTTGCGTGATGACTTCGTCGCGCCGGTCCGGCGGTATCTGCTCGAAAGCCGCCAGCCGTTGCTCGGACGTGCCATTGCGCATCAGCCGCATCTGCTCCGGTGTGAGCAGGCCGGTGACGTCCGGTGCGGGCGGCTCCTGCCCGTTTCGTTGCCGTCGCTCGAAGCGCTCGACGAGCTTCTGAATCATCATGCGCCGATCGGGGTCGGATGGAAACGCGAGGCCGCCATTGACCATCGCGCGAACCATTTGCGGCGCCGGATAGTTTTGGACCATCTCACGGCTGGGCATGGAGAGCGAATCGAGCTCTTTCAACTTGCCGAGCAAGAGCGGATTTTCCGGGATGCGCTCGGGATGGAGTTGCAGGTCGATCCACTTCTTCAGACCAATCGAACGGACGCGGTCGGCGTCGCCGGTGCGCGGTCCGAACGTCAGGCGGTTGAGAGCGTGATCGATGCGTTGGTCTTTTGGGATCTGGGTTTGGAACACAGCCTCAGCCGTCTTCTTGTTCTTGGCGAAAGCCGGCACGCCCAAAGACACGGCCAGCCAGCAGCAGCCGGCCAGTCCGATGAATCCCCCGAAACGCATGTAAGCCTCTGTTCCTATTAAACGCGGTTGCAGGGGGCAAAGTTGCGGTCGGAGATGTAACTCAATTATTCAGAGCGAATTGCGGCTATCGAACGGGGGACGCGGGTCAGTCTTTCAATTCCGCGCGGTTGCGCTTGCATCGGGGACAGCGTAAATCCGTCTCTCGGGGCGGGCAGGGATGCCGGCGGTTATCGAGCCCGATGTACTCGTGATAGATCTCGCATTCCTTTAAGAACGCATCCCGTGCTGAAACCGCGTAGGTGAACTTAAATTGTGGATAGGGTCCCGGGACATGACCCTTGAGGCCCGCCTTCAAGTCCGCGTCAGCACGCCCGATATAGCTGACAATGAACAGGTTGTTCCGGATCGACCCGAGAGCGTAAACACCCGGAGAGTCCGCTTGCAGGTGGGCGTCGATGGCCTGCTGTGTCAGCTGGAACGGGCCATACAACCGCGGATTCATCAAAAAAGATACTCGATTCGCACGGCGTTAAGAGACAGTGTAATTCACGTACGAAAGACGTCAGTGCTATCTTTTTCTGTAGGCTGGAAGTAACCGTGCGTTCGGTTACACACGCCTCAGCCAAGCCAACCCAGTAGAGCCGCAAGGCTCGAATTCACGCGCCCGGTGTACAATAGCGACACACGGAGGGAATGGAATGGGCAGCAAGATGGATCGGCGTGCGTTTTTCCGCGGAGCCACAGTAGGCGGAGCCACGATCGCGGGAGCCGTTCAGAACGTATTTGCGTCGGCCGGACCAACCGCGGCGACCACAGCCGGAAAAATCCGCGGTGCTTCCCTTGACAAGGTTCTGGCGTTCAAAGGGATTTCGTACGGCGCCTCTACCGCGGGAGACCGGCGCTTCCTGCCACCGGCGAAACCGGAGCCGTGGACCGGGGTCAAGGACGCACTCGAATGGGGCCTGGAGGCGCCGCAAGGCCCACACACCGAGATCCCGGAAGTAGCGGCCACCATTCCCAAACAAGGGATCAGCGAAGATTGCCTCCACCTGAACGTCTGGACCAACAGCTTGAAAGGCAAGCGCCCGGTGATGGTGTGGTTTCACGGGGGCGGATTCACGAGCGGCTCGGGAAGTTATTCGATTTATGACGGCGCCAACATGGCCCGCAAGCACGACGTGGTGACCGTGACGGTCAACCACCGGCTCAATTCGTTCGGGTTCCTGTACCTGCCCGAGATCGGCGGCGAGCGCTTCGCGCAGGCGAGCAACGCCGGCGTGCTCGACCTGGTTGCGGCGCTCGAATGGGTGCGGGACAACATCGCAAATTTCGGCGGCGATCCGCACAACGTGACGATTTTCGGACAATCAGGCGGCGCTGGAAAGGTCAGCACCCTGCTGGCAATGCCGGCGGCGAAAAGCCTGTTCCACCGCGCCATTGTGCAGAGCGGCGCGAACCTCCGCGGCGTCTCTCCGGCGGCTGCAACCAAAACAGCGCGAGACTTGATGGAGAAAGTCGGAGCGAAGACCGCGGATGATTTGCAGAAGGTGCCGATGGACCGGCTGGTCGCGGCGACGCTTTCCAATCCCGGCGCGGGCTTCCGGCTGGCTCCGGTAGTTGACGGCAAGACGCTGCCCGGCGGCCCGTTCGATCCGACTGCGCCAGCAATTTCATCCGAAATCCCGCTGCTGATCGGCAACACCGAGTTCGAGGTGACCTTCTTCCCGCAAACCAATTTCAACCCTCTCGACGACGCCGGCCTGCACGCGGCGGTAAAACAGAACACGCGCGCCAGCGATGCCGATGTGGATCATCTCATCGCGGTGTACCGCAAGGGACGGCCGCAGGCCAGCAATCTCGATCTCTCGCAGATCATCGCTTCCGACGGGTTCGCCGCCGGCGTTGTCACCGAAGCCGAGCGCAAGGCGCAGCAGCCCGCGCCGGTGTACAAGTATTACTTCACCTGGCAATCGCCGGTGCGGGACGGCAAATTGAAAGCGTTCCACACGCTGGAAATCCCGTTCGTGCTCGAGAACGTCGACGAAGGCAAGTCGATGACCGGCACCGGCCAGGACCGCTATCCGCTGCAATCGGAGATGAGCGGCGCCTGGGCGGCATTCGCGCGGAGCGGCGATCCGAACCACAAAGGCCTGCCGGTGTGGACGAAGTTCACGACGGACCAGCGCGCGACCATGATCTTCGACAAAGAATGCAAGCTGGTCAACGACCCGCATGGCGAAGAGCGCAAGGCGCTGGCGGCGCTGCGCCGGGCGTAAGCGGGCGGGCGACGCATTGGGCGCGTTTCAACCCGGGCCGGTCGACCGATGACTCAGCAATCGACAACCGGCGTAAGCTGGCCTGACCTCGCACACCATCTCTCTCGAGAAACGCTGAATCGCGCCGGTGCGCACCGGCAATCGTTCCTCGGCGCGCAACCGTTCCGGCATGTTCTGATCGATTCCTTCTTTGACGAAGCCTTTGCCGAGCGGCTGCTGGTGGATTTTCCTGTCTTTGATCCGGCTCTCGCGAAAAACGAGATTTACGGCGGCGTCTGGGGCAAAGCGGCGAATCCGAAGATCCGCGAGATTGCGCCGGTGTACCGCGAACTGTACGAGCTGATTGAGTCCCGGCACTTCCTCGATTTCATGGGAGAGATCACAGGAATCTCCGATCTGCTGTTTGACCCCGCCATGTACGGCGGCGGGACCCATGAGAACCGGAACGGCCAGGATCTCGACCCGCACGTCGATTTCAACTATGACGAGAAACAGCAGGTGCATCGGCGTCTCAACCTGATCGTTTACTTAAACAAGGGATGGCGCACAGAGTGGGGAGGGGCTCTCGAGCTCCATTCCAACCCAAGGAAACCCGGAGAGAATCAGGTCCGGGCGTTCGACCCGATCTACAACCGGGCGGTTTTGTTTGAGACCAACGAACGCTCGTGGCACGGGTTTCCGCGGATCGAACTGCCGGCCGAAGAAAGGGACCGATCGCGCAAATCGATCTCGATTTACCTGTACACGCGCGAGCGGCCCCCGGAAGAGATTGCGCCCCCGCATGGGACGTTTTACGTGCAGCGGCCGCTGCCCGACTGGGTGCGTCCCGGACACGTCCTGACCGAAGACGAATGCCAGCAGCTTCGGCATGCCGCAGACCGCCGCGATAAGTGGATCGAGAGCTATCAAAATCTCGAGCTTGCGAAGAGCCGGCAAGTCGAGCAGCATGCCGCCTACGTGCGAGAGATTCTTTCGCACGCGCGTGCTCCTCTTACCGGATATGCGATGCAGGAAGGCACGACCGAGGGGCTGTATGGCGACGGTTGGGCGCACCCGGACGTGAGGCTACAGATTCGGCCGCTTCAGCCAGTGACCGGGCTGCGGTTACGCGGCTGGCGCCCGGAGTACGCGAACACCGATGCGCAAGTCACCGTGCGGCTGAACGGACAGGTTGCCGCGCAGGCGACGGTGGGACGAGGGGTATTCGAGATCTCGCTGAGCGGCGCGGAATTCCCGGTTACGGAGAGCTTTCACATCCAGATCGAATGCCAACCACGTCTGGAGCCCGAGGGCGACACGCGCGACCTGGCGTTCGTCATCATGGAGCTGAGGGCGGAACACCAGGCCTAATTCCCAATGCGGGGCGGCGCCGGACCGTTGCCGCCCGGCATCCCGGAAATTTGCGTGTTTTGAAACATTTCCAGTACCCAACGGCCGGCCTCCTTGACCGCGAACAAGGTGGGCCGGGCCTTGATTTCCCGCGGCTGGCCGTCCGCCTGGAAGCGGAGATGCGCTTCGACCAGGACGATCGCGACATCCGGACGCGGGAAGCGAACGCTGCGAACCGTGTATTGGTTGCGGCTGCCTTTGTATACACCATTGAAAATCTCGCGGTGGGCTTCCTCCACGGCGCGGCGGCCATCGATCTGGCCGCCATAGATATGGATGAACGTACAATCCTCGAGAAAGTGGGCTACGAAGCCGGCCGCATCCGCAGCGTTCCAGGCATCCTGCATCTCGCGGGTCAGGTCATGAAGCGATTGCTCGTCGGCCGTCATGTCTTATCCACTGTAGGGCAGGTTGGCCCTGGCGCGGGGTTCGATTTCGGACATCCGAGCGGCAGGTCGGACACCTGCCCCACAAACGCGACATTTATGCCGTTTTGACGGCTAGAATCCGTTCCGACATGGCGAATTTCAGCGTGTCGATGCCCTGGCCGGTGGCGCTCGATATCTGGAAGAAAGCCAGATCGCGTTCGGCGGCGTGGGCGCGCAGAGACTCGACGCGCGCGGGGTCCTGCGCGATATCCATCTTCGATGCCACCACGATCATCGGCTTCTTCACGAGATCGTCGCTGAAGCTGGCCAGCTCTTCCATGACGGTGTCGAAATCGTGGACCGGATCGCGGCCCGACGCCTCCGAGACATCCACGAGATGAATCAACAGACGCGTGCGCTCGATGTGGCGGAGAAACTGAATGCCGAGACCATGGCCCAGGTGCGCGCCTTCAATCAAGCCGGGAATATCGGCCACCACGAAGCTGCGGTAATCCGGGAGTTCGACCACGCCCAGATTCGGCTCGAGCGTCGTGAACGGGTAATCGGCGATTTTGGGCCGCGCGGCGGAAATCCGCGAGATGAGAGTCGACTTGCCGGCATTGGGAAATCCGACCAGTCCGACATCGGCGAGCAGCTTTAGTTCGAGGCGGAGGCGCTTTTCTTCACCGGAACGGCCAGGCTCGTGTTCGGTCGGCGCCTGGTGCGTCGACGTCGCGAAGCGGGCGTTGCCTTTGCCGCCGTGTCCGCCCCGTGCGACCGTCAACCGTTCGCCGGGGTGCGTGAAGTCGAAGAGTCGCTCGCCGGTAGCCTCGTCGTAGACAACGGTGCCGACCGGCACGTCGACTTCGATGGAGCGCCCGTCGGCTCCAGTTCTATTGCTGCCTTCGCCGTGCCGGCCGCGCTCGGCCTTGTGCTCCGGGTTGTATCGGAATTGAAGCAGCGTGTTCTGGTGTTCGTTGGCGACCAGGACGACGTCACCGCCCCGGCCGCCGTCACCGCCGCTCGGGCCGCCTCGGGGCACGAACTTCTCGCGGCGAAACGCAAGACACCCGTTGCCGCCGTCGCCGGCTTTGACCAGGATTCGGACTTCGTCGATGAACATGGAGTTGGCAGGCCGGAGACCTGCCCCACGGTAAAACTAGGCGACTTCCTCGGAGGCTTTGATGCTGACGAACTTGCCCATGCGGCCGCGGTCTTTGAATTCGACCACGCCGGTGACTTTCGCGAACAAAGTATCGTCCTTACCCCAGCCTACGTTGAGGCCGGGCTTGATCTTGGTGCCGCGCTGCCGCACGATCACGGATCCGCCGGGGACCAGTTGGCCGCCGAATACTTTGACTCCGAGCCGCTGTGAATTCGAATCGCGGCCGTTTTTGGAACTGCCTAAGCCTTTCTTATGCGCCATACATCACCCTATGCGGAGATATCGCCGACCTTCACTTCAGTGAACGACTGGCGATGCCCGATGGTTTTCTTATATTGCTTCTTGCGTTTGAACTTGAAGACGATCACTTTGTCGCCGCGACCGTTGCCAACGATGGTGGCTTTCACGGTAGCGCCGGAAACCAGCTCGCCGTTGTCGTTGAACGCCGCTTTGGCGGCCAGTTCGACGTCGGAGCCGACGTCGCCCGGCAGTTTTTCCACGCGGATGACGTCGCCCGGCGCGACGCGGTACTGCTTTCCGCCCGTTTCGATAATCGCGTGCATATCAGAAGCCTCGTTTGGGAGCCGGAACACACGGAGTGCGTCGGAACCACTGGAGTAAACTCTTAGTTTACTACAAACCAGGGCGCTAGCGAAAACGAGGAAGGTGGAAATCGAGTGGCAACCATGAAAGCGGTGCGGGTGCATGAATATGGCGGTCCAGAGGTTCTGCGGTACGAAGAAGCGCCGCGGCCGGAAGCGGGGGCGGGCGAAGTGCTGGTCCGCGTGCATGCAGCCGGGGTCAACCCGGTCGATTGGAAAGTGCGGTCCGGAATGGCGAAGGGCTTCCTCAATTACAAGCTGCCGATGATACCGGGCTGGGACTTCTCCGGCGCCGTGGAAGAGTTGGGCGCCGGAGCGACAGGGTGGAAGAAGGGCGACGAAGTCTATAGCCGCCCGGATATTTCGCGCGATGGCTCCTATGCGGAGTACATCGCGGTGAAGTCTTCGGAGTTGGCCCACAAACCGAAGACGCTCGATCATGCCCAGGCTGCCGCCATTCCGCTGGCCGCGCTGACGGCCTGGCAAGCGCTCTTCGATGCGGGCGGGCTGCAGTCAAGCCAGCGTGTGCTGATCCATGCGGCGGCCGGCGGCGTCGGGACGTTTGCGGTGCAATTAGCGCGGTGGAAAGGCGCGCGGGTGATTGGTACGGCGTCGGAGCGGAACCACCAATTCGTAAAAGAACTCGGGGCCGACGAGACAATTGATTACAGTAAGGTGCGGTTCGAAGACGTGGTTCACGATGTAGACTTGGTGCTCGACACCATGGCGGGCGAAACGCGCGACCGTTCCTGGAAGGTACTCAAGAAGGGCGGAATCCTGGTCTCGATTCTCGGCCAACCCTCGGCGGAAGAGGCGGCCAGGCACGGAGTGCGAGCGGCGGGGGTGTTCGTGCAACCGAACCAGAAGGAACTGGAAGAGATTGGCGTGCTGGTCGATTCGGGAAAGCTGAAGCCGGTCATCGACAGCGTCCTGCCGCTGAAAGACGCCAGGCGCGCGCACGAAATGAACCAGACGATGCACACGCGCGGCAAAATCGTGCTGCAGGTTGTGTAGGAGGAAGGATGCAGAAGGTACGGCTGGCCGAAAAACTGGCCTTGTTCCACGAGCATTTCAGCCCGAAGATCGTGGGTGAGCTGAACGGCCAGCATGTCAAGCTGGTGAAGTTTCAAGGCGAATTTGTCTGGCATCACCACGGTCAAGAAGACGAAATGTTCCTTGTGGTGAACGGCGGCTTTCGCATGGATTACCGCGACGAAGCCGGGGCGGAGCGCAGCATCGATCTGAACGAAGGCGAGTTTCTGATTGTGCCGCACGGCGTGGAGCATCGGCCCAGGGCGGAGCGGGAAGTCCACATCCTGTTATTCGAGCCGGCCGGCACGCTGAATACAGGCAATGTACGAAGCGAGCAGACCGTCGATGTCCTCGAAAGCATCTGAACCTTTTGTTATTCGCGCGGGCACGGTCGCCGACGCGGAGACGATCGTGAAGCATCGACGCGCGATGTTCTTCGACATGGGACGCCGCGACGAAGCCTGGCTCGATGAAGTTGCCGGCTCGTTTCTGCCTTGGGTGCGGCAGAGGCTGGAAACCGGCGAGTATCAGGCGTGGTTTGCCTTGGCGCCGGATGGGACGGTCGCAGCCGGCGCCGGATTGTGGTTTCTCGATTGGTTTCCGCACCGGCTCGATCGCGGGTCGCTCCGCGGCTATCTCCTCAACGTGTACACCGAACCGGAGTACCGCAGGCGCGGACTGGCGCGCCGGCTGGTCGCGATTACTCTGGATTGTTGCCGTGAGAGAGGCATCACAATCGCAACACTGCATGCGAGCGATGACGGAAGGCCGCTCTACGAATCGTTGGGATTTACGGCGACGAACGAGATGCGGGTAGAGCTACCGTGAGACCGTCGTTTGCAGCGAGGTCCACGAGGTGTCCAGGAGCCTGCCGATGCGCGACCAATCCTCCTCGGTGACGTTGCCGGCTTCCTGACGCGTGTCGCGGATCAGCATGGCTTCGGCGCGGGCCTGCGCGTGCTCAGCGAACACCTCGTGCGGCTGGTGATAGATTTCCGCCTGCAGATCGGCAAGCGAGCGCTCCAGGTCTCCCGGAGCATGATGCGCGCGCTCCCGGTGAATGATCCACCACTCGAGTTCGAGACGCGCGGTCTGTTCCACCGGAAACGGTTCTTCGCTGGCGGCGCGGATGAGTGAATAGTAGCGCACCAGATCGGGCAGCGCGCGCTCGTACTCGGCCCGGTTGTGCCCATCCTGAAAAACGGCCGCGGCGCGCGCCGCGTAAACGGCGCCGGCCACCGATTGCCAGACCGGCAGGTGGAATTGCTCGCGCAGCAGCTCGACCAATTGCTGCGCGAGCCGGATGCGGCTGCGGCCGTAGTACGACCGCCACATATCGGTCTCGAGCCGGGCGACTTCGTGCGGGTCGAAACGCCGGAGCGAGTGAGGCTCGTGCACGGTGAGGTCGCGAATGATCCAGCCGGTGAGGAGCACGAACACGGTTCCGAGGGTGATCAGCCATGGGTGTTTCACCGCGGCACCGCCCGCTGGCGTGCGATCAAGGGCGCTTTGCCCGTCGCTCCGCGCTGCAAACTCGCAACCGGGACTACCCGGATCGGAGGAGATAAAGCGCCCTGACGTTCGAGAAGATCCGCAAGCGCGCGCGGCAGCGCGTCGCGCCAGGATGCGTCGCGAAGCCCGGTGACGAAGATCGAGAGGCACTCGTCCTCATGGATGACCTGCCATCCGGCGACGGGAGCGGTCTCGAGCGCCTGGTGAAAAACGTTCGGGTGAATCGGCACGGGCTGGGCGCCGGAGCGGGACGCAAACTCCAGCACCTCCTCGACGCGCCCTTCGATGCGTTCGATCAGTTGCAGCGTCCGGCCGCATTCGCAATGACCTGCGACGGGTCGGATCATATCGCTGATTTCGTAGCGGATCAGCGGCTGCGTCCAGCGATTGAAAACCGTCAGCAGGACACGGTCGCCGAGTGTGCCCGCCGGAACCGGTCGTCCCTTCTCATCGACAATCTCGATGATCGCGCCGTCTTCTAACAGGTGCTTGCGGCCGCTGGCGCACTCGGCGGCGATCGGCGCGTACTCGGTAGCGCCATAGGTGTCATAGACGCGAATGCCCCACGCCTGCTGAACACGGCGGCGGGTTTCGTCGGTGAGCACCTCGGCGCTGCAGGCCACACTGCGCAGGCGGATGTGCAGGCGGCCGGCGATCTGCTCTTCGGCGAGCGGCTTCAAGACGGAAGGGTAGGCGGCCAGCACCTCCGGCTGCCATTCGTTGAGCCTCCGCACCATCTCCTCCAGAGGCTCGGCGGCGTCGAGACGCAGGGCCGGCAACAGGCGGCTGGACAGCGAATGACTGACACGCGCCGAGTAATGCCACGGCGTGGTCGAAGCGATAAACGCGGAGCGCGGCGGTTTGCGAAGACCGGTAGTGAGTCCCGCCCAGGCCATGGGCCGGGCGATAAACGCGAGAGCGTGAATCCACTCGGCTTCATTGAACAAGAAAACGCCGCGGCGGCCGGTGCTTCCGGAGGTGGCCAGCACGACATAGCGCCCGCGGAAGAGTTCGCGGCCTGTGCCTTCGCGAAGGTGGGCTTCGAGGTCAGTCAGACGGAGACCGCGATCGGTGACCACATCATCGAAGCTCTCCATGAGCGTGGCCTTGGTAAGGATCGGCAGCTCATGCAGCGGACGGTTTTCCAGGCCGTGATGAAACCGGCGGTAAAACGGCGAGTGCTCGGCAGCAAAGCGGCGCAATCGGTGCAGTGAGCGCTGCTGATGCGCTTCGAGCGCGGTACGTTTCCATTGAGGGCCGCGTTCGAGAGCGCAGCGCTTCCACAGGACCCGGACCGGCGTGAGTGCCGAGGACGCCATGACAGTCTATATTACGTGAGCGCCGGGCGAACGGATTCACTCGGTCTCTTTCATTTTGACGAGCGAAGCATCGCGGCACAGGCCTTGTCGACAGCCGTTTTCAGCAGCCGCGTGGAGTCGCTGAAGATCAGATCCTGGCTCCGGTCAAAAACGGCGACCTTATTGCCGTGGACGAACAAGGTCGTTGGGTTGGGTGGTTCATGGTCCAGCCGTACCGTGTAATCGGCTTTCTCGGGATCTGCGGTAATGATCACTCCCGGGCAGCGCTGCTGCATCTGTTTCATCACCTCGACGTTCTGCGGGCTGGTCCCGCCGGAAAATGACAGGGAAGCGCCGTCGGCTTTGCCTGCGAGTTGCAGCGGCGAACTTTCGGTTACGAATACGCGTGGTTTATCGGCGGCTTGCATCAGGAATGCGAACGGTAAGAACAGCCCAGCGATCCGCAGCGTTCGGCCCATAAATCCTCTCCCGCCGCAGTGGACGTGAGCTCGCGGCAACAGGTTTCAATTGAGGATGAGAGCTGTCACTTCCGCAACGCCCACGCCATGCCGTCCGGGCCGTTGCCTGGCCGAATGCGCTCCGTCAGCTCGAGCTTCTGCAGGTCGATCACGCCCACGAAGTTGTCGCTTTCTGAAGCTACATAGGCCCTGCTGCCGTCCGGGACGACCAGGATGCCTTCACAGTTTTCACCAACTTTCAGGCGTTTGATCTCCTGGTGCGTTTCCGTGTCCACCACGATCAGATCTCCGTTAGCGGAGTCCGACAGCAGCACGCGTTTGCCATCGGGCGTAAACTGCAGGCGGTTGATGCGCTGCGACCGGATCGGCAGGTTCTTCGTGACCGTGCCGCCCGCCACATCAATAATCGAGACGTGGCTATCTCCGCCCGTGGCTGTCCAGACCTGATGGCCGTCGGGCGAGAGCGCAATCGCCTCCGGAGCCCTTCCCACAGGGATTACTTTCAGCGTGTAGTCCTGCCCGCCGCCGGCGCGCTCGAACTGGCTGATACTGTTTGAGGCCATGTTGGAGGTAAAGATCTTGCTCAGATCGCGAGTCATGACCAGCATGTGAGTGCCGCTTTGCCCGGAATCGCGCGTCCAATCAATCCGGTTGGTCGCAGGATCGTATCGTGCAATCGCTTTGTCGCCTTCGGCGGTGAAGTACAACCTCCCGGACGCGAAGTGCAGACCGTGCGGCGTCCTGAGATTCGACAGCTCCACGCGGTGAAGCTCCTTTTGCGCGACCAGATCGATCACCGACAGGCTGTTGCCCTGCATATTGGACGAAAACGCCAGTTTGCCGTCATCCGAGACCGCTGCCTCGTGAGGATTGCGGCCGACGGGAATCGTAGCGACCACTTTGCCGTTCACGGGATTCACGATCGCCATGGCGTTGTCGGCTTTGTTCAGCACCACCAGCGCCGGCGACGGCGTAGGCTCCGCCACGGCTGCCAGCAGAGCGCCAAGACAGAACACCAGAAACAAAAGTTGTCTCATGCCAGAAGTCTACCGCAAGCGTCAGAACCGCAAGGCGGTGCGGAATACGGTGCTCGCGTAGAAATAGAGCTCCGCGTCGAGAGAGCGCTTGATGTTTTCGGCTTTTCGGAAGCCGTGCTGTTCGCCAGCGAACAAGAAATAGGCCGTCTGGATTCCTTTGGCGCGCAGCGCGTCGACCATCAGTTCGGTCTGGTTCGGCGGAACAACGCGGTCTTCATCGCCTTGAAAGAAGATGACCGGCACTGAGATGCGATCGGCGTGGTGGAGTGGCGAGCGCGCGCGGTACAGGTCGGCACGTTCGGGGTAAGGGCCGATGAGGGAATCGGAGTAGTGCGCCTCGAACTTATGCGTGTCTTCGGACAGTACAGCCAGATCACTGACGCCGTAGTGGCTGGCGCCGGCGCGGAAATAGTTTTGGAAGGCGAGCGCAGCCAGTGTCGTATAGCCGCCGGCACTGCCGCCGGTGATGACCGGGCGCGCGCCGTCGACCAGCCCCTTCTCCGCCAGGAAACGAGCGCCGTTGACGCAATCTTCGACGTCGACGATGCCCCAGTTGCCCTCCAGCCGCTGCCGATATTCCCGGCCGTAGCCGGTGCTGCCGCCGTAGTTGACATCGAGCACGGCAATGCCGCGGCTGGTCCAGTATTGAATGCGAAGATCGAGTGTACTGGAAGCCGCCGAGGTCGGGCCGCCGTGACATTTCACGACGAGCGGAGGCCGATCGCCCGCGACGGGCTCATAGTCCGGATTGCATGCGGGGTAAAACAGGCCGAAGGCGGTGCGATTGCCCGCCGTGGGAAATTCGATGGGCTTGGGGCGCGTGAAGTATCTCGCCAGTGCGGGATCGTCCGCAACGGCGGTCGACGTCTTCAGAACTTCCGTCGCACCGGAAGCGAGATCCAGCGAGACGATGCTGACCGGCACCGTCGGAGAGCCACCGCGAAAGACGACGCGATCGCCATCCGCCCGAACCGAGTAGAACTCCGTGTACGGCGTTTCGAGCGGCATGAGCTTGCGCGATCTGACATCGATGGCGGCGAGCCGCCCGATGCCGTTGGATGTGTACGAACAGACGATGCGGCCGGGACCGGCGAGCGCATACGTGGACATCCCGAAAACCCACTGGGCCTGGCCGAATTCCGCCGCCATGGGAGCCAGCGGCTGGGCCTCGGACTGGTCCAATGAACGGCGGTAGAGGTTCCACCAGCCGCTGCGATCGGAGACGAAATAAAGCGCGGAACCATCCGGGTCCCATTCGGGCTGGAAGATCGATTCGTCTGCACCGCCCGCGAGGGCTCGCGGTTCGCCGGATGGCAGACCCTGCTCGTCGAGGGGCACCGCGTAAAGCGTCGTGCCTTCCCACGGCATGCGTGGATGATCCCAGGCCAGGTACGCGAGCCAGCGGCCGTCGGGCGAAAGGCGCGGCGACGAGTAGAAATCGTGACCGGCGGCCAGGACACGGCCGGCATCGAGCGCGGCGCCATCGGCTTCGACGCTCACAATCGTGTTCTGCGGCTCGCGCCCGGACACGGTGTGATCTTCGCGAACCCCGATCCAGCGGCCCCGGCGCGGATCGATGAGGCCGTCGCCGTAGCGCCATCCACCTTCCGGCGTCAGTGGAACGGGCCGGGTGGCGCCGCGATCGAGCCGGTACAGGCGGCGGTCGGTGTCATGCGAAAAATAAAGAGCGCCGTGATGCACGGTCCACGCGCCGCCACCGTATTCGTGAATTCGGGTGCGGGCATTAAAAGGAGCCGGAGTGACATCCTCAATCCGGCCCTGCGTCGTGCCGCGCACCACCACGCTCCGGCCGGCTTCCTGTGGCCGCGATTCCAGCCAGTAAATATCGTCACCATCGATCCGGACTTCCGAGAGGCCGATGGATTGGCCAACGATCAGATCGGAGGTGATCGGGGATTTCCAGGAACCATAGGGCGCCGTGAGCATACTTTTGCAGTGTGACACGAGGGACGCATCTGAAGCGGGACCTGATACGCTGGTAGCGGAATGAAGCGGAGAACCTTTTTTCAATCGGCCGCGGCTCTTCCGGTCGCGAGCACGCTCGGCGCGGCGCCCGCGCCCTCGCTTGACACGCGCGTCGTGCGACTGAATCTACAGCACACCTGGACGACGACCATGTCGTCCAGCGACTATCGCGACGTCCTGTATACCACCTATGCGCGCGACGGTATCACCGGGCACGGCGAAGGCGCGCCGATCGTGCGTTATAAAGAAGACGCGCACTCGGCGCAGAAGGCCGTGGAATCGGTGCGCGACCTGCTGCTTTCGGCGCCGCCGATGCAGTTTGCGAGGAGCACCAGCCAGGTCTTCAGCAAAGTCCAGGGCGAATGGGCCGCCAAAGCGGCGATCGATATCGCGCTCATGGATTGGGTCGGACAGAAGCTCGGAATCCCGCTGTACTCGTATTTCGGGCTCGATCCGAAAGACACGCCGCTGACCACGTTCTCGATCGGCATCGACACGCCCGAGATCACCAAGCAGAAAACGCGCGAGGCCGAGCCTTACCCGATTCTAAAAGTGAAGGTCGGGCTGGCGACCGATGAGCCGACCATCGAGGCGGTGCGCAGCGTCACCAAGAAACCCATTCGCGTAGACGCCAACGAAGGCTGGAAAGATCGCGAAGAAGCGGTCCGCAAGATCAACTGGCTGGAGAAGCAGGGCATCGAATTCGTCGAGCAGCCCCTGGCGGCCGACCGCATCGAGGATACCCGCTGGATTCGTAGCCGCGTTCACATTCCAATCATTGCCGACGAGGCCTGCCAGCACGCTTCGGACATTCCGAAACTTCGCGACGCTTACGACGGTGTCAACATCAAATTAGATAAGAGCGGCGGGATCCTGGAAGCCTATCGCATGATCCAGATCGCCAAAGCTCTGGGAATGAAGACCATGCTGGGTTGCATGATCTCGAGCTCGGTCTCCGTGACGGCGGCCGCCCATCTTTCGCCGCTGGTCGATTTTGCTGATTTGGATGGCAATCTGCTGATCGCCAACGACCCGTTCCATGGTGTGAGAGTCGAGAAGGGCAAGCTTATTCTTCCGAATCGGCCGGGCCTCGGACTGACGCCGGCGAGGTAGTTGCCGGTGGCCGCCCATTGCGTCATTGTTCTCGGCGGCGGGTTCGGCGGCCTCTACGCGGCGCGGGCGCTGCGGCACGCGCGGGTCGAACTGACGCTCATTGATCGCCGCAACTTTCATCTTTTCCAGCCGCTGCTCTATCAGGTGGCGACCGGGTCGCTCTCTCCCGGCGAGATCTGCGCTCCGCTGCGCGCGACTCTCAGCCGCCAGAAAAATGCGCGCGTGCTGCTAGGCGAGGTGTCGGACTTCGATCCGCGCGCCCGAAAGGTGAAGCTGAGCGACGGCGGTGAGTTCGAATACGATTCGCTGATCGTGGCAACCGGCTCGCAAAGCTTTTATTTCGGCCACGATGAATGGCGCGACCGCGCGCCTAGCCTGAAAAGTGTGGAAGAGGCGATCGCGATCCGGCGTAAAATCCTGTACGCGTTCGAGGCAGCCGAGCGGGAGCCGGACGAGCAACGGCGTCAGGCCTGGCTGACGTTCGTGATTGTCGGCGGCGGGGCGACGGGGGTGGAACTGGCGGGCGCGCTAGGGGAAATCGCGCGCGAGACGCTGAAGCACGACTTTCGTTCCATCGATCCCAAACAGGCTCGGATTCTTATCCTCGACGGCGGCCCACGCTTGCTCACAACGCTTCCCGAAGATCTTTCGGCACACGCGGAGAAATCACTCTTGCGTCTCGGCGTTCGGGTGAGGACTCACGCGATGGTCACGTCGATCGACGGCGAAGGAGTTTCGTTCCGCCATCCCAATGGCAGCGTCGAGCGGTTGGCCACAAAAACCGTGCTCTGGGCCGGAGGCGTACACGTCGACGGCTTCGGAGCGAAGCTGGCCGAGCGCACCGGAGCGCAGCGCGACCGCGGCGGACGGTTGAAAGTCAATCCCGATCTCACCCTCCCCGGCTACCCGGAGATCTATGTCGTGGGCGATCTGGCCGATTGCCCTGGGCCCGACGGAAAGCCGCTGCCCGGAGTGGCGCAGGTGGCGATTCAGGGTGGCGCGTATGCGGCCCGCGCGATCGAGGCGCGCCTGAGCGGCCCGCGCGAGTTGAAGCCCTTTCGCTACTTCGACAAAGGAGACCTGGCGGTCATCGGGCGGGCGGCAGCGGTGGCGCGCATCTTTGGATTCCGACTGCATGGGCTGATCGCGTGGCTGGTCTGGTTGTTCATCCACATCATGTACCTGGTTCAGTTTCAGAGCCGCATCCTCGTGTTCGTTCAATGGGGATTCCTCTACCTGACGTTCAGCCGCGGCGCGCGGCTGATCACAGGCAATGAAGTGTCCGATGATCCGGCGGCCGAAGATCCGCGAAAACTGCCGGCGTAAGGCGCCGCTATCGCTGATACTGGCTTATCTCGATTCGTGATACCTTCGCCAAGAAGCTCAATCTCAGGAGAACAACCATGAGCAAATTATCCGCCCGCGCGCTGTGTGGCTCGCTCGCGCTTTTGTCAGTCCTTTGGGGTAGCGCGAGAGCGTTCGCCGACGACCGTGTCGCGCCCGTAGGGCTCGACCGCGACAAGGTCGCGGGTCTCGGGCTGACGGCGATTCCGCCGGACGCGTTCAAGGACATACTCGTCAGCGGCGAATTGAACATGCGGGTGGCGACACTCTTCTCCGGTCAGGAACTGCGTGTGGAGATCTTCGAGTCGACGCCTGCAAAAACGAATCACCGAAATCGGCCGACCGATGGGGATGAATTCGTCTATGTGCTCAGCGGCAAGCTGATTCTCACCGAGACCAACGGTACGAAGCACGAGTATCGGCCGGGCGACTCCCTCGTGCTTCCGGCCGGCTACACCGGGACCTGGGAAATGCAGGGCAACTACCGGGAAATCGCCGTCGTGATGAAAAAGGGCCGCTAGGCGGAAGATCCGCGAAAACTGCCGGCGTCAGGCGCCACCCTGCAGAATTTTCCCCGATGCGCCGATAAAGGATTCGGGGATATGCGAACCGCGTGGCTATGGCTGATGCCATTGGCCTTTCTAGCTGTGCCTCCTGGATTTGCCGACGGTCGGCCCGTGTGGCGCTTCTGGAAGACCGCCGATGGCTTGGGCGAATCCTTTACCCGCCCGATCTCCATCGATTCCCGCGGCGAGGTTCTCGTCGGACACGGCAATATTACACGGATGGAACGGCTGGATGGATACGGCCTGGTGTCGATGCCGCAGCCGGAGGAACCGCTTTCCGTTTACCGCAGTGAATCCGGCGATCTTTGGAGCTTGACACGAGCCGGCTTGTGGAAATATCGAGAAGGCGCTTGGGAAACGTGGCGCGACCCCGCCATCCCGCCGGATCTCCTCGCGGCCGTTCCTATCGCCGGGCACGAACTCCTGCTGCTGACTGCGCAGCGACTGGTCCGCTACGACGCCCGGCAACGATCCGGGCGCGACGTTCTGACCGCGACAGGCTCCGGGCTCGGCCCGTTTACGCAGCTTCTGCCGGCCGGGGACGGGGAATTCTGGGTCAGCGGGACGGCGGGTTTCGGGCGATTCGCGCCGGCGGCGGAGAACGGGAATCAGTGGCGCGCGTACCGCGCTCCGGCGTTTCGCGATTTCATCAATCCACGAAGCGCTCCGGGTAACGCCATCCTGGTCTCCGCCACTTCTGTGCGCACCGGAAGGAATACGGCCCTACGGCTCAGCGGGCAGGAAGTGGAAATATTGGCCGAGACCGGCACGGGGGCGGTGCAAGCCTGGCCCGGGGCCGAAGGAACCGTCTGGGTGAGCCGCGGCGATGAGTTGTACCGCCTGATTCAGGGCCGGAAGGAAGCTGTGGAACGGCGCGGGGTGACCTCCGGAGTGATTCACCAGATCATTGCCGATGAGAGCGGGGCGTTCTGGATGACCACCTCGCAGGGCCTCGCTCGCTATGCGCCACCGCTGTGGCAGCGGCCGTCCGAAGTGGCGGATCTGAAAACTTCGGTTCATGGCATCGCTGAAGACTGGCTTGGGCGAGTCTGGTTCGACTGCAATGACCGGCTGGCGCGCTTCGATGGCAATCAGTGGAAAATCTACCCGCTGCCGCACGGCGAGGTGACCAATCCGTATCAATCGTCCACCATCATCCCGCTCGGAGACGGCCGCATTGTCGTCCACGGATTGCAAGGCCATCACTTCCTGATTTTCGATCCGGCAACGGAGCGCTTCGAGCAACGCCCAAGCCCCGACGGCCCTTCCGTGTGGGCGATGTCGCCGGCCGCCGGGGGCGCGGTGTGGATGGAAAGCGTCGATGCGGGACGGCGTCACTCGCTGAGCTGGTTCGACGGCCGCTCGTTCCGGCACATCTCTTCCTGGGCGGAAGACGCGCGGCCGATCGGTGCGCCCAAAGTGATTTTCGAATCGCCCCGGTTGGGCCTGGTGGTGGGAGGGACCATGGGGTTGGCCGCGTTCCGGAACGGCACGTGGCGGATGATCGGGCCTGAGCAAGGCCGGACTCACAGCGACGCGGTCTACTCGATCGTAGAAACCGAAAAGGATGGTATGTGGTTGGGCGGTGGCGACTCACTGCAATATTTCGACGGAAGCTCCTGGCAGACACTCGCCAGCGGGCTCGGCGAAGTTCGAACTGTGTTCCGATCGCGCGACGGCTGGCTGTGGCTGGCGACCGGGACCGGAATTCATCGAGTGCGCCCGGACCTTTGGTTGCCGAATACGGTCGAGGATGGTCTACCGTCCGAGATTACTTCGGCGATTCTGGAAGACAGCCGCGGCGCCGTGTGGGCCGGCACCGCAGGCGGGCTGGCTCGCTACCATCCCGAAGCGGATCGCGAGCCGCCGCGAACCATCCTGCTCGATAAGCGCAACGTGCGGGAAGTGGGGCCGGCAGGCGACGTCGGGATTGCGTTCGCCGGGATCGACAAGTGGAAATACACCGACGCCCATCGGCTGTTGTTTTCCTACCGGCTGGATCAGGGCCGGTGGAGCCCGTTCCGGACAGACGGCTACGCCGCGCTCGATCATCTGCGGCGCGGCCGGCATGTTTTCGAAGTCCGGGCGATGGACCGAAACGGGAATATTGATCCTACGCCTGCAACGTTCAGCTTCACTGTCTTGCTTCCGTGGTACCTGCAGCCGCAATTTCTCGTTCTGTCAATCTCGGGCGTGATTCTGCTGCTGGCGTTCGTCTTTCTCACCGCGGTCAGCTACCGGTTCCGCGGCCGGTTGATCGCCGAACTCGATGCCGCCAAACGAGCGGCCCAGAAGGCGAACCGGGCCAAGAGCGAATTTCTCGCGAACATGAGCCACGAGATTCGGACACCGATGAACGGCATTATCGGGATGACCGATCTGGCGCTCGCCGCCGAAGTCACTCCCGAGGTACGCGACTATCTGGAAACGGTGCGCGATTCGGCTGACCACTTGCTCGTGGTCATCAACGACGTGCTCGATTTCTCGCGGATCGAAGCGGGCAAGGTCGAGTTATCAACCGAAGTCTTCTCGATGCGCGATTGCATCGCGGAGGCACTGCACGTGCTCGCGCGATCTGCGCACCAGAAGGGGCTGGAACTGGTTGGACACGTGCTTCCGGAGGTTCCGGAACCGCTGATCGGCGATTGCGGGCGTCTGCGTCAGATCATCATCAACCTGGCGGGCAACGCTCTGAAATTCACCGATCGCGGGCAGGTTCTGGTGCGGGTCGGGGTGGAGCAGCAGTCCGGAGACGCAGTCGTGCTCCATGCCGTTGTCGCCGATACAGGAATTGGTATCGAGCCGGAAAAGCAGTCGCTGATCTTTGCACCGTTCGAACAGGGCAGCGGCTCGGTGACCCGAAGGTACGGAGGAACCGGGCTCGGCCTGACGATTTCCGCCAAACTGGCCCGGATGATGGGAGGCCGGATCTGGATCGAAAGCCCCTGGCCCGGCGCTGCCGGATTCGGAAGCGGGCCGGGAAGCGCATTTCATTTCACCGTGGCCCTCGGGATCGCGCCAAGAGATCACAAACCAGATGCCCGCCGGACCGATCTCGCGGGAGCGAATGTGCTGATCGCAGATGCCAACCAGATCAGCCGCCTCGTATTGAGAGAGGCGGTCGAGCGCTACGGCGGAGAAGCCCACGTGGCAGGCGACGCAGATACCGCTGCGGCACTGTTGGAGAAAGCGCGCAAAGCCGGAAAACCTTACCACGTAGTAATCGCCGCGGGAGCGGCGCTGTTGGAACAGTTTCACCGGCGAAGCGGCGACTCCCTTCCGGCGATCCTGGTGGATTCGGCTGCGTCGCCCAACGTCCACGCGAGCGCCTTTGTGATGAAGCCTGTCCGGGATCAGGACTTGTACCGCGCGCTCAGCACCGCACTAGGCAGACCCGTGACGGCAACCTGCGGGATATCGGAAGATTCGGGCCGCAAAACCGTGCGGCCGCTCAAGATCCTGGTGTGCGAGGACAACCCGGTGAATCAGAAACTCGCCCGGCGAATCCTGGAGTCTCAGGGGCATTCGGTCACTGCGGCCAATGACGGGCAAGAGGCACTGGAACGGCTCGAGCACGAACCGTTCGATCTGATCCTCATGGATATCCAGATGCCGAAGATGGATGGATATGAGGCAACCGCCTGCATGCGGTCGATGGAAAAATCGCGCGGCGAAGGGCAGCATATCCCGATCCTCGCGATGACTGCGCATGCGATGGAGAGTGATTGCAATCGCTGCCTGGCCGCCGGCATGGACGGCTACATTCGCAAGCCGGCCCGGGCGCGCGAGGTGGCTGAAGCGATTCAAAACGTGCTGGCGGCGGCCGAACGAAGCCCGGCGAGATAGACTCGGAGCCGGCCCGACCACCGCCGCCCGTGCGATCACAGAGACCGCAGGAAGTCGAGAATCGCCTGCTTGTCGGCCGCGGACAAGCCATTGAATTTCCGGATTACCGCAGTCGCTTCGGAAGGAGGATAGGTATGTCCGCCGTGACCGGAGGCCGAATTGTCGCTGTCGCTGTCCGACGCGTGCTCCTTGATCGCGGCGAGCAGGTCATTGGTCCGACCGTCATGCAGGAAGAAGATCCGCTGTCCTACGCCCCAGAGCGGCGTGCTGCGGAACATATCGCCCTGTGCCAGTCCTTGCGTGACGTTATCGGCCAAACCGCTGCCCATGTGATGGACCAGCAGGTCGGAGTAGAGGTGAGCGTCCATGTTTTCAAGCGCTTCAATTTCGTTGTGCGCGCCGGTTTTCATGACCGGCGAGTGGCACAGGAAGCAACCGATTCCCGGATGATTCCCGTCGGTGCCAAACAGTTGCTGGCCGCGACGGGCACTTGCGGAGAAAGGTGCGGGCTCGGGCGGCGCCAGCTCCCGCATGAAGATCGCGAACTCCAGCCAATCGGGCAGAATGTGCCGGGGATTAGTGAACCCCTGGTTGCGCACATCGCTGAGATCGGTCCGGGTAATATCGTTCGGCTCATTAACGCCCTGGCTGCAACTTGGCGTTTCATCGGTGCGCGTCGGGAAAACATCATTGGTAATGCCCATTTCGACGTTGTAGGCTTCCCCCGCGAAGATGGTGATCGACTTGTTCTGCCCCTTCCAGCCGAAGCGGGTAATCGTGCCGTCGTTACCGCTTCGGTTCGGAATGCCGCCGATCCCGAGCACTGCGCGAAGGGACGTGGTCGCCGCCGCGTTGTCCAGAATCGTGCGATCGGGAATCGACTCGATCAGGCCGAGACCGAATGTCTGCAGCGGAATCCGGAAGGAGAGATTGCCATTGCGGTACTGGGTTTCGAAATCGGTGGGAGGAAGATCCGCCGCAGTGCATCCAGCCGAGCCGATATCGGAGCGGCCGACAATCGTAAAGAGCTGGTGAACGCCGCCATCGGGAGATCCGTCCGGTTTGCGTTGAAACCGGACTTCTCGGATGGGGCCGTAGCGTGTGAGGAATGAGGGCACGTAATTCTGGGCGCCCTTTCGATGGGGGATCAAGTCGAACATGGGGTTTTCCGGCTTGCGGTGTTTCTTCGGCGCATCTTGAGGGTTGGGGACGAGAAAGCCGCCGGAGCCGCCGATGGCCGGCTGCTGGTGGCAGACCGAGCACTGATCGCCGTTAAACCGGGCGCCTAACCCCGACGAGTTGGTGAGGGTGGCGAGATTCGGGTCTTCTCCGGTATCGGCCCCCAAAGTGACATCGCTGCAAGTGTCGCAAACGCCCTCAAGTTGGGTCGTTCGCAACTTACCCTCGACGAAAAGCAACATCTCATTGGGATTCAACCCCATTAGCGGCCCCCCTGCGCCGGGAGGCCCACCGCGGACTCCGGGATCCTTCTGAGCGATTGACAGTGGTGCCAAGCAAAGCGCCAACGTGATGGCGCGCGATAACCTTCGGAAATTGAGTTTCATCCGATTCCTCCGTTGCGACAAGGTGATGTCAAACCCATGTCACCGAGGTAAACGGAATCACACATTAAAACCGGACACCCTCGTTTCAGTTATCATCGAAATCATTCGATCGGCGTTTGAAAAAGTGAACTTGCGGGGTTGAGCGATGGTGCCCGACATGACGGCATGGCTGGCCGGAGCGCGCCAGGGGGAACGCGCCGCTCTCGATCAGCTCTTCGCGGAACTGTATCGCGACCTGCGGCAACTGGCGCACGCGCGCCTCCAGCACCACAAAACGCCGACGTTATTGGACACGACCTCTCTCGTGCACGAGTCGTACCTGCGATTCCTGAAGGCGGGCGAAGTACAGATCGCGGATCGAGCTCACTTTCTGGGTTACGCCGCCCGTGTCATGCGCTCGGTTGTCGTCGATTTCGCGCGGGAAAGCCTCGCGCAGCGGCGGGGCGGACAAGACGTCCACGTCGCGCTCGACTCCGAGGTGGGTGCGCCCAGCTCGCGGGGAGAAAGAGAGGTGCTCCGGGTGCACGAAGCCCTGGAGCAGCTCGCGTCCGTCTCCGAACGCCTCGCGCGCGTCGTCGAGATGCGCTATTTCGGTGGGATGAAGGAAGAGGAGATCGCGGAAGCGTTGGGCTTGACGGATAGAACGGTGCGGCGCGATTGGGAGAAAGCGAGGATGATCCTGGGTGCCGCATTGAAATGACGGGCCGATGTCCGGAAATGCGGCGGCGAATCCGTATTGATTTCCAGAAGGCTGCTCAAAAAGGAAATAACGGTGCAAGAACGGCGCATGATCCCCTTCGATGCGGAGACCTGGCCGAGGTTGTCCAGACTCCTGGACGAATGGCTCGACCTGGCGCCTGAATCACGCCCGCAATGGCTCGAAAGCCTTCCTCCGGAGCATCAGGACCTGATTCCCATCCTCAGGCAGATGCTACCGGCCAGCGGGGAGACAGGGACCAGCACTTTTCTGAATAGCCTGCCGGAGCTCGGCGGCGCCGGTCAGCCGGCTCCCGCCGGCTTCGCCGTAGATACCCTGATTGGTCCCTATCGGCTGATTCGCGAACTGGGGCGTGGTGGCATGGGCGTAGTCTGGCTGGCCGAGCGCGCTGACGGCGCACTCCGGCGACCCATCGCGCTGAAACTTCCGATGATCTCGATGCACCCCGGCATGTCGGAGCGATTCACTCGGGAGCGCGACATCCTCGCGACGCTGAATCACCCCCACATCGCGCGGCTTTACGACACCGCCGTCTCCACCGGCGAACAGCCGTACCTGGCGCTCGAATACGTGGATGGCGACAGCATTACTACATACTGCGACCGTCACGGCCTCGACCTCAGATCGCGACTCCGGCTGTTCCTCGACGTGCTGCGCGCGGTGCAATATGCGCACACCAATCTGATCGTGCACCGCGACCTGAAACCATCCAACATTCTGGTAACCGCGGAGGGCGCGGTCCGGCTGCTGGATTTCGGGATCGCCAAGTTGCTTACAGGAGGAGAAGCGCCTGAGACGGAACTGACTCGTATCGGCGGGCGGGCGTTGACACCCGATTACGCCAGCCCGGAGCAGATCACGGGAGAGCCTATCACCACAGCCAGCGACGTGTACTCGCTCGGCGTGGTTCTCTACGAGTTACTCACTGGAGAGAAGCCCTACCGGCTGAAGCGCGATACCCGGGGCAGCCTCGAGGAGGCCATCCTCGCAATCGACCCGTTACGGCCGAGCCAGGCAGCGAATGATGCCGAAAAGGCTCAAGCCCGCGGCCTCACCGCGAAAAGGCTTGCGCGGGCCTTGAGAGGCGACCTCGATACGATCACTCTGAAAGCGCTCCGCAAGCAGCCGCAGCAACGATATGCGACGGTGGAATCCTTCGCTCAGGACTTAGTGCGATTCCTCAACGGCGAACCGGTTCTGGCCCAGGGCGAGAGTCCGTGGTATCGCGCGCGGAAATTCGTCCTCCGCAACAAACTCGCAGTCGGCTTCGGCATCGCCATGGCTCTGGCCTTGAGCATCGGCCTTACGATCGCAGTCTGGCAAAGGCAGATCGCGGTCTCAGAGAAAAAGCATGCGGACGCGGAATCGGCGACCGCTGCGGCGGTAAACGACTTCTTGCGAAACGATCTGCTGGCTCAAGCCAGCCCCAACCAAGCCGGCCCCAATGACAAACCCAACCCCGATCTCACGGTACGCGCCGCCCTGGACCGAGCAGCCGCGCGCATTCCGGCAAGGTTTGGCAAGCAACCGCTGGTCGAAGCTTCTGTCCGGCAAACGATTGGCGATAGCTACAGGGATCTGGGTCTGTATCCGGAAGCGCAGCGTCAAATGGAACGGGCGCTCGCGCTTCGGCGAAGCTTGCTGGGCGAGGCGCATCCGGACACGATATTCAGCTTGAACAATCTGGGACTCGTGTATCTGCGCGAAGGGAAGTACGTCGCCGCGGAGCCGTTGCTGCGCCGCGCCGTCGAGGTGAGGCGGCGCCTCCTCGGCGAAGAACATCCCGACACACTCGTGTCTCTGGATAATCTCACCGAGCTTTATCAGCGGCAAGGCAAATACGCCGTGGCCGAGCCGTACGCGGCACGAGTTCTGGACGCCCGGAGGCGCAAGCTCGGTCCGGAACACCCCGACACTTTAAGCTCGATGAACAACCTGGCCCTCCTCTATGTGTACGAAGGGAAGTATGCGCAGGCGGAGCCTCTCCTCCTGAAGGTCACGGAGACCAGGCCGCGCGTACTCGGTCCGGAACACCCCAATACGCTTTTGAGCCTAAACAATCTGGCGGTGTTGTATGAACAGGAAGGCAAGCTGGCCCAGGCCGAGCCGTTGTTCGAGAAACTGGTCGAAGTCGAGCACAGAGTATTAGGCCCCGAGCATCCGGAGACGCTGACCAGCACAAACAACCTGGCAATCCTCTACGCGCGCCAGGGCAGGTATGTAAAGGCAGAGACCCTGTTTAATCAGGTCCTGGAGGTACGCCGCCGCGTTCTGGGTGAGCAACACCCCAGCACCCTGACCACCATGAATGTTCTGGCCGCAGTCTTGCAAAACCTCGGTAAATATACCCAGGCCGAAACGCAGTACGACAAAGTATGGGAGGCGGAGCGGCGGGCTCTGCCGGCTGACCATCCCAACACACTGGCGGTGATGAACAATCTTGCCATTCTCTATCGGCAGCGCGGCCGTTATCCCGCCAGCGAACGGCTCTTCGCGCAGGTTCTGGAAGCGAGGCGGCGGACCTTGGGCGAACAGCACCCGGACACACTCGGCACCAGGTATCGGCTTGCGGAGTTGTACCGTGACCAAGGAAATTACAAGAAAAGCGCGGAGTTGTTTGCTGAAGTCCTCGAAGCCCGGCGTCGCGTGCTTGGCGTGAACCATCGGGACACGGCGGAAGCGGCTGTGTCCCTCGGCTCAGTTCTAATGGTCCAACGGAAATATGCGGATGCGGAAGCGTTGTTTCGGGACGCCTTGCGGATTCAAGAAAAGGTCGCCCCGGACGCCTGGGCGCGCTATCGGACGCAAACTCTCCTGGGAGTCAGTCTGGCGGCTCAGCGCAAGTTCGGCGAAGCCGAGCCCTTGCTGGCGTCGGGCCACCGCGGTCTGGTCGAGCGCGAGGCGGCGATACCTTTCGAATCGCGACGTGCGATCAGAGAATCGGCCCTGTGGATGGCCCAGCTTCAGGCCAATAAACCCCGCTGACGCGACAGGCGCTGCTCGCGGTCGTGCGCGAACCGCTGGATGCCGGCGATGATCGAGGTGGCGTCGAGGTGGGCTTCCGCAATAACGTCAGGCTCGAGCCCGCCGGTCAGCCACTGGTTGTCCCAGTCGGAAGTCAGCG
This sequence comes from Bryobacteraceae bacterium, assembly GCA_036406715.1. GTDB lineage: Bacteria > Acidobacteriota > Terriglobia > Bryobacterales > Bryobacteraceae > PSRJ01. Next base: position 46,914 of record DASXAK010000058.1, on the reverse strand, counting down.
AATATTCGTCCGTGAGAGGTCCGAGGTTGCGCACCGGCATGACGCGGCGCGTACCGGTAGAAACTACCATGGCATCGTACAAGGCCTCGGGCGGCAGAACTGATTTCCGATACGCTTCCGGCTGACGGTCGAACAATTCTTCGCTGATGACCGCCACCACTTTCACGTTGATACCGGCCTGTTCAAGCTTCGGCAGCGACTGTACGAGATTCACCGTGGAACTCGAGCCTTGCGTGATCACGTAGCCGTGCCTGGGCTGGCCGGGTGAAAAGTCGCGGATGACGTAGAGACCCTTGGCGGCGGCGCGCAGATCGGTATCGGCAAACTTGGAGCGGTCGGCCACCGCGAAATCCGGCCGCGCCACCTCAATGGTGATCAGTCCGACCTTGGGATCGCGCGCGGCGATTTCCGCGGCGGCGAAGTACCCCGGAGCGACATCGTTGTAATCCCAGAAATTGAGATTGATGGCCTGTCCTCGCGGGAACAGCTTCCAGACCTGGGGCGCGAAGATTCCAAAGTGGGTCCGCGCATCGGCGGCCGTCTCGGGACCCGAGTGCCCCGAGAGAATGTGCAGCACCCCGACGCGGAAGCGGCTGTCCTGGTTCTGCTGGCTCCAGACGCGCGCCGGCGTGTACATCAACGGAGTGAAGGCCCCGTAGGTGCCGCTGATCGCCCAAACGCCGGCAAATTTCGTGGGATCGACCGAAGCACTCTGCCCAACCAGCCCAATGGCGGTCGAGGCGTTGCCGGCCTCTTCGATGGGAGCTTTCAGCCGCGTGCCGAGCGGGTTCGCCTCCGGGTCGTAGTGGCCCCAGAGATTTCCGTGCTCGAGGTTGATCGACTCCGATAGGTCTGCCGCGATCGTGAAGAAGCGGTTGTCGGTGACGTAATTCATCCACTTGAGGATTTCCGAAATGGCGCGGCGGGTGCCCGCGACCTCTCCCGGCTTCTTGAACAGCGCGATGCCGACTTCCTTCTCCGCGCCGGAGACCCGGTTCTTCACTTTCACCTTCTGCGGCTCAACCGGAAGATTGGCGACACGCAGGCGGTCATCTTGAAAAGGATCGCGAGTGACATCGATGCGCAGCGGGAACTCATCCTTGACGGAATCGCCGAGTTCGACCAGACGGTCGGCCAGCCAGTCGCCGAGGCCGTTGCGGTCGAGCAGCGACATCACCACATCCAGGTTGGTCTTGAACTGGATCAGGCGCTCGCGCGGATCCGTCACCGCACCCTGCCGGATGCCCGCAAATTCCACGCCGTAGTGCTTCTCAAAGCTCTCCGCCAAGGCCACAAAATAGGGTGAATTCATCTTGAAGGCATATGGATGGCTCGGATAGCCGACTAGCTGATCGCCATATCCCGGAAGTTTTCCGTTCGCGGCGGCGGGCCAATAGCCTTTGACGGTCTGGCCGATGACGACCATGGGGCGGCGATCGGCGGGATCCCAATTCTCCATCGTCTTCAGGGCAGCGACGATTTCGCCGTAGTCGTTGCCGTTATCGAGTGTGAAGGCGTTCCAGCCATAAGACGTCCACTGGTCAACCAGACGATAGCGGTCGTATTTGGTGGAGATGACGCCGCCCATGAGGCTGTCGTCGATACCGGCGTTGTTGGAGGAGACCAGAACCCGGAGGCGTTTGCCGACCTGGAGGGCGAGAGCCTGCGTCTTCAATTCCTGGGCATGGCCTTCGGTGAGGGCGAACTCACCCTCAAACGCGACGACTTTGGGGGAATTCAGACCGGACGCACCTACGATATCCCAGAAGGCGGCTTTGCCGGCCGCGGTGGCAATCCCGATTCCGGACGGGCCGCCGTTGACATCGTTGGTGCAGTCGATGCTTTCGGCATGGCCGGACAGCGCCCGGATGCCCCGGCCCTTGGCTTGGGCGAACAGCGGGTCGTCAGCCAGCTTGAGATCCTGGAGGAGTGTTTTGAGGGCACCGGCGCCGCGCCGGAATCCAAGAGCATCGACGGGAAGCATGGCCGCGCGGGGATCGACGTAGTAGCGGCGGTTGCCGGTGGCGTCATATTTCCGGGCCAAGGATTGCCCCATGATCATCCAGAGGGCATAACAGGTTGGAATGCAATGGCCCGCCGCCAGCATGAATTTATCCCCGTAGGGGTGCTTGGGGCGGCGGTAGTCGTAGCGGAGGCCGCCGAATTCGGGACCGACCAGGTGGGCCGCCACGTTATAGGGCGTATAGGCGAGCGGGCCGCCAAAATGCCCGGTTTGGGCATAGTTACCCAACAAGACCAGCGTCATGCAGGTCATGTAGCCGACGTCTTCGAGCCGATCCCGATCGTAAGAAGCGGTAACGGGCGAAACGGGTGAAACCAAAGTATCGAGGCTGGAAATCAAGCGAACTTCCTCCGTGTGTGCGAATTTTCTATTCTACGACGCCGGAGGGGAGCGACGTAGTACTTCAGTTCTCTCCTGCGGGTGGGGGGATTCGCCGATAAGAGGACAAGAGATTCTGGCGTGAAAATCCTGGCCGCTGAAGACAATCCAGTATTTCAATCGATGTTGCGAGCCATCCTGACCAAGTGGGGCTACGAAGTCATAGTAGCGAAGGACGGCGACGAAGCACTCCGGGTGCTCGAGGCCGACAACGCTCCACGTTTGGCGATTCTGGACTGGATGATGCCCGGCATTGACGGGGTGGACGTGTGCCGGCGCGTGCGAGCCGTCGGACGGGAACCTTACATCTACATCCTGCTGCTCACCGCGCGAACCGATTCGGAAGATTTAGTGGAGGGCATTGATTCGGGCGCCGACGATTATCTGACTAAGCCGTTCCACGCACCGGAGCTGCGCGCGCGATTGCGGGCCGGGCAGCGGATTCTGGAATTGCAGGAGCAACTGTTGGCGGCACGCGAGGCGCTGCGGCAGGAAGCGACTCACGATTCACTGACCGCCCTCCTCAATCGACATGCGATCCTCGGGATGCTGCAGATTGAATTGGAACGCGCCAGCCGCGAACGGCTGCCGATATCAATCCTGATGGCTGACTTGGACAATTTCAAGCACATCAACGACTCACATGGACATCTGTGCGGCGACGCGGTGCTGAGAGAGAGCGCTGCGCGGATGAAATCGTCAATCCGGCGCTATGATTCTCTCGGCCGGTATGGCGGGGAGGAGTTTCTCTTCGTACTGCCAGGCTGCAACGCCGAAGGAGGGTTGGCCCAGGCCGAGCGGCTCCGGCTCTCCGTGCACGGCGAGCCCTTCCAGGTGGCCGAACAATCGATCCAGGTGACATGCAGCATCGGTGTAGCGAGCCGGTCGCCTGGCATGGCCGGAACGACTGACGAGTTGATCCGGGATGCGGACATGGCGCTGTACGCAGCCAAGGCGAATGGACGCAACCGCTGCGTGGGTACGTCGGTCGAAGCCCTCACCTGACGGACACAATTTGAAAGCAGTTCGATAAAAATTTCATTGCAACCCGCGGTGATTGGGTTATACTGTGTTTCCCCCTTTCTGGAGTTCAACCTGATGAACCGTTCAGGCCGCGGCGATAGTTCAGATTTGATGGCGGAGTTGGTACATGAATTGCGCCAGCCGCTCGGCACTTTAGAATACAGCGCCTGCTGTCTACAAATTCTGCTGGGTGAGTCGCAAGGAGCGGTTCAACAGCAACTTCGAGTGATGCAACAGCAAATCGAGCTGGCGACACACTTGCTGAGCGAGGCGGCGGCGCGGCTGCCCCACTCGAACCTTCAGCGCGTGGGCGCCGCCGAGAGCCTGGACCTGACGAAGCCAGAGACGGCCGCCGTCACATAGACCGGCGGCTTGACCGCAAACCGGGGCTTGTCGTCCCACAGGCCTTTGGCAATGTCCTCCCACATCGGAACGTTGATGCCGCGGTCGATGACTACGAACGCGTCAGCCCGGTCCATGAAGCGCAGGCTGGAAGGCTTGAAATCCTGGCAAGCGAAATCGAGAACCATCAGAAACAAATCGGGCTCGACCAGTTCGAGGACGCTGTTGGATTCGATGATGACATTGCGGCCCGAGCGCGTGATTTTGCCAAGCGCGGTCTTGGCGCGAGCCAGTTCCCCCATCGGTGTCCGTAACCAGAAGGATCGCTCCGCGCCGGCCGCAAGGAACCGGCCTGAATCGGTGCGGCTGGGTTCATATTCTTCACTCAGGGCGAACGGATGTTCCGGCTCCGTTTCGCAGCCGCAAGCTTCTCCGCGGTGCGAACAGACGCCGTGGCCGAACTGGGTGATCTTCACCGCGGTCCATTTTTGATCGCGCAACTGGCGGATAAGACCGGCGACCACCGAAGTTTTGCCAATATTGCGCGAATGTCCGCCCACCACCACCAGCATCAGGCGCCTCTTTCCAGTTCCTCGATGCGGCGCTTGATTTCTGACAATTCGCGCCGCAAGTCGGGGAGCTTGGCGAGGTTTGCCAACGTCTCAAGATGATGCTTCAAGGGACGCGCGGGCGTGCCCCATACGGTCTCGCCGGAGCGAACAATTTTCGAGCTGAGCACACCGCAGCCGGAACCCAGCGTGGCGCGGCTCTCGATGCGGGCCTTATCGCCGATGCCGACCTGCCCGCCGATGACAGCGTAGTCTTCCACTATCACGGAACCGGAGAAGCCGGTTTGGGCGGCGACGACTACGTGACGGCCGATTCGGCAGTTGTGCCCCACATGAACCATGTTATCGAGTTTGGTGCCCTCGCCGATGGAGGTGACGCCCAGCGCCGCGCGGTCGACGCAGGAGTTGGCGCCGATTTCGACAAACTCGCCGATCTCGACCCGCCCGACCTGCGGAAACTTGTGCCATCGGTCGTGTTCCATCACATAACCGAAGCCGTCGGCTCCGATGACACACCCGGAGTGCAGAATAGTGCCGCGTCCGATATCGACGTTGTCATAGATGGTGACGTTGGGGTGTAGGATGCAGCCGTCCCCCAGGACAACGCGTTTGCCGATCGAGCAGCCGGCCCCAATGCTGGTGGCGACGCCTAGACGGGAACCGTCGCCGATTACGGCGTGGGGCCCGATGTACACCAGAGCACCCATCTCCACGCGGCCGACGACAGCCGTGGGATGGACACCCGGTTTCAGCTCGGCCGTGGGATGAAACCGGCTCATGGCACGGGCAAAGGCGGTTCGCGGCTCGGCCACCCGGATGACCGTCCGTTGGCTCGCCCCGGTCCATTCGAGCGGCACCAGCAGACATCCGGCGGCGGATGTTTCGGCCTGGGTCTCGGCTTTCCGAGTGCCGATAAAGGCAAGTTCGGACTCGCCGGCGCTATCAATCGGCGCTACGCCGGTGAGTTCCTTCTCTCCATCGCCCTCATAGGTAGCGCCGAGCCAATCGGCCAACTCTCGAACGCGCATGCCTTATCATACAAAGTGGAATGCACATCACATTAGCCGGCCGCTGATGCCCATCGACCCATCCGCCACCGTTGCGCCGACGGCGCGTGTCGATCCCGGCGCGAATATAGGGCCCGGCGTGCGCATCGGGGAATTCTGCATTATCGAGAGCGAAGTCAGCGTTGGCGCCGGCTGCCTGCTGGAACCCTACGTCTATGTGAAGCGCTGGACGACGCTGGGAGAACGCAACGAAATCTCGGCGGGAACCGTGCTGGGCACCGATCCGCTGGACAAAGGATTCAGCGGGGCGCGCAGCTACTTGCGGATCGGAAACGACAACAAGATCCGCGAGCACTTTACGATCTCTCGCGGAACCGCCCCGGAATCGATCACGGAAATCGGGAACGGGAACTACATTATGACGTCCGGCCATATTGCGCACAATTGCCGGGTGGGCAATGAAATCGTGATCGCCAGCAGCGCGTTACTGGCTGGTTACGTGGAGGTGGAGGATCAGGCTTTCATCTCGGGCGGAGTCGTGGTCCACCAGTTCTCGAAAGTGGGGCGGTTGGCAATGATCGGCGGCAACACGCGGGTGAACAGCGACGTGCCACCATTCTTTCTTTATTCCGGCTTCAACATTCAGGCGAAAGGGCTGAACCTGGTCGGCCTCAAGCGCTCCGGGTATAAGGCTAGCGACGTCAGCGTACTAAAGAAGGCTTACCAGATTCTGTACCGTTCGGGCTTGAAACTGGAAGCGGCGCTGGCGCGAATCGAGGCCGAGATTCCCACTCCGGAGACCTTGCACCTGGTGGGTTTTATCCGGTCCAGCGAGCGCGGCATCTGCCGGGAATAGTTAGCGTTCACTCTTTGCAAACCGGGCGACGGGTTTCGGCCCGCGGCTCCGTTGTGTTTGGAGCACGAGATTTTCTATACTGTGGACTTCGGGTGAAAACTCTCGCTGTGTCTCGGGTTCACGAGACCGGGCGATTTTTCTGAACCAGGAGGTTCTTTTCTAATGATTTGTTCGACGGACACTTTTTGTGTCGAGCCGCGCGCGCTTCGTCAGCCGGCGGCAACATCCGGGCGCTCCAGAACGTTTTTCCGCGCGCTCTTTGCTTTGCTGGCGATCGCGCTGTTCGCGATGCCGCTCATGGCGCAGGAGCAAGGGGGCGGCGGCGAAGCCAACCTGGTCATTCCTGATTTGAATTCGGCCACGTTTCTCGGCGGCATCGGCGGCCGCTCGCTATTGATGGTCGGACTGGTGGTTAGCGCCCTCGGATTCCTGTTCGGATTGATGATTTTCACCCGTTTGAAGAATATGCCCGTGCACCAATCCATGCGGGACGTTTCGGAACTGATTTACGAAACCTGCAAGACGTATCTCTCTACGCAAGGCAAATTCCTACTCCTCTTGGAAGCGTTCATTGCCGTCATCATTGTGTTCTATTTTGGCTTCCTCCTGGGTTTTGAAGCATACAAGGTCGTGATCATTCTCCTTTTCAGCTTGGTCGGGATCATGGGTAGCTTCTCGGTCGCGGCATTCGGGATGCGCGTCAACACGTTCGCCAATTCGCGCGCGGCATTCGGCGCCCTGACCGGGAAGGCCTATCCCTGCTACGACATTCCTCTGCAAGCGGGAATGAGCATCGGAATGCTGTTGGTGTGCGTCGAGTTGCTGATCATGCTATTCATCCTGCTGTTTGTGCCGGGGAACCTGGCGGGCTCCTGCTTTATCGGGTTCGCGATCGGCGAATCGTTGGGCGCGGCTGCGTTGCGCGTAGCGGGCGGCATTTTCACCAAGATCGCCGATATTGGCTCCGACCTGATGAAGATCGTGTTCAAGATCAAGGAAGACGACGTGCGCAACCCGGGTGTGATCGCCGATTGCACGGGAGACAACGCCGGCGACTCGGTCGGCCCCTCCGCCGATGGATTCGAGACGTACGGCGTCACGGGCGTCGCGCTAATCACGTTTATCATCCTTGCGGTCAAGGACCCGGCAGTGCAGGTCCAACTGCTGGTTTGGATTTTCTCGATGCGCGTGATGATGGTGATCTCGTCCGGGCTGGGGTACTTCATCAACGGGGTGATCGCAAAGGGCCGTTATGGCAATGCGGCCAAAATGAATTTTGAAGCGCCGCTGACCAGCCTGGTCTGGTTGACGTCGATCCTTTCGATCGTGCTTACGTACATCGTGAGCGACCTGATGATTCCTAACCTGGCCGGCGACTCCTCGCTGTGGTGGAAATTGGCGACTGTAATCAGCTGCGGAACGCTGGCCGGCGCAATCATCCCCGAGTTCGTGAAGGTGTTCACTTCGACCAATTCGAGGCATGTGCGCGAGATCGTCACGAGTTCCAAGGAAGGCGGCGCCTCGCTGAATATCCTGTCCGGCTTCGTCGCCGGCAACTTTAGCGGGTACTGGCTCGGTTTCACAATGCTGCTGCTGATGACGATTGGATTCGGGGTGAGCACCACCGGATTTGCCGAGATCATGTTGGCGCCTGCGGTGTTCGCGTTCGGCCTGGTGGCATTCGGGTTCCTTGGGATGGGCCCGGTGACGATCGCGGTAGACAGCTACGGTCCCGTTACCGACAACGCGCAATCGATCTATGAGCTGTCCACGATTGAAACCCTGCCCGGCATCGAGAAGGAACTCCAGAAAAGTTTCGGGTTCCACGTGGAATTCGAACGCGCCAAGGAAAACCTGGAAGAGAACGATGGCGCCGGTAATACGTTCAAGGCAACGTCAAAGCCCGTGCTCATCGGCACGGCCGTGGTTGGCGCGACGACCATGATCTTCTCCACGATCGTTTTGTTGACCGATCGGCTGACAACCAATCTCGATAAACTCTCGCTGATGCATGCGCCCTTCTTGCTGGGATTGATCGCGGGAGGCGCTGTCATCTACTGGTTCACCGGCGCCAGCGCGCAGGCCGTGACCACCGGCGCTTATCGCGCGGTGGAATTCATCAAGCGCAACATCAAGCTGGACAGCGCCGAGAAAGCCTCGGTGGCGGATTCGAAAAAGGTGGTGCAGATCTGCACGCAGTATGCGCAGAAAGGGATGCTCAACATCTTCCTCACCGTCTTCTTCATCACGCTGGCGTTTGCCTTCGTCGAACCGTTCTTCTTCGTCGGATATCTGATCTCGATCGCCTTGTTCGGGCTGTACCAGGCAATCTTCATGGCGAACGCGGGCGGCGCGTGGGACAACGCAAAGAAAGTGGTTGAGACGGAATTGCGGGCGAAGGGAACCGACCTCCACGCGGCGACGGTAGTCGGCGACACCGTGGGCGATCCATTCAAAGACACCAGCTCGGTGGCGCTCAACCCGATCATCAAGTTCACCACGCTGTTCGGGTTGCTGGCGGTTTCACTGGCGGTCTCGCTGACCCGGCAACAGGGCCCTGGCTTGAGCCTGACGTTGTCGGCGATTTTCTTCCTGTTGGCCCTGTTTTTCGTCTATCGCAGCTTCTACGGGATGCGGATCGAAAGCGGCTCGGGAAAGTAGCGCTCCCGGCGCTGTAACAATCCACGAGAATCATTCGCCGGCGGCCAGACCGCCGGCGCCGTACCTTGTTATACAATCGGAGACCGCATGTGGCCACAGACCTATAGCCCTGTCGCCGGAAGTCTGGCGCTGTCCGCCCTGGTGGCGGCTCTACCGATCTTCGTACTTCTGTTCCTGCTTGGCGTGAAGCGCAAACCGGCCTGGATCTCGTCGTTGGTTGGTCTCGCGACGGCGATGATCATCGCGGGTCTGGTTTATGGCATGCCGTCCGGAAGGCTTTTCTCGTCCGTGCTGATGGGAGCATCTTTCGGCCTCTGGCCAATTGGGTGGGTGGTGTTTACGGCCGTGCTGCTCTACCGCATCACGCTGGAGAGCGGCTGCTTCGCCCTGCTGAAAGATTCGATCGCGCACCTGGCCGACGACAAACGGCTCCAGGTGCTGCTCATTGCGTTTGCCTTCGGGGCGTTTGTCGAAGGCGCGGCAGGGTTCGGCACGCCGGTGGCCGTTGCGGCGACCATGCTGACCGAGTTGGGATTCACTCCGTTTTATGCGGCCGGCATCTGCCTGCTTGCCAATACGGCGCCGGTTGCTTTCGGTTCGCTGGCGATTCCGATCACCACGCTGGCGGGGGTGGCGAATCTACCGGTGGACCGGATCAGCGCCGGAGTCGGTCGCATCTGCGCGCCGGTATCGCTCATTGTTCCGGCCTATCTGATGCTGGTGATGTCGGGATGGAGCGGGCTGCGGGCGGTGTTTCCGGCGGTCGCGGCGTGCGGGATATTTTTCGCAGCCACTCAATTTTTCGTCTCGAATTTCATCGGCCCGCAACTGACGGATATTTTTTCCTCGCTGGCGGCGATGGGGGCCATTGTCGTGGTCACGCGTGTGTGGAAACCGCGGGATACAAAGGCGGCGCCCTCGGCCCAACGGCCGCGGATGCCGCATACCAGCGTCCAGCTTCTGCGCGCGTGGAGCCCGTATATTCTGCTGGTCATTTGTGTATCGGTCTGGAGTTATAAGCCAGTTACCGCCTGGCTCGCAGCTCAGAACATTCTGATCAACTGGCCCGGCCTGCATAACACGATCCAGCGGATGCCGCCGGCGGTGTCTCAGCCGAGTAGCTACGCGGCGGTGTTCAATTTTAGCTGGCTCTCGGCATCGGGAACTGCGTGTCTGGTGGCAACCGTACTCGCTGCGTTCTCGGTGGGGATGTCACCGGCGCGCTATTTCCGCACAGTCGGCCATACGGCAAAGCAGTTGGCCCTTGCAGAGTTGACTCTGGCGGCGGTTCTGGGACTGGCCTACGTGATGAACTACTCGGGCGCGACGGCCACCCTCGGACTGGCATTCGCAGCGACAGGCGTGATATTTCCGTTCTTCAGCGCCCTGCTCGGCTGGATGGCCGTCTTTCTCACTGGCAGCGACACCTCGGCCAACGCTCTATTCGGAAGCCTGCAGGTCATCACTGCCAACAAATTGGGCATGAATCCGGCGTTGATGGCGTCCGCTAACTCCGCCGGCGGCGTGATGGGAAAGATGATCAGCCTGACCAGCATCGCGGTGGCCGCGGCAGCGACTCAGATGAAGCGCGAAGACGAATCCCTGCTGTTCCGGTTCACCGTCAAGCACAGCGTTTTGCTGGCGTCGCTGGTGGGATTGGTGGTCTTGTTTTACGCGTACGTGGCGCCGGGCTGGGCGCCGTAGACTACTTTCGTTTCCTGACGACGCGTTCAAAGCCGTCGCGCATCTCGGCGTGAAGGCCAGTCACCTCGGCCTGGATGCTGCCGCTATATTTTCAATCAGCTTGCTGAGGCGCGCCTCGGCTTGGTGCAGCTCCGTCATCGGACGCACTCTCCTAGCCATCGGCTCACTTCGGTTCCGCGCGGCGCGGCTTGGCGAATTCGAGTTCCGTTTGCTTGGGAATGCCCGGTTCGAAACAGCGGCGGCAGCGGGCTTCGTACACATCGGCCGCCCCAACGACGATCAAGTCGTCCGAGCCGCGCAGACGCTGGGTATGTTTGGCGGGATTGCCGCAGCGCACGCAGATCGCCAGAGTTTTTGTGATCGATTCGGCAAGCGCCAACAGGTCTGGAATGGGAGCGAAGGGCCGCCCAAGGTAGTCGGTATCCAGGCCTGAGAGGATGACCTGCTTGCCGCCATCGGCGAGGCGCTGAACGGTTTCGACCAGGTTCGGACCCATGAAGTTGGCCTCGTCGATTCCAACGACTTCCGAACGCCAATCGATGCGCTCTATGATTTCGCGCGCATCGCTCACTACCTCTGATTTCATGCGCAGGTCGCCATGCGACACGATTTCATCGTCCGAGTAGCGATTGTCGATGGTAGGTTTGAAGACTTCCACACGCTTGCGCGCGATCACCGCGCGCCGCAGCCGCCGGATGAGTTCCTCCGTTTTTCCCGAAAACATCGGCCCGCAGATCACTTCAATCCATCCGAGATTGCTGGTGACAATGTCCATGCGAACCGTTCAGCATACCAGTAAACTGATAATTTGACGCTGACCGATTTATTTGACCTTTCTCTGCGGGGCCGCCGGAACGCCCCCGGGCTGGAGTTCGGAAATCAAACCTTCACGTTCGGTGAAATCGACGCGCGGAGCAACCGGCTGGCCGTCCTCCTGAAGCGGCGCGGTCTGAACCCGGGCGACCGGCTGTGCGTCTACCTCGCGAATCGCGTGGAGATGATCGACCTGTTTCTTGCGTGCGTCAAGTTGGGCGTCATCTTCGTGCCGATTAACATTCTTTATCGCGAGCGCGAGATGGCGCACATTCTGAAGGACGCCGAGCCGCGGGCGCTGGTCTCGGCCACCCACTTGGATGCGCCAGTTCCGATTTGGGATCCGGCCGAGTTGACCGAGGCTGCCTCGAATCTGCCGGACGAACGTCCCGGAGTGACTCTGGACGGTGATACACCGGCGGGAATCATCTACACCTCTGGCACGACCGGAACTTCCAAAGGCGCGGTGCTGACGCACAACAATTTTGTGGTCAACGCGGTCAACCTGACCACGTGCTGGGAAATCACCGGCGCGGACCGCTTTCTGCTGGGATTGCCGCTGTTTCACGTGCACGGGCTTGGCAACGGCCTGCACTGCTGGCTGCTGAGCGGATGCCGCATGCGGCTGCTGGAGCGCTTTGAAGCGCAGAGTGCAGCCGCGACTTTTCTCGAATTCCGGCCGACGCTGTTCTTCGGCGTCCCGACGATCTACGTCCGGCTGCTCGATATGGACGGCGAGGCCGCACGCGAGATCGGCGGCTTCATGCGCCTGTTTGTGTCGGGATCCGCGCCGCTGCCGGCACAAGTACTGGACGAGTTCCGCGCCAAGTTCGGCCACACCATTCTCGAGCGCTACGGGATGAGCGAGACGTTCATGAATATGAGCAACCCATATATCGGGGAGCGGCGGCCGGGCAGCGTGGGTCTGCCATTGCCGGGCGTTTCGGTGCGCCTCGTGAACAATGAGGGAAACCCGGCCGCAGACGGAGAGACCGGCGAGCTCTATTTAAGAGGCTCCAACATCTTTGCGGGGTACTGGCGCCGGCCCGAAGCGACACAAGCTTCTTTTGCCGACGGCTATTTTCGCACTGGAGATCTCGCCGTGCGTGCTCCAGACGGATACTACACACTCTGTGGACGGCGCAGCGACTTGATCATCTCCGGCGGGTTCAACATTTATCCTCGGGAGATCGAAGAATTCCTGCAGGAGCAGCGAGAAGTGGCGGAAGCGGCAATCATCGGAGTTCCCGACCGCGCCCGCGGCGAAGTACCGGTGGCGTATGTCGTGTTGACGTCCGCGGTAGAGCCGGATGTGCTCGAACAGCGCTGCCGTGAAAAGCTGGCGTCCTTTAAAGTGCCACGCGAGTTTATCGTCGTCGACAGCCTGCCGCGAAACGCGATGGGAAAGATACAGAAACATCTACTTCCGCAACGGAAGGCGGCGCCCTGAACCGTGACGAGAACTGCGTTTACTGGATAACGGTCTTATCGGCGGATTGGTTGCTGTACGCGTCCGCGACCCGCACCGCAACGGTGTGCTCTCCCGGGCCGGCTGCAACCGCGAGGTTGTAGTCGAGCGCCAGGGAATCGGAGAGGCCCGTCGTAGGCGCGGCCAGCGTCCAATCACCGCCATCGAGCGAGTATTCCGCTTTTTCGATCGTGTTCAAAGCGTCCGCGGCGTGCCAGCGGACGTCCAGCTTGCCGGCATTGCGCGTAGCCGTCAGTCCCGTGATTTGCGGCGGGGTGTTGTCGATCACGAAGGGGTCGCTTTCGAGATGGCCCGTCAGCGCCTCGGCCGGTGGATTGGAAGGCGTATCCGAAGCGGTGACGCGAATGCGGTACTCGCCATCCGGAAACGCGGTGGAATCCCAGGAGAAATATTTCTCCGGCACTTTGTCCTTCAACAGCTTCCACTCTTTCTCAGCCTTGCCGCGAATCTCAATGCTGTAGACCATCGAATCGCCATTGGGGTCGGCGGCCATCCAGCGCGCACCGATGAAACCTTTGGCCGATTGCATGGCGGGAGTCACGGTGGACACAGTGCTTGGTGGAGCGGCGGGCTCCGTGTTTTCAGTGCGCGCCGACTCCGTGACCAAAGGCGGCAAACTCATGGTCTGCACCGGTGTCACGGAGAGCTGCGCGGGAAAGCGGTAATTGAACGGCGTAGTCTCGATGCGATCGACGTGAGGTTCGAGATTCTTGGGGAGATAGGCGACCTCCACGGAACTAAGCTCGGGCGAGCGGACGCCGGCTACCGCCAGAGTTGCCTTCCATTGCAGGAAGCGCGACGGGGGCGAGGTGATGCGATCACCTTTTGGATCGCTAGTCGCGTTCGACCAGGGACTCCAGTTTTTCTGAGGCTGGTCGAGGTTGCCGCTGCGTGTCTGGACGGAAACTTTGCCGCCGTTCGAAACTACGTCAAAGCTCAATCGGCCCCAACGCGTGAACACGCCGGCGTCAAAGACGTCGCTCTCGAGAGTGCCCTCCGTTTCAGGTTCCGGCGAGATTTCATAAATCTTGCCGACGTTGCCGGTGGCCGCGTACAGGCGGCCATCCGCTCCAGGCTGAAACGCAGTCACCTGCGTTGACGGGAGGGTCATGACGGCCGTATAGAGTGTCGGAGATTCGACCCGGTAGATATGGCCACGGTTGCCGGAACCCAAAAGAAGGTGGCCGGAGCTGTCGAGCGCGAGGGCATAGACCACGTCGCGCGTATTGGTCCAGACGCGGCGCGGGCTGCCACTCGGATCTATCGAATAAACATCGCTGCCGCCGGTGATGTTGACTGGCGCGGTCGTGAGCGGAAGCGCGGGAGCCGGTTGGCGCGGCGCGGGCTGGGCCGGATTGACCGCTGCCGCCGCGGGTGCCGGAGCTGGCGCCGCAGGCACAGCCGGACCGGATGGCGACCTCGTCCCGACCCCGGAAGCATAAATCATGCCATCGCGTCCGACCAGAACGGCCGTCACTTCTCGCTTCGGCATCTGATACAACACGAATCCTTCGCCGGCGGCTGAGATTCGCAACACCAGGCCTCCGGGCTCGGTGCCGACGATGAGATTGCCTTGCGAATCCAGCGCGAGCGAACGCACGTGGGTCTCGTCGCAACGAAAGAACACTTTGCCCTTGCCGTCGGGAGCGACACGGTGGAGTTCGCCCTGGTCGCCGGTGGCCACGAATAGGTCGTCATTGCGGTCGAATGCCAGCGCCCAAATGTACTTCGCGTGCGGATCGTAGAAGACGTCCGCTTTTCCGTTCGCCGAGACGCGGTAGACCTTGCCGTCGGGAGCAGTGGCGGCGTAGACGCGGTCCTTGGAATCGACGGCGACCGCGTGAATCTCGAGGCCATCGAGTTCTGCCAGCACTCGATTCTTTCCATCCGTGCCAATGCGGTAGAGTTTAGCGCCGGTGCCGCCACCGGCATAGAGGTTTCCCTTTGAATCGCGCGCTAGGCTCCAAAGATACATGGCCGAGGTGTCGGACCATTCCTTCGATCGCGGCGCGAGCGTGACGACGCCGTCACTGCGGACAGAGAGGTTCTTGATGACTCCCTTTTCGAAATCGTTGAAATCCCCCTGTGTCCAGGTGCGCGTCTGGCCGCCAAATAGAGCGGCACAGGAAGCGCAGAAAAGCACCGCGTAAACGGAATTGCGAATTTGTCCAGTCATTGGGAAACTACTCAGGCCGACTTCAATTTACGTGGATCCGGAGCGAGTAGCTGCCGGTAATCACGTAGTCAAACGGCAGCGACAACTGCTCGGTCGCGGTCTCGGGAGACGTGATCATGGCGCGGTTCGAAGCGCGCCCGGTCTGCATCACGTTCAGCACCGAACTCGGCAGACTCGGCAGGGTCTTATCGTCGAGGTATGCCGTGGGGCTCGATTGCACCAGCGAAACGTAAAGCTTGTTATTGCTGCGCTCCTGGTTGATGAGCGAAACCGTCTCCGGCAAATCAAGGAAACGGTTGACCAGGCCGGCCTGATTCTGAACACGGTTCAGTGTTTCGGCATCGCTCAGGAGAATGCGATGATCGCCCTTGGCCATTCCTTCCGGGATCTTAATTTTGAATTCGCGCTGGATCGGCTCGCCGCGGTAGGGCCGCAGGAACACCTTCACCGGGACAACATCGCCGGGCCTCAGGTCAGGGTTGGCGACCCACGCATTCTCGATGGTGGCAATACGCCGCTCCGGCAGCAGGTCCACGGTCACGCTAACGCGCTTCACATCGGGCGTTTTGACGTTGTTCAAGTAAAGCCGGTTAAACTTGTCGGCCCACCAGTTGGCCAGGATCATGGGCGCCGGCGCGGGCAGTTCGCCGGAGGCCTGCATGGTGCTCAACGAGAGATTGCTCTGTCCATTCATTTCCACTTTGCCGCTCAGCCGGTAGGTCGCTTCATCGGCGAACTCGTTGAGATCCGAAAGGCTGTTGAACAGAGTCAGCATCATCAAGGTCGGCGTCCACTTCTGTTGGACGAACACATTGAAGTGGAAATCCTTTTGACGGGCGACAGTTTCGTCCTCTTTGAGAGCGCGAACGCTGACCGAGACTGGAATCATGTTCGACTCTTCGCCGAGAATTCCCATAATTCCGCTATGGCGGTCCTGGTGCAGCGCTCCCACGATCTCGGTCGCGTTAGCAAACTTATTGGGCTGATATTGAGAGGCGAGCGTCATCACGACTTCGCCTTTGCTCATCGGCATGTTGATCGGGCCGAGATTGAAAAATGGATGCCCGAATGCCAGGACGCGTTTGCCGTCATTATAAGTAACTGTGCCGAGACCGGTGACGCCGATATCGCCGTCCACCAGGACGCCCGCCACGGGTTCGCCCGGGTTGAGCGCCGTCTGCCATCCGGGGCCCGGCTTGTTTTTGTAGAGCCCGGCTCCCGCGCCGCCCTGCACGGCGGTGATTCCCAGTTGCTGAAAGACGGGCTGAAATTGCCGCATGGTTTCCGAAGTGAAACCCGAGAACTGGAGAGGCGCTTCGATCGGCACCATCGCGGCAGCGGGCTGCAGCGGCGCGGACGGCGTTCCGGCCGACACAAACTGGCCGAGCAGGTCGGGAATTGACAGCGCTTCCGCGGCGCTCGCCACTACTTTTTCGGGCGTGCGCGCGTCGGCGGGACGCGACTGGTCGAAATCGTTGATTTCGAGCATCAACTCGATCGGGGTGATTCCGCAGATCGCGTCGGGAGAAAACGTGCTCAGCCGCAGCGCCACAGCGCCAATCAGCTTGCCGTCAATATAAACCGGGCTTCCGCTCATGCCGCCGGCGACGTTGGTGCGCGCGGCTTTGCCACCCATCTTTCCGAGAATGACGTCCTGCTTCGGGCCCCACTGGTTCTTCCACAGGCCCAGGATCTCAATCGGGACGGGCTCCGGTTGCGTCCCTTGAAAAACGGTCCAGGCGGTTGCCTTCATGCCCGGCTTGATTTCACTCAGCCGCATGATGTCAACTTTGCCGGCTTTGGGGCGGGTCGGAGTGGCTTCACTCGCGGGAAGCAGGGGGGCAGCCGCGATACCCAGCATCACCGCGGCAAGATGAATTTTCATCTGTACGAAAAACTCCAGTTGTTTTTCATTGTACTACTCAGATCCGGTCACACGTGTTTTGTTTGCTCCATATGCCTGATTCCACACCAGTTTACGAAGCTTATCGCGTCTGCGATTAATGGTCGCGGCGTATTCTGGAATGTGGAACGTTTCACGAAAGCGGACCAGGCGTGCATGCTGGCAGCGGCAGCCGCGCACGACTTCAACAACGAGCTCACCGTCATACTGAGCAGCATTTCCAATTTGATCGAGTCGCTCGATCCGGACCATCCGGCCCTGGAGCAGGCCCGGGACTTGCAGGACGCCGCCCGGCGGTGCGCGTGCAAGACTTCCGGGCTGTTGCGCTTTGGTCTCAAGCGAGGGAACAGGCCCATGCGTACTGCGCTTGAGGCTTTGATCGACGAAGGAGCGCGCTAGTTTAGAAGAGATGCGGATCCTCGCCATCGAAAGCTCGTGCGACGAGACCGCGGCCGCCGTGGTCGAGGACGGCGAAACTGTGCTGTCATCGGTGGTCGCCTCGCAGATGAGTACGCATGGCAAGTACGGCGGCGTCGTGCCGGAACTGGCTTCCCGCGAGCACTTGAGAGCGATTGTGCCGGTGACCCGGGAAGCGCTCGAACGGTCCGGGACGCGCCTGGCCGATCTCTCGGCGATCGCAGCCACGGAAGGCCCGGGCCTGGTCGGTTCGCTGCTGGTTGGCTTGACGTACGCGAAATCTCTCAGCTTCGCGACGCGTCTGCCGCTCGTTGCGGTCAACCATATCGAAGGCCATATTCACGCCGTAATTCTGGAGGCGCGGAAGGCGGGAACCCCGGTCGAGTTTCCGGCACTAGCCCTCGTCGTGAGCGGCGGGCACACACACCTGTTTGAAATGAGCGAGGGATTTCGATATCGGCTGCTGGGAAAGACTCGTGACGACGCCGCTGGCGAAGCGTTCGACAAAGTGGCCAAGCTGCTGGGGTTCGGCTATCCGGGCGGGCCCGTGATCGACCGCCTCGCGCCCCACGGCGATCCAGCCGCAGTTCGGTTCACCTTCGCCAAAATGAAAGGCAACGCGCTCGATTTCAGCTTCAGCGGTTTGAAGACAGCAGTGCTGCGCTGGGTTCAGGCACGAGCGATGGAAGACGAGATCGCCGCGCGGCGGGCGCTACTACAACGCACGCCGCATCCGACGGAGGCAGAATGGTTGGCGGTGACGCCGGGAGCCACGCTTGATTTGTTGGCCTCGTTCCAGCGAGCGATCATCCACGAACTGCTCACCCGTGCCGCTGCTTCGGCGGAACACATCAGCGCCCGATCGATGATTATCTCCGGCGGCGTGGCTTGCAATACGGGCCTTCGGGAATCAGCTCGGAATTCAGCGCTTCCCTATCCGGTTCACTTCCCTTCCCCGGCCCTTTCCACCGACAATGCGGCGATGATCGCGGCCGCGGCATTTCCGAAATTCGCGCGCGGCGAATTCGCGAGGCTCGATCTGAAAGCTCAGGCGAGTCTCACGCTGGCTTGACAGAGGGACGCAACAGCAGAACCAAACCCGCAACGATCAGGAGCAAGGCGCCAAACTGCGCGACGGACATCCCGAACGCCACACGCACGTTGACACGGACGAATTCGATGCAGAATCGGATGACCCCGGTGAGCAGCAGGTAACGGCCGACAACGGCATAATCGGATAGTCCGGCGCGCCGCCATCGGATCAACAGCCAAGCCAGGATCCCTAAGAGCGCGGCTTCGTAAAGCTGAGCAGGATGGACGGGAACATCGGTGGGCGGCGAACCCTGCGGGAAGGCGATGCCCCACGGCAGCGAGGTGGGGCGTCCGTAATCATCGCCTACCAGAAAACAGCCGACGCGACCCAATGCATGGCCTACAGCAAGGGCCGGAGTAGCCGCGGAAACGGTCGCCACAATCGGCCAACGCCGCCATCGGAAGTAGGCGAGCGCCGCGCAGATTCCGGCGAACAGTCCGCCAAACCAACTGAGACCGCCGCGACTGGTCAGCAGCGAGAAAAACGGGTCTTCTCCGAGATGCTCGACGACGTAGAGCAGCTTGGCGCCGACGAGTCCGGCGAGCAAACCGATGATTGCGCCGTTCACCGCATCGGCCGGAAGCCGGCTCCGGTTGAGCTCGCGACCGAACAGCCACACGCCGACCAGAGCCCCCACGGCCACCATCAGCCCGAAGCTCATCACCTCGAAGCTACCGATTCTAAAAATGACGGGATACACGCGAGCTATTTCACTTCCGCTTCGACGGCTTCGAGTTCCTTGCCGGCCTCGGACCACCGGCCCTGAGCGGCAAGATCGCGGTAGCGGCGGAGGTGGTCGCGAACCCGCTGCAAACGCGCATCCGGCGCTGGGTTCGAGGCCGGTGGGGCAGGGGCAGTCGGCGCGGGCGACGCCTGTGCCGCGGCTTGTTCAACCACAGGTAGAGCGCCGGGCGGTTGAGCACCGCTGGAAATCTGCATCAGGGCCTGCTCGTAACCATCCGCGTAAACCAACCGGTCGCCGGCCGCCAATACCACCTTCTTCAACTGCGGCATGCTGGCTTCATTGGCTTGGATGTAAATCGGATCGACGTACAGGAACGTGTTCCCCACCGGCAAAACCAGAGTCTGCCCGCGCAGCACGTGCGATCCCTGCTGGTTCCAGAGCGAGAGGTCCTTGGAGATGATTTGATCCTGGTTGATCCGCGCCGCAATCTGCATGGGGCCGAAGATCAACTGTTGTTTCGATAATTGCAGCACCACAATATCCCCAAGATTCGGGCCGTCGCATCGCGCCAGCATGAGCCCGATCAGATTGTCCTTGTTTCGGGGCGTGAACGGAAGCAGGAGGAGAAACTCAGCTTTCTCTCCACCCGGCAGCGTGGCCATGATGTAGGTCGGTGTGACGCTGTCGGTGCCCTCGGTCTGGCCCATCGAACGCCGGGCGAGATCCCAGAGATCCTCCTTGTTATAAAAAGTCTGCGGATCCAGCATGTGGTACGTGCGGTAGATCTCGGCCTGGATACGAAACAAAGTTTCCGGATACCGGGCATGCGCGCGCAGATCGGGAGGCATGGCGGACGCCGGGCGGAACAGATCGGGCAGAAGCCGCTGATAGGCCGCGATGATCGGGTCGTCGGGAGCGAAAATGTACAGGTGCGTTTCGCCGTCATACGCGTCGACAGTCGCTTTGACGGCATTGCGGATATAGTTGATGCGGCCCATCTGTTGGAGGTCGACGGCGCGCGAATAGGGATGCGCGTCGCTGGTCGTGTAACCGTCGACCATCCACACCAGGCGCCCGGAATCGGTGATCACCAGGTAAGGATCGCTGTCCCATTGCAGGAAAGGAGCGAGTTCCTGTAACCGTTCGCTTACCTTCCGAAAGATCATCATCCGGCTATTCGGCGTGAGATAGCTGGTGAGCAGGATGTTGGGCTCGCCTTCGCGGATCGCGGCCGCCAGGCGCATCGGCAAAGAAGAAACCGGAAACCCGCCCGTGCCCTGGTAATGGTTGCGTTGATCTTTGTCTCCCGCCGGGTAATTGAACTCCTCCTGGGCGGTGTCGACGAAGACCGGCTCGTGCGAAATCTCCGAGTAATAGAGTTCCGGCCGGGTCAGTTTCAGGCTCTTAGCCTTGACCTCGGCAGGGGCGTTTTCGATCAGGAGCACCGGGAGACCGTCAGGCGTGATACGGCTGACGTCTGCCATCACCAGTCCGTACCCGTGTGTGTACTGCAGGGCCGGGTTGATCCAGTTGGCGCGCGCAGCGGGCAGTTTGCTCAAGTCCAGCTCGCGCGGGGAAAGGAGCACCTGCCGGTATTGACCGTCGATCGTATACCGGTCGACGTCGGCATCGGGGAACTCGTAGTACGGGCGCAAAGCCTGGATCTGCGTAATGGTGTCGCGAAAAGCCCGCCAGTCCCACAGCCTGACGTTGTCCAGAGTGGGTGCATGCTGGGCGGCATTGATCGGCGCGTTCGGCGCGGCTTTGAAATCGACCTCGCGCACGCGCTGCTCGATTCCGTAGGCGCTGCGAGTCGCATGGATGTGAGTCTGGATGTACGGCTGCTCGAGAGAAATTTCGTTGGGCCTCACATACAAGGCCGAAACGGCACGCGGAACAATGAACTCGACCACCAGCGCGAGTGCCATGAATGCGGCCAGCGTCCAGCGGCCCATCCAAACGAAAGCAGCTGCGGCCAGACACGCAAGAATGACCAGCCATTGGAGCGGCAGGCCGATATTTTGGTCGACATAATCGATGCCAACCAGAAACGTGCCGTGCTCGTTGTAAACCATCGCGTAACGGCCCAGGAAGAAGCGCAGCGCCACCGCCAGCAGGAGAACCACCGCGGCGCCGCGCAGAAATTTCGACTCCAGGCCGCCCACCAGGCGCAACATCGAGGGGTCGAACTCCGTAGCATTCCGCAAATCGCCGAGCGAATAGCGCAGTTGCCAGCCTCGCGCCGCGATCCAGTAAAGCACGATACAGATGATGGCCAGGGCCAGGACATACCCGCGCAGCAGGTTATAGAAAGGCAAATCAAACAGGTAAAACGAAAGAGGCTTTTGAAAAATGGCGTCGTGCCAGGCCGTGGCCGCCGGAGGCAGGCCGCGCGATCCAGCAAAGCGCACCACCGTCCAGGTATCGACTGATGCAGCAGAAATTAGGTACCCGAGAAACAGAAGAGCGAGTGCCGAGATGCGTGCGTAGACCGGATGCTCGCTCAGTCGCGTGCCGGCGAACTTGAGGGCGCGGGCATGGGCAATCCAGAGGATCGCGAAGGCCAGCACGGTTGCCCCGGCAAGAGGCGCCAGACTGTAACTCAGCAGGTTCAGCCAGGTGTCGAATTGGCCTAGCTCTTTCCACCACTCGATCTCAATGGCGTACGATGCCAACGAGCGCGCGCCCAGTAGCAGCACTAACAGGATAACGACGAGAGTGATACGGCCCGCCGGCGTGCCGCGCGCGCGCCGGCCACTTTCAATCCGATACCGGGCCATGCCCCAAGCGTACCACCCTCGCCAAGTGGCCTTGAAAAACCGGCAATTTTCTGCATAATTGCGGTCGCCTCGAGCATCCATGAAATAGGGGAAATACCTCAACAATTTCAGGTGGTATTCCCCTGCGGGTTGGATTGATCGTGGCGTGTTACTCCTGGTAGACTCAAGACTTCAAGGGAATTTTGGGGGACGGGACAAAAAATTTGAAGGTGCGTTTTCTTATATTGCTGATCGGCTTTGCTGGTTGCCTGTTTGCGGAGTCGACAGCAGTGCCGGATGCTATTGTCCAGAGCTACTGCGCCGCCACGCGCGATCAGCAGCAAGCCGCCAGAAATGCTTCGATGGACGTCGAGATTGATGCGGCGCTTCCGAAATTGAAGAAGTACGGCCGGCTGCATGCGCTGAGACACATTTCCGCGCTGGGCCGGATCACGTATGAGCACCTGTTCTTTGAAGGCGATGGCACGGTCAAGAATCAGGTGATCGCCCGCTACCTGGCGGCGGAGGTGGACGCGCAGAAGAGTCAGACTCCGGCGCTGGCTGTTACGCCCGAAAACTACAAATTCCGATACAAAGGGCAATCCGAGCTCGATGGCCGCATGGCGTATGTATTCCAAGTGACGCCGAAACAGAAGCGCGTCGGGCTCTTTAAAGGGCAGATCTGGATCGACACGGCCACCTATCTTCGGGTGCAAGAGGCGGGCCTTTTGGTCAAAAACCCGTCGATCTTCCTGAAGAAAGTGGCGTTCGTGAGAAAATATGAGATTCGCGACGGAATCTCGGTCCCACTACAGGTCCAGAGCACCGTGGATACGCGCCTGGTGGGTAAGGCGGAATTGAAGATCGATTTCAGCAATTTTTCAGTGGATGGCCCGCAGCCCGCCGGCTCGGCGTTCGGTGATGGCCAGTAATCCGGCGTTCTGCGAGCGCCGTTTTCGAACCAGAGAGAGCACATGCGAACACTGTTTCTGAATCCGCCGTCTTTTGAAGGTTTCGATGGCGGCGCCGGATCGCGCTGGCCGGCGTCCCGCGAGATTGAATCGTACTGGTATCCGGTCTGGCTGTGCTATCCGGCCGGCATGCTCGCGGATAGCAAGGTAGTCGACGCGCCTCCCCATAAGATTTCCATCGAACAGACAGTCGGGATGGCGAACGACTTTGAACTGCTGGTGCTTTTCACTTCCACTCCAGGCTTTTCCGTCGATTTGAGAATCGCGGAGATGATGAAGGACGCCAATCCCAAACTCAAGGTCGCCTTCGTCGGACCTCCCGTTACGACCGAGCCGGAAAAGACGTTGCGCCAAGGCAAAGCGATCGACTTCGTTGTGCGCCGCGAGTTCGATTACCAGATTGCCGAGTTTGCGCAAGGAAAGCCTCTCGAAGAATTACCGGGCGTGAGCTACCGGAAGAATGGAAGCGTAATCAACAACCCGGAGGCTCCCGCAATCGAGAACTTGGACCAGTTGCCTTGGGTCACCAAGGTCTACAAGCGCGATCTGGACATTACGCGCTACAACGTTCCGTTTTTGTTAAATCCGTATATCTCGTTCTACACGACCCGCGGGTGCCCGGCCATGTGTACTTTCTGCCTGTGGCCGCAGACTCACTCGGGCCACCGGTGGCGCCTACGCTCGACCGATGACGTAGTGAACGAGGTACGGTACGCGCTCGAACAGTTCCCGAATATCAAAGAAATTTTCTTCGACGACGACACATTCAACTATCGCAAAGAGCGGACGATTGAATTGTGCGCCAAACTAAAGCCGCTGAACTTTACGTGGTCATGCACCTCTCGCGTTACAACCGACTATGAGACGCTCAAGGCCATGAAAGAGGCCGGCTGCCGTTTGTTGATCGTCGGCTACGAGTCAGGCAACCAGCAGATCCTCAAGAACATCAAGAAGGGCGCAACCGTCGAGATGGCTGCGCGGTTCACGGCCAACTGCAAGAAACTGGGCCTGGTGATTCACGGCGACTACATTATCGGGCTGCCCGGCGAATCGCACGAGACCATTCGCACAACCATCGATTTCGCCAAGCGCATGGATACCGAGACCATTCAGGTATCGATCGCCGCGCCTTATCCTGGCACCGAACTCTACGATTACTTGAAGAACAATGGCCTGATCACGATCAACGGGGTGATGTCCGATGAGAGCGGCCATCAACTCCCGAACTTTTCATACCCCGGACTGGATCACGCGGAGTTGGTCGAGTGGGTCGAGCGCTTTTATGGCGAGTACTTCTTCCGGCCCCGCGTGGTCTGGCGCATCGTTCGGAAGGGCATCTTCGACGGCGACGAGCGAAAACGGCTCTACAAAGAAGCGCGGGAATACATGGCTCTGCGCTCCAAGCGCAAGAAATTCGTGGCGGAGAACAAAGCCGCGCGCCAGTCCGCTCCCGTATCGGTATCGGGCGACTGACTTAGCTCGGGCTCTCTCCGGTTTTCAGACCCTATGCATCCCGAATCCGTGCGGTTGCGGTGGAAGACATGGTGCTGCGCCGCGCTCGTAGTCTTCAGCAACGTCTTCGGCAATTTCTTTCTCAAGCGGGGCATGCCAGCCGAGTTAGCCACACCCTCGGCCTACATCACGGTATTATTCCGGCCCCTGGTCTCACTCGGCGTGCTGCTGCTGATCCTGTGGCTGGCTTCCCGAATGGCCCTGCTCAGTTGGGCCGACTTGAGCTATGTTCTTCCGGTCACATCGATTGGTTACGTCCTGGTAGCGATCGCCGGACGACTTCTGTTGAATGAACAGATCAGCGCGAAGCGCTGGCTGGGAATCGTATTGATCATGGCCGGCGTGGCTCTCGTAAGCGGGGCCACTGCTCCTCAGACCGCAACCTCGGGGACTGAGCCGCGAGGAACTCGCCCGTGAAGTGGCTTCTGATCGGAGTCATCGTCGCAGCGACAACCGTGGGCGAAGTGCTTCAGGCGAAGGGCATGCGGAGGCACGGCGAGATTCGCGACTTCCGGCCCGGGGCGATCGGCCAGGCCCTGGCTGTGCTGGCTCGTAATTGGCACGTTGTTGGATCGGTGGTCGCCATGGCGGTTTCTTTTTTCGCTTACCTGGGACTGCTCACGGTTGCCGAGCTTAGTTTCGCCGTCCCAGCCACGGCGATCACCTACGTACTGGAAACAGCCCTCGCCAAATACGTGCTCAAAGAGCAGGTCACGTGGGTGCGCTGGATGGGCGCCTCGCTGGTGATCTGCGGGGTCGCGCTGGTCTCGCTGTGATCGTGTGGGCCATTCCGGCCCTGGCAGCAGCTGCCTATTACGTGCTCGCAATCATCGCCGCTCTTCGTTGGCGAAAGCGGCCATACGCCGGCGGGCGACTACCCCCTGTTTCCGTGCTCAAACCCATGTATGGAACGGATCCGCACTTGTACGAGGCACTCCGCTCCTACGCGGCACAGGACTACCCCGACTTTGAAATCCTTTTCGGCCTGGGAAATCCGGCCGACCCGGCCCTCGCCGATATCGAACGGCTTCGCGCCGAATTCCCGGTCCGCGCGATACGGATCATCGTTACCAAGCCAGATGCGCCGAACGCAAAAGCAGCGGTGCTCGCCAAACTGGCGGCCGAGGCGCGCTACCCGATCCTCATCGTGAGCGATGACGACATCGTCGCTGACCCGGGATACCTCCGGTCCGTAGTCGAATCATTTCAAAAGCCCCGAACAGGCCTCGTGACCTGTCTCTATCGCGCTCATGCCCGCTCGCTTCCCTCCCTCATAGAGTCTCTGGGAATTGCCACCGAATTCGCTCCGAGCGTCCTGGTGGCGCGCCTGCTGGGAGTCGTTGATTTTGCGCTCGGCTCCACGATGGCACTGCGAACCCAAACCCTGCGCGAAGCCGGCGGTTTTGAAGCGGTCGCGAACTTCCTGGCCGACGATTACCAGCTGGGCCGGAATGTCACCGCTGCCGGACACCGAATCGAGTTCGCGTCCACGGTGGTGGAAACGGGCGCCGGCGATGTGTCGTGGAGCCAATTGTGGAGGCATCAGTTGCGCTGGTCGCGAACCATCCGCGTTTCGCGTTCAGCCGGATACTACGGCTCGGTTACTACCCACGCGACCGTATGGGCCGTGCTCGCCTGGGCTGGCGGACAGTCCAAGGCCGCCGCGGTGGCGATTGCGCTGCGCCTGATCGCGGGCGTGATGGTCGGCGGATTGATTCTCAAGGATCGAAAAATCTGGTGGTGGTTCTGGCTTATACCGCTGCGGGACCTGTTCGGCTTTGCGGTCTGGCTCGGGGGATGCTTCGGATCGACCGTCTACTGGCGCGGCAGGAGGTTGCGCCTACGCCGGGATGGCCGCATTACCGGCGAGTTGTAAACTAACGATGCGGCCGTGGCAACGGGTGCGTCCAGTTGTACGCGGCCCAGGCTGCGCCGGCCAGAAGCAGGAAGACAATCAGCATTTCCGGAATATCAGGCGTGCTCATAATGCCCCCTATAGGTATTATAGTCTGAAACACCTTTTACTCCGCTGCGCTCTCCTCCACGGCCGGAAGCACATCGTGCCCTCCCGCGGCCCACACATACAACGTCGGAAGCAGATAAATCCCCAGCACCAATGCAGCCATCAACCCGCCGACGATGACGATCGCGAACGGGCGCTGCGAGTCGGAACCGATTCCCCGCGAATGAGCCGCCGGCAGCAGTCCCAGGCTCGCCACGAGCATCGTCATGATGATCGGCCGCAGCCGCTGAACCGAGCCTTCCACAGCGGCATCCACGATGGCATGGCCGCGCGCACGAAGCTGGTTCATGTATTCGAGCATGATGACACCCGTCTGAACGGCGACCCCGAACAGCGCCAAAAAGCCGACACCCGATGAAACGCTGAAATGCGTCCCCGTGAGCAGCAGAGCCAGAAGACCGCCAATGGGAGCCATAGCCACGTTGGCCAAAATCAGCAACACCCATTTGAAGGAGCTGAACATCGTGTAGAGGATCATGCAAATGACGAGCAACGTGATCGGGACCACAATCATAAGCCGCCGGGACGAGCGCTTCTGGCTCTCATATTCGCCGGCCCAATCAATGTGATAACCCTCCGGCAGCTTCACCTGCTCGCTCACTCTCCTCATGGCCTCTTCCACCGTGCTGCCCAGGTCCCGGCCCTCCACGCTGTATTTGATGGCGACGTAGCGCGACCCGCCTTCGCGATAAATTTCCGACGCCCCGTCCAGGATCTGCGCCCGGCACAGTTGCGCCAGCGACACGCGCTCGCCCGAGGGCGCCAGCAATCGGATGTTCTCGATGGCGTCCGTGCTGTTCCGGTATTGAGCCTGATACCGCACCACGAGATCGTAGCGCTGTTCTCGATCGAGGACCTGTGTCACGGCCCTGCCGCCGACGGCCGTCTCCACTGCGTCCTGAACGTCCGAGACGTTGATACCGTATCGAGCCGACTCGTCGCGATCTACCGCGAACTCCGCATTCGGCTGGCCGATGACGCGAAACAATCCGAGATCCGCGACGCCGCCTACAGTTCTCAGCACCTTCACTATTTGACCGCCGGTCTCTTCCAGCTTCTTCAGATCGTCCCCATAGATCTTGATGGCCAGTTGTCCCTTTACGCCGCTGACCGCTTCCTCCATGTTGTCGGCAATCGGCTGCGAGAAATTCCAGAGCGCGCCGGGAATCTTTTCCACCTGACGGTCCATCACGGCAATCAAGGCTTCCTTGTTCTGATGGAAGACCGGGCGCCACTGTTCTTTCGGCTTGAGATCGATGAAATATTCGGTATTGAAGAAGCCGGCGATATCGGTGCCGTCATCCGGGCGGCCCACCTGGCTCACCACCTGCGTGACCTCGGGAAACGATGCGAAGATGATACGCGCCTGATTCATGATGCGCGTGCCTTCGGTCGGACCCGTGCTCGGCGCGAGGGTCCCCCGCGCCCAGATCGCGCCCTCATCCAGGTGCGGGAGGAATTCCGAGCCGATTGCACCGCTGAACGCCAGGTAAGCCGAGACAACCAACGCGCCAAGCGCGGCGGCCACAGTGAGCCACCGGCCGCGAATAGCCTGTGTCACTGTCTTGCGATAGAAGCCGGTCACCAGCTCCATCCCAGGATTTCGCCATTCCCGGACGCGCTCGCTGAATACGAAGCTGGTAAGCACCGGCGCGATGAGCATCGAAAAAATCAACGAACCCAGCAGCGCGAACGAGACCGTCCATGCCATCGGTTTGAACAGCCGGCCTTCCACAGCCTGCAGCGTGAATATCGGCAGGTATGCCGTGATGATGATGCCGATCGAGTAGAACACCGGCCGCTGGACTTCGTGCGCCGCGCCGCGGATCCGTCCGATCTTCCCCGAAACGGGATCGCGGTCGTGGCCGAGGTGGCGAATGATATTCTCGACCATCACCACGGCGCCCTCTACCACCATTCCGAAATCCAGAGCGCCGAGCGACAGCAGGTTCGCGGGGATGCCGATCAGCTTCAAGCAAATTGAGGCGAACAGCAAGGAGAACGGGATCGTGAGCGCGACGATCAGCGCTCCGCGCGCGTTTCCCAGAAACAGCAGCAGAATCAAGACCACCAGCAGGATGCCTTCGGTGAGATTGTGAAGTACCGTATGCGTGGTGTAGTGGACGAGGTTGCTGCGATCGAGGAACGGCACGATCGTCACGCCGTGCGGCAGGATGTGGGCGTTCAGCTCGGCCACCTTTTCGTGGATCGCGTCCAGTGTCTCATCGGAACTGGCGCCCTTTCGCAGCAGAACGATCCCCTCGACCACATCGCTGTTGTCGATGATCTTGCCGTCTTCCCGATGAATGGCCTTGGCAATATGGCCGAGCCGGATCTTGGGGCCTTGGGCAACGCTCGCGATATCGCGGATGCGCACCGGCGTCCCATTCTGCGTTTTCACCACGATCTTCTCGATGTCGTCGACTGTGCGGATCAGCCCCAGCGCGCGCACATTGATCTGCTGCAGCCCCGCTTCCACGAAGCTGCCGCCCGCGTTTACGTTGTTGTTCGCGAGTTGCTGCTCCACCTGACCGATGCTGAGGCCAAACGAAATCAGTTTGTCGGGGTCGAGCCGGACCTGGTACTCACGCGTAATTCCTCCAAAGCTCACGACGTCCACCACGTTGGGGACCGATTTGAATTCTTTTTCGAGAGTCCAGTCCTGGAGAGTCTTGAGATCCATCAAATCGATTCGTGGGTTCGTGCTACGCAGCGTGTACCAGTAAATCTGGCCGACCGGGCTATAGTCGGAGCCGATCTGCGGCTGAAGCCCGTTCGGCAGATTGACCTGCGAGAGGCGTTCGAGCACTTTCTGCCGGTTCCAGTCGTTCGCCGATTCATCATCGAAAACCAGCGAGAGGCTCGAGAGCCCGAAGACGGAGAACGAGCGCAGATGATCGAGATGCGGAATCCCGTTCATCACGATTTCGATCGGAATGGTGACCTGCTGTTCGACTTCCTCAGCGGCATGTCCCGGCCATTGCGTAATGACCTGAACGTAATTGTTGGCGACGTCCGGATAGGCCTCCACCGGCAAAGTGTGGAAAGAGATCGCTCCCCAAACCAGCAGCAAAAATGCGGCTATTGAGACAAGAAACCGGTTCGCCAGAGCGTAATCGACCAGAGCCCGAATCATGCTGCTTACTGCTCCACCGTGTTTTGAAGAACCAACGCATTAGCCACCACGCGGTCTCCCGGCTGGATTCCCGACATGATTTCCTGTTGGTTCCCCTCCAGCATGCTTCCGGCCCCGACTTCTACGCGCCGGAAGTGCGCTTCTCCCGCCGGTAGGTACACCCAGTCGCGGTCATGCAGGTGCAGAATGGCGGTTGCCGGCACGACCGCGCGAACCTGCGAGTCCCGCCCGTGAAAGGTTGCCGTCACAAACATCCCGATTCGCAGCATTCCTGGGTTGTGCACCTCAATGCGAACCTTGGCGGTGCGGATATTCGGATCAAGGATCGGGCCGATGTTGTCGACTCGGCCTTTCAACACCATGTCCGGATACGCGTTGAGCCGGAGATCGGCGGTTTCGCCAACCCGCACCTTGCCGAGATCGTTCTCGAAAACATCGCACACGATCCAAACTACGGAGAGATCCGAAATCGTGAACAGGTTGGGAGAATTGTCGAGAGTCTTAATCCCCGAAGCTGCCGTGACGTTCTGCTCGGTGATGACGCCAGACACCGGCGCGCTGATATCCACCAGAGCCGAGGGCCTGGTGCTGTCGGCGCCCAACACACGCAGGTGCTCCTGCGCGGTCTCGATATCCACTTTGGCCTTCGCCTCCGCATCCTCCGCCACTTCGACGTCCTTGCGAGCGACTGCGCCGCGTTCGTACAGATCTTTGGCGCGATTCAGTTGAGCGCTCGCCAGCTTCTCGTCCGCGGCCGCATGCCGGTAGTCGGCAAACACGCTCGAAACATCGCTGCTCTGGACTCGCAACAGGAGTTGGCCCCTGGTGACCACGTCGCCGACGCGCGCATGGATCTCGACCACGCGGCCGGACGCGAGGGATACCACCGGCACGTTGCGAGAGACGTCGACGTTCACCACTCCCGTGACGTTCAATTCCGGCGCCACCACGCGTCTCGCGGCCGAGACAATCGGGAAACCCTCGGGATGCTCGACCTTGAACACGTCCGTTTGGTCTTCATGCACAACCTGAGCCGGGGGCGGCGCACCGGCGTTGGCGTCCACCTTGCCCTCGGCATTACAGCCGGAGAGCATCAAACCGGCAGCCAGCGCCGGCAACACAACTAAAAGAAATCTGCGGTTCATGGCAATACCTCGCGACCCACTGCCAGGTTCAGTTGGGCTGCGGCTATCAGATAAGAGCCGACGAGATTGATATAGGCGACCTGCGTTGCCCGGTAGTCCCTCTGCGAATCGAGGAAATCGACCAGTGCGGCCTGGCCGCGTTGATACGAGTACGACATCGTGTCCCGCACCGTCGTCGCGGTCGGGAGATAGGTCTCCGTGTACGGCTTCAACAAACTCAACGCATTCGAGACCGTGTAGTACGCCGAATCGACGTCGTTGAAAACCTGCGCTTGCGTCGCGTCGCGCAGGCGCTCTACGCGTCCGATCTCCGTTTGTGTGCGGGCTTTCTCGCCCTGATTCTTGTCGAAAATTCGCAGCGGGATGCTCACGCTCACGCCGATGGTGTTGTTGTCGAACGGATTGTTGAACGACGGATTGTGCGTCCACCACGAACTGAACGTCGGATCCGTGGACCCGTTGGCGATGGCCAGCCGGTGATCGATCTGCGCCTTTTCGATCGCCTGCATCGCCGCTTTCAGGTCCGGCCTGCCTTCCAGCGCCATGTTCCGGTACTCTTCCAAAGCCGCCAGCCCTTCCGAGTACTCGAAACGCCCGGAGACATCGAACTGATCAACCGGAGTGCGGTCATTGAGCAGCATCAGCAGCCCGATTTTCGCCGTCCGCAGGTTCACTTGCGCAGCCGCCAGGTCCGATTCGTACTGCACGCGCTGGAGCTGGAGCCGGTTCAGATCGAGCTGGGAAATATCTCCGGCACGAAACCGTTCGCGGTTGATGCCGAGTTCCTGGTCGTAGTAGTTCAAATTCTCCCGGGCGCTCGCGAGCATCGCTTTCGCCTGCAACGTCTGGACAAACGCCGCGCGCAGGCTGAACAACAGGCTGCGCTCGGCGTCCAACTGCTGCGACTCCGCGATCGAAGTCTCCTGCTCGGCGCTCCCACGCCGCAGTTCGCGTTTGTGCTCACGTTCGTGCAGGTAGGTGACGGCCGTGGAAACCTGAGTGCCGGGGAAGGGTTGATATACCCCGTGAGAAGGAGCGAGCTGCGTTCCATCCGTCGCCACGGTGAAATCCGGGTTCGGCCGCAGGTACGCCGTTGTCTCCTGATCCCTGGACTCCTGCACATTGAGCTGGGCCGCTTGCAGCGTGGGGTTCGCCATCAGAAAACGCTCTTGAATTTCTTGCCAGCTATACGCCCGCTGCGCAAACAAACCGCGGGCCAGGCAACTGGTGGTGATCGCCGTCTGGCACAAACGAACCGCTATTCCCCGCATACATTCTCCGCAGAGTTCAAGAATGGCAACGCACAGCCTCTTGCTCGTGACATTTCTGTCTCCCAAAATCCATTGATGGAGTTACGGGACACGACGGCCCCGCCAAACTGATCAAGATCGGACTGGATTTAGGCTAACGGAGGAGCACGGCCGGCGCGGCATAATACCGCACGGGTGAAGGCCTCACGGCCAGGCGTGAGGACGAAGGTGATGCAGCACAACGCCAACAAAAGGCGGTAGACCGCGGAGATCTGGTAGTGGTTAAGAGTCTCGAGAAGCCGGAACAGTTGGAAGCCGGCCTTTTCCTTCGAGTCCTCCGGCACTGTGCTGCCGACGCCCCCATGCTTTCCCATGTGACTGTTGATCAGCGAGAAGCTGAACAGGTCATCGCTTGAGGAAACGCTGGGGAACAGCGCGATGGCTAGGATGAGTACGGCCGCAAGGCGCCGGAATCGGGCCCTGGCCGTGCTGCGCGCAAACCAGCGCCTCTCCAGGAAAGAGAGCACGATGAGCGCGAGTACACCGGCGCCAACCCAGATTAGATTGAGTGCGGTATCGAGCGTCATCGGAAACATCAGCTAAATCGGTTTCGACCGCGAGCCTCGCGCGGGGGCGGCTCGGCGCCAGCCGAAACCTCACACCTATCGCTATTCTCATACGCTTCCTGGATTTCGCGCAAGGTCAATCCCATGCATCCTTTGGGCTATTGGTTCGTGGTATGAAAGAGGGATGTCAATCATCAGCCGGCGGGAATTCGGCGGCGCCGTCCTGGCGCTGGGAGCAGGTGCACGGAAACTGTGGAGCGCCTCTGGACTCGATGAAACGCTCCGCGACAGCATGCAGCGCAGAAAGATCCCGGCGGTCGCCGCGATGGTCGCGACAGCGGACAAAACGACCTATTCGGGCGCCTTTGGCAAGAGGGACTCGGCATCGGGCGTGAACCTCCAGCCCGACTCGATCTTCGCAATCGCGTCCATGACCAAAGCCATCACCTCAACCGCCGCCTTGCAACTGGTGGAACGTGGCAAATTGACTCTCGACGAGCCGGCGGCCAAACACCTGCCCGAACTGGGCAAGCCAAATGTGCTCCAAGGGTTCGACAGCGCGGGAAAGCCGATCCTCCGCCCCGCCACCAAGCCCGTCACCCTGCGCAACCTGATGACCCACACTTCAGGATTCGCTTACGACACCTGGGACGCCGATATCTTGCGCTATACCAGCCAGGCTGGCGGCGCGATCGCGCCCGGCACCGTCGCTCCTTTGGTGCCGTTAGCTTTTGAACCCGGCACACGCTGGCAATACGGCTACGGCCTGGATTGGACCGGCCGCCTCGTCGAGACGGTCAGTGGCCAGACGCTCGAGCAGTATTTCCAGACCAACATCATGCAGCCGCTCGGCATGAAGGACACCGGCTTCATTCTGCCTCCAGACAAGTTTGATCGTCTCGTGAGCGTTTATACGCGGCAGAGCGACGGCTCGCTCAAAGAAAATCCCCGCACCATGCCGGCGCCTCCAAAGGCATTCAACGGTGGGGGCGGCCTGTATTCCACCGCCTCTGACTACGTCCGCTTCATGCAGATGATCCTGCATGACGGCCGCGGCAACGGCAAGGAACAAATCCTGCAAGCCAAAACCGTGCAGATGATGAAATCCAACCAGGTGGGCGCAATCCGGGCGGGAGTCCTGAAAACGGCGCGGCCGGCGCTTTCGAGCGACGTGGATTTTCATCCCGGCGCCACCGATAAGTACACCTTCGGTTTTCTGATGAACCCAACCGCCTACGAAGGCGGCCGTTCGGCGGGAAGCCTGGCTTGGGCCGGCATCTACAACACTTACTATTGGATCGACCCCAAGCGCGCGCTCTGCGCCGTGGTGATGATGCAGTTCCTTCCGTTCGCGGATAAGGAGGGCGTTGGCCTGCTGGGAGACTTCGAGCGCGCCGTATATCGAGCCACGTAGTGGGGCAGGCCTCCGGCCTGCCTCGACGGCGGGGTTAAGACATCCGGTCAGGTTGCGAAATGGTCCTTGTCCCCGGTCTTTCCGCCCGCCGCCTCATCCCCTCGGCCCACCGCAAATAGCGCCACAATTCCCGCCGTTCGCTCCACGCAAACTTCCAGAATTGAGAAAACGTGATTTCGGCCGCATGCATTCCCCAATAGGTTTCCATGCGCCATAGGAGATAAGGACTGCGCCACGGCCGGAGCCGGTACCCGGTCGTAAGCCGCCAAAGCTGCCCGAGCATTAGTGGTCCGACGATTTGTTTAACGACGTGCGGGCCGGCGGGTTCGCCTGGTCGGGCGTGGCATAGTATCCGCTGCGCGTCCGAACCGTTGGATTTCCGGGAGCTTTCACCGTCACCTTGATCTGACGGAAAGTCCCGTCCATCGATTGGTTCGCCGGCGCATAAACGATCGAGTACTGATTGCGGATGTTGTGCGCCACCTGGTGCGCAATCCGCTCCACCTCGGAGACATCCTTGGGGAAGAAAGCTTCTCCTCCAGTGGCTTCGGCCAGCGCTTCCAGCGCCCGCTCAGCTCGCTTGGCCTCGCGGCGCTCCTCCTCGCTCAGCAGGCCCACGGAATAGATCAGTACGCCGCTCTGCTGCGAGGCCTTGACGAGGTTTTCCAGGCTCACCAGGCTGCTGTTATCGTTGCCGTCCGTCACCACCACCAGCACCTTCTTATCCTTGTGCGCTTTCTCTTTGAGGTGATCGATGGACATCCGGATCGCATCCCGCATAGCCGTGCCGCCGCGGGAATCGATACGCGTCAGAGCCTCTTCCATCTCTTTGATGTCGCTGGTGAAGTCTTTGCCGTGCGGCAGGTCGTTGAATGCTTCGTCGTTGAAGTTGACGACGAACACTTCATCTTCCGGATTCGAATCCTTCGCCAGGTTTAGCGCGGCGGCTTCCACTTTCGCCCGCTTGTCGCGCATGCTTCCGCTGTTATCCACGATCAGTCCCATGGAAACTGGAACGTCTTCGCGCTTGAACGAGCGGATCATCTGTTGCACGCCGTTCTCGTAAACCGTAAAGGCTTCTCGCGGAAGATTCGTGACCAGATGCCCGCTCTTGTCGGCAACAGTCGCGTGCAGGTCGACCACCCGCGTGTCAGCACGGAAAACCGCGCCGCTGTCCTCCGCCTGTTGAGCGTCCGCGGGCTTCGCCTGTTGAGCAAACAGCCCGAAACCGGCCAGCAGGATTGCTGCTGCCAAAACAATCGGATAAAGACGTTTATTCAGGGGGTGCATAGTAACCATGCCTCCAGAAAGCCCGCAGAGGACCGAGCCCGCGCGGCTGGATTAACTTCACTTCCACTCGCCGGTACTTCCCATCATGCTGCACGTTCTGCGGCGCATAGCCGAGGATGTATTGATGACGCAGTTCCACCCCAATCTTCGCGGCAATGTCCGGTAATTCATTGAGATTCTGAACCGGATATTGGCGGCCGCCGGTCTGCTCCGCAATCTCCGTCAGTAGCCCCGGGCCCGACAATTCTTCCGGCGTTCGGGAACGCGACCCCATCGGCTCGTAAATTCCGATCGCATAGATCTGGACGTCTGCCTCTTTCACCAGATTCTTGATTTCCCCTTCCGTATACCGGCTGCTGTTATCGCCGCCGTCGGAGATGATAAGAAGCGCCTTGCGCGGGTTCTTCGCCTTCTTCATCTCGTGGATCGAGAGATAAATTGCGTCCAGCAGGGCCGTTCGCCCCTTCGATTGCGTAAACGTGAGCCGGTTCTGAATTTCTTCCAGGCTCGTGGTGAAGTGCTGCACCAGGTCCGCCGTGTCGTTGAACTGAACCAGCGAAAATTCGTCCTCCGGATTTGCCGTTCGGAAGAATTGGGCGACCGCTTCGCGGGATTTTTCGAGCTTGTTCCCCATGCTGCCGCTGCAGTCGAACACCAGCCCGATCGAAAGCGGCGCATCCTCGCTGGTAAATGAGACAATCTCCTGCTCTTTCTTCTCTTCGAAGAGCTTGAAGTTCTCTTTCTCCAGGCCGGTCACGAAGCGATTGAGTGGGTCTGTGACTGTCACGGGTATGAGCACTAGCGTCGTGTCCACCCGTATATTCGCCCGCGGCGTGGGTGTAGCGCGGCTTGCGTCCTGTTTGGCGCGTGGTTCGATCGAGACTCTGGCGTCCGAGGGCGGCCCGTCGGCGGCCCACACCAACGTCACCATCGAGGCAAGAATGGCGCTGATCAGGAACAACTTACGATGGGACAGCGGCATCGTGGTTCCCAGCTTCTTTCTCAAGTCTATCATAGCGTTTTTTGTGGTATGATCTGCTGTGCCACGTAAAATCTTGGGCGTTATTCCCGCGCGGTACGCTTCGACCCGTTTCCCAGGAAAAGTCCTCGCCAAAATTTCCGGCAAGACCATGCTCCAGCACGTGTACGAGCGCGTCTCGCTTGCCCGCTACCTCACAAGCACGATCGTCGCCACCGACGACGAACGCGTGTATCACGCGGCACGCGAGTTTGGCGCGCCTGTCCGCATGACCCGTTCCGACCATCTGTCCGGCACCGATCGTGTCGCTGAAATCGCATCCGCCGAAAACGCAGACCTGGTAGTGAATATTCAAGGCGACGAGCCTCTCATCGATCCAGTAGCCATTGATGCCGCCATCCTCCCCCTGGCTCACGATTCCAGCGTTCCGATGGGTACGCTCAAAAAACTCATCGAAGATTCGCGCGAAATCAGCGATCCGAATGTCGTCAAAGTTGTGACGAATCACGCCGGAGATGCGATTTATTTTTCTCGCTGCCCGGTCCCCTACCGGCGCGACCAGGCCTCTCCCCCTGTGCATTACAAGCACATCGGCCTGTACGTCTACCGCCGCGACTTTCTGCTCCAATATCCCTCTCTGCCGGTGGGCCCGCTCGAACAGGTCGAGCGGCTGGAGCAGCTTCGCGCGCTGGAGAATGGATACTCCATTCGTGTGACAGAAACCGAGTACGAGTCGCTGGGCGTGGACACCCCGGAAGACCTCGAAAGGGTTTCCCAAATTTTTGAAGCTGCCGTACAGGGGGTGAGAGCCAATGGCTAAGTTCATTTTCGTGACGGGTGGTGTCGTCTCCTCGCTCGGGAAAGGGATTGCGGCGGCCTCCATCGGCTGTCTGCTCGAAAGCCGCGGACTAACGGTCGCCTGTCAGAAATTCGATCCCTATCTCAACGTCGACCCCGGCACCATGAGCCCGTTTCAGCACGGAGAGGTCTTCGTCACCGATGACGGCGCCGAAACCGACCTCGATCTCGGTCATTACGAACGTTTCACCCACGCCAAGCTCACGCAAAGCAACAATCTCACCTCCGGCCGTATTTACGAACAGATCATTGCCCGCGAGCGCCGCGGCGACTACCTCGGCAAAACCGTCCAGGTGATCCCGCACGTCACCAACGAGATCAAGGCCGCTATGAAGCGCGTGGCGCAGGACGTCGACGTGGTCATCGCCGAAATCGGCGGCACCGTCGGCGACATCGAATCGCTTCCGTTCCTCGAAGCCATCCGCCAGATGCGCCACGAGCAGGGACGCGAGAACTGCATTTTCGTGCACGTCACGCTGGTGCCATGGATCGCCGCCGCTCAGGAGCTCAAAACCAAGCCGACCCAGCACAGCGTCAAGGAGCTGCGCGCCATCGGTATCCAGCCCGATATTCTCCTTTGCCGCGCCGAGCGTTTCATCCCCCAGGAGATGAAAGAGAAGATTGCCCTCTTCTGCGACGTCGATGTCCAGGCCGTCATCACCGCCAGCGACGTGAAGTCGGTCTATGAAGTGCCCACCGTCTTTGCGGCCGAAGGTGTCGACGAGATCATTTTGCGGCTGCTCCGCATCGACGCACGGCCGCGAGACCTGAGCCGTTGGAACGCCATGCTGGCCCGCATGGAACATCCGCGCGACGAAGTCACGATCGGGCTGGTCGGCAAGTACGTCGAGTATGAAGACTCGTACAAGAGCCTGAAGGAAGCGCTCCTGCACGGCGGCCTCGCCCACGAATTGAAAGTGAGTATTCACTGGATCGAAGCCGAAGGCGTCGCCGGCGACGGCTGGGAGCGGCAACTGGACGTCTACGACGGCATCCTTGTCCCCGGCGGTTTTGGCAAGCGCGGCATCGCGGGCATGTTGAACGCCATCCGCTATGCCCGCGAGCAGAAAGTTCCCTACTTCGGCATCTGTCTCGGCATGCAAACCCTGGTCATCGAATACGCACGCAATGTTTGCGGACTCGAGGACGCCGACTCCACCGAATTCAACCCCGGTACGCCGCACCGCGTGATTTTCAAGTTGCGCGAGTTGAAAGGCGTCGACGAACTGGGCGGCACCATGCGTCTGGGAAGTTGGCCGTGCCGGCTCGTCGAAGACAGCTTCGCCGCTCGCGCCTACGGCACGCGCGAGATCAACGAGCGCCACCGTCATCGCTACGAGTTCAACCGCGAGTACGAAGACCGCCTCAAGGCCGCCGGGCTTCGTATCACCGGCGAGACCCCGGATGGCACCTACGTCGAGATATGCGAGATTGCCGATCACCCCTGGTACCTGGGCTGCCAGTTCCACCCCGAGTTCAAATCCAAGCCGATGGAGCCGCATCCGCTGTTCAAGTCTTTCATCGGCGCCGCTTATGAGCACCGCCAACGCCGCCTGGCCCCCGTGCTCCATGCCGAGCCGCAATACTCTCGTGCCCGTTGAGTACACCGCGTTCGCCGGCGGACGGCTTGTGTGGATCGCCGGGCCGTGCGTCATCGAAAGCGAAGAGCACGTGCATCGCATGGCGCGGGGAATCGGCGAGGTGCTCGGCGACTTCGTCTTCAAGGCTTCCTTCGACAAGGCCAATCGCACCAGCGGCGACTCGTTTCGCGGCCCCGGCTTGCGCGAAGGTCTGCGCATCCTGGCGGGCCTGAAGGCGGAAGGCTACTCGATTCTCACCGACATTCACGAGCCCTCGCAGGCTGAGCCCGCGGCCCAGGTCGCCGACATCCTGCAGATTCCCGCGCTGTTGTGCCGCCAAACCGATCTGCTCGTCGCCGCCGGCCGCACGGGCTGCATGGTCAATATCAAGAAAGGGCAGTTCGTGGCGCCCCACGATATCCATCGCGCCGCCGACAAGGTCGCGGCCACCGGCAATCGCCAGGTGATTCTCACCGAGCGCGGCACCTCGTTCGGTTACAACAACCTGGTCGTCGACATGCGCGGCCTGAAAATCATGCGCGACGCCGGCTGGCCAGTCGTCTTCGATGCCACTCACAGCGTCCAGTTGCCGGGTGGGACGGGCGCCGCCTCAGGCGGCCAGCCCGAGTTCATTGCCCCGTTGGCCCGGGCGGCCGTCGCCATCGGCGTCTCCGGCATTTTCGTCGAGGTGCACGACCGCCCCGAACAGGCGCTTTCCGATGGTCCTAACGCCTTGCGTCTCAGCCTCTTACCCGATTTTCGCCGACAGTTGGAAGCGATCCACGGTGTAATTCATTCCTTCGAACAGTTGCACGTTCGGCCGGCCTGAGGCGTCATAGACTAAGGGTGGATATGTTTAACCTCAACCAGCGCCGCCGACGCGGTTTTTCCCTGATCGAGCTGCTGATCGTGGTGGCGATCATTTTGATCATCATCACCATCGCGCTGCCGAAATTGAGTCGCGCCCGCATGTATTCGCAGGAGACCGCCGCCATCGCGGCCATCCGCACCTTGCATACCGCGCAGGTTCAGTACAATTCGCAGTTCGGCCGCTACGCCACGTCGCTCGCCGAACTCGGGCCCCCCACCACAGGCAACGCCAACGCCACCGCTGCTGACCTGATCGGCAATGACTTGGCTCAGGGCACAAAGAGCGGTTATAAGTTCACCCTGAGCGGCAACCAGGGCGGCTACCAGATCAATGCCAATCCGGAGGCTTTCAACAGCAGCGGCAGCCGGACGTTCTTTTCTGATCAGTCTATGGTGATTCACGAAAATTACGGGCAGGAACCAGCCACCGCCAGCAGCCAGGAACTCAAGTAATCCGCCGCACGCTCCGTGCGTGAATCGTTTCACCCTCCGCAGGTGTAACCTTGGAGCGTTTTGCAAATCCTTTACAAGAGTACAACCAACCATTCAGGGAAACTCTTATACCATGGACCATGTGCACCCCCCCGAGACTCGCCCCGGCAGCCCCAGCCCGACGCGCCGAACGTTCTTCAGCGCAGCCATTTACGGGATCTGGGGAGTAATCACCGCGGCCTTGGCCGCGCCGGCTCTCATCTATTTGCTGGTCCCGCCCCGCCTGCGCCGCCAGAGCGAATGGGTCGATGCCGGCAGTCTTTCGCAGGTTCCGGCAGGCACTCCGGTGGAGGTCACATTCCGCCAAAACCGGGTGGACGGCTGGAAAGTGACGAGCGAAACCAACACCGCCTGGGTGCTTAAGACCTCTACCAATCAAGTGGTCGCCTACGGCCCGCAATGCACCCATTTGGGGTGCGCCTATCATTGGGACACCGCCAAGAACGAATTCCTCTGCCCGTGCCACAATTCCGTGTTCGCCATCGACGGCCGCGTGATCGGCGGCCCGGCCCCCCGCCCCCTCGACCGCTATGAAACCAAGATCGAGGGCAATAAGCTCCTGCTTGGCCGCCTCCAGGTCTCTCCGGAGAAGAGCGCATGAAAGGGCTGAACGGCATTGTTGAATGGCTCGACCATCGAACCGGGATCCACACGGCCGTCCGTAAATTCCTTTATGAAGAAATCCCCGCCTCCAGCGGCTGGCATCAGGTTTTTGGCAGCGTCGCGCTATTCCTGTTCCTTACTCAGGCTTTCACCGGCGCCATGCTCGCCTTCAACTACGCGCCCACGCCCGGCGACGCCTACAACAGCCTGCGCTACATCCTGACCGAACTCACCGGCGGACGCCTGATGCGCGGCTTGCACCACTGGGGCGCCAGCCTGATGATCGTCGTCGTCGTGCTGCACATGATCCAGGTCTTCGTGTATGGCGCATACAAAAAGCCGCGCGAAGCCACGTGGATGCTGGGCGTCGTGCTGCTGCTTCTGACGCTGGCCTACGGGCTGACGGGCTATCTTCTGCCCTGGGACAACCGCGCGTACTGGGGCACGGTCGTCGCCACCAACATCGCCGCCACCGCGCCGGTGCTGGGCCCCTATCTGACGCGCCTGTTGGGTGGCCCCGGGATTGGTGTCGTGACCTTCGCCCGCTTCTTCGGCCTCCACGTCCTGTTGCTGCCGCCCGTCACCGCCCTGTTGATTGGCGTTCATGTCTACCTGGTTCGCAAGCACGGTGTGGCCCCGGCCCCTGGTGATGAGGCGCTGCCGAAGAAGCAGTTCTACCCGCAGCAGGTTTTCAAAGACACGGCCGCCATCTTCGCCGCGTTCATCATCCTGTTTGTGATGGCAGTGGCGGTGCGGGTTCCGTTGGAGCAACTCGCCGACCCCACCGACACGGCCTATACTCCGCGCCCGGAATGGTATTTCCTCTTCTTGTTTCAGTTCTTGAAATTCTTTAACGGACCGCTCGAGGTAGTCGGCAGCATGGTCTTACCCGGTCTCGCGGTTTTACTCCTGATTCTGGTTCCCTTCATCGACCGCAGCCGGATGGTTAAAGTGACGCGCCGCGGCTTCGCCTTCGGCTTTGTGATCCTGGCCGCCCTCGGCTGGGGGGGCTTGACGGCGGCGGCCGTGGCCACCACTCCGGCGGAAGCCCGCGAAGCCGCCGTCGACTACTCCGCCCCCACCGATTGGATGCAGCTCTCCCCCGAGGAGATGGCCGGCATTGCTTATTTCCGCCGCGAGAATTGCGTCGCGTGTCACGCCATCGATGGCAGCGGTGCTCAAATCGGCCCCGACCTGACTCGTACTGCCATCCACCGTAACGCCGCCTGGATGATCCAGCATTTCAAGTCGCCGCAGGGCGTGCGCCCCGGCACCTCGATGCCGGCGATCCAACTCGGCGACGCACAGTTGAACTCGCTCGCTGCGTTTCTGCTCAAACTCAACCCGCAGAACGCTTCCGCGCTCGAGGATGCGCCTGATTTCGCCGTGCAAGGCGCCTTGGTTTATCAGGCCAACGGATGCAACGATTGCCACAAGGTGAATGGAATGGGCACCGACGTCGGCCCTGGCCTGAATGGCCTCAGCAAACGCCGCGCCCGAAGCTGGGTCGAAGAGCATTTCGCCGATCCCCCGAAGCTCTCGCCCGGCAGTTCCATGCCGCCGTTTAAGTTTTCCGCAAAGGATATGGAGAACCTGACCAATTATCTGTTCTCCCTGCCGGAATAAGAGCCGGTGTTCTCGCCTCAGCTCATACGTAGCTGAATCGCGGTTCCAGCGGACCTTTGTGTCGAGGCGGATTGACGAAGCGCGACAATACTCCCTATGAGCCACACGCAAACGGAAAAAGCATATCGATTTCGCGCGTTGCACGAGGCGCCGGAAACATTTGTAATCCCAAATCCGTGGGATGCCGGCTCAGCCCGCATTCTCGCCGGCCTCGGCTTTCAGGCGCTGGCCACGTCGAGCGCCGCCTCGGCCGTTGCTCTTGGCCGAAGAGATCATGGACTGACGCGAGACGAGGCAATGATGCATTGCCGCTTGATTGTCGAAGCGACCGATTTGCCCGTGTCCGCCGATCTGGGGCAGGGTTTCGGCGACGCTCCGGAAGCGGTGGCGGAAACGGTGCGGCTCGCAGCGGGCGCGGGGCTCGTGGGGTGCACGATCGAAGATTCAACGGGTAACCCGAACGGTCCTCTTTACGAGATCGGTCTGGCCGTGGAGCGAATCGCCGCCGGGGCCGAAGCGGCGCGCGCGCTACCGTTTCCCTTTATGCTGACCGCGCGAGCGCACAATTTCCTGTATCCGAATCCGAGCCTGGACGATACGATCCGCCGGCTACAGGCTTACGAGAAGGCGGGCGCCGGCGTGCTCTTCGCTCCTGGTCTCGGGGATCTGGCCACCGTCAAAACGGTTTGCGCGTCGGTATCGAAGCCGTTCAATTTTATGGCGGGAATCAAAGGCAAATCGTTTTCGGTGGCCGAACTCGCGGCCGCCGGCGTCAAACGGATCAGCCTCGCGACTGCACTATATCGCGCAGCGATGACGGGTTTTCTCGAGGCAGCGCTTGAAGTCAAAAACAAAGGGCAGTTTGGATTCCTCGATGGCGTGGTGAATACGCCTGAACTGATCGAACTGATGCGAATCTGATCAGCGCAGTCTGACCATCTTGGATTAGCGGTGCGCGCATCCAGGCCAACAACAGGGCCGTCGTTTTCCATCTCTTAAGCTTGAACAGCC
Source organism: Bryobacteraceae bacterium (assembly GCA_036406715.1). Lineage (GTDB taxonomy): Bacteria > Acidobacteriota > Terriglobia > Bryobacterales > Bryobacteraceae > PSRJ01. Next base: position 3,690 of record DASXAK010000058.1, on the reverse strand, counting down.
CCACTCGATCCGGTGGCTTCTCGTTTCTGCTTTCTTAGCTGACTCAATCCAACAAATCCACTCGTTGCGTGCAAGCGGGGTAATGTCCTCCCATGCGGCCAGTGCCTGGGCGTCGGATGCAAGTGCTCTTTTGAGATCTGCGGGCATTTCGTGAACCACACCGCCCGCAATCTTTTTTCGCGAGGATCTCCGCGGAGCAAAGGATGCGGATCGTTGGGTCGTAGCGAGGTCCTTCCGCTTAGTTTACCTCGTATAGCGCGCCGCGCCCCTGGTATGAAGCCGGGCCAGCCGCTCAGAATGCCGCCGCCGAGCGAATACCTTCCGATTGCAGGGCATCCGCCATCTTCCGCAGCGCGGTCTTGTGTATTTGGGAAACCCGGCTTTCGTTGACGCCCAGCAACTCGCCGATTTCTTTCATGGTCAGCTCGTTCGAATAGTACAGGAATACCACTTTCTGATATCGTTCCGGCAGCGTCTTCATCGCGCGCTCCAGCGTTAATTGCAGTTGCCGGTGCGCGCACATGCGGTCGGGCTGGAAATCGGGCGCAGCCGCGAATTCCTGAATCCGGTCCCCTTCTTCCTCCGATCGCGGAGTGGCCGACACCAGCCCCACCATGCGCAATTCGCTCAGCATGCGCCGCCACTTGTCGATGTCGATTCCCAGGTGCTCCGCGACCTCACTTTCCGAAGGCGTGCGCCCCAGTTTCATGGAAAGCTCCCGCGTCGCCGTCTCAATCTGCTTGTGCCGCTTGCGCATGTCGCGAGAAGCCCAATCGAGTTGCCGCAGGCTGTCCAGGATCGCTCCTTTGATCCGATGCTTGGCGTAGCTCTGGAAGGCGACGTTCTTCGCCGCATCAAATTTTTCCACTGCATCGAAAAGGCCGAGCACTCCGGCATGAATCAGATCGTCGACTTCCACATGCACGGGCAAATTCTCGTGTACCCGGATCGCAATCGCTTTCACTAAAGGCAAGTGGTCGAGCACAATCTGGTCGCGCACCTCCTGGGAAACTTTCCGCCGCCGTAGAGACACACTTCGCACCCGCATTCGTTTCCGTCCTTTTCCCTATTCCTGATTTCCGGCTGATCGCGCCGGCGACCTTAAGAATGCAAGTGGCAGGCCACTTAATTTAGGACTTAAATACCTTATTTCTGATGGCGGCTTTGATTCAAATCGAACCGTGTGCCGTTCTGAAACGTCCGCGTTTCAGAAGTGTCCGCGGCCGACAAAAAAAGTGTTGAGGAACGAAATCTTACCAGCCTGCTTTGTACGCAATCCACGTCTTCAGCGCCAGCCCGGCCATGAGGATCCAGATGAAGTACCGGAAGGCGCCCTCGAGCGTGAAGGCGGCCAGCAAAGCGAGTATGGCGTATGCCGACATCGCCGAAACCAGCCGCGTATTCATCGATCGGTCACCGGCGCGGGATGTTGTACGCGAAATTGAACTGCAGCACGATGCGGTCGCCTTTGAATCCGGGCGGAAATGGCGGGAACACTTGTGAAGCGCTGATGCCGGCCACCGCCGCGCGGTCGAGTGCCTCGGTTCCGGACTGCGCCGTAATCACCAGTTTCGGAACGTTCCCGTTCCGGGCAATCGAGAACTGAATCCCCACTCTGCCCTGCCTTCCCATTCGCGCGCTCTCCGGCAAAACGGCCAGCCAGTTGCGCCGCACCGCCGCCAGCACTTGGATGAGGTATGGCCGGAAGTCGACACCCTGGGGATCGCTCAGCAGTTCCAGTTGGCTCGCTTCCACGCCCGGTGTCGGCGGAAGATTCGCGCCTTCGCCGATCCCTCCCGGCCCGTTCAAATCGAGGTCACCGACCCTCAATCCCCCGCCGGACCCGCCGCCGCGCACCGACTGCCGGATGGCGTCCGACACCGACGGATTCGGAATCGGAATCTGGCCGCGTCCGGGCGGTAAAGGGGTCGGTGGAGGCGCGACGTTTTCCAGCGTGATCTTCGGCTGTTCGACCGGCTGGATTTGCGGCGTGGGTTGCGGCAGCGCCGGCACGTTTGGCGCCACGCTCGCCTCCAGTTTCGGAGCTTCCGGCAGAGACGTAGGCCGCTCTGCCGGCGGCGTCGGCACGTCCGCCGGACGGGGCGCTTGCGGCCGCGTGGTGGAGGGCGCGCCGCGCGGAATTTGAATCTTTGGCCGCGGCTGGATATCCGGCAGCTTGAATTCCTTGGTGACTTTCTTTGTGTTCGCCGCCGTCTGCGTTAGCTCCGGCGGCGGCTCGACCAGCGGCGTCACGCGCCTGAGTTCCGCCGTCCGCGCTGGTTCGACGGTCGTAATCGTCGCCGGCGCCAGGGCCAGCCCTACAATCAACAGGATGTGTACCAGCACCGAAAGGACCGCGGCCCGCCGCTTCCTGGAGGGGTCCTCGAAGGTGCTCCAGTGAGTGAGAAGGTCTAATTCGAGGTCTTCGGATGGTGGGGCTACGGGTTCCATCCAGTTTTCAGAGTCTGAGCGACCACGTGTGAGTGCAATTCAATTTTATCAAGAATGGCCAGAGCGACTCCTAAACTCCGGCGCGCCGTCTCTCCCGACGTCTTCGGCCGCCGGCGGGTTTCCAGGCAATCGAGAAAACTTTCCAACTGCAGTTTCAACGGTTCGGATTTGGTCACGGGCGCCTGCTCGAAACCGATCTGGCCGTTGTTCACGGTGAAAACCGCCAGGTCCTGCCGGCTGTAGTCGAGCGACAGGTACTGCTGCGGCTGAAATAACCGCAGCTTGCGGATCCGCTCCGTCGAGATCCGGCTGGCTGTCAGATTGGCGACACACCCGTTCGGGAATTGTAACCGCACATTCGCGATATCCACTTTGGGCGAGAGAATCGAGACGCCCGCCGCACGGACTTCGGCGGGCTCACATCCTGTGAGCGCCAGCACGACATCCACATCGTGGATCATGAGATCCAGTACCACGTCCACATCCAGGCTGCGCGGGCTGAACGCGTTCATGCGGTGGATTTCAAAAAATAGCGGTAGCGTGGCCCGGCTCTCCAGCGCAATCACCGCCGGATTGAAGCGCTCCAGGTGCCCGACTTGCAGAATGCGGTCGGACTTTTGTGCCGCCGTGATGAGGCGGTCGGCGGCGGCGAGGTCGGGAGTAATCGGCTTTTCCACTAACACGTCGATGCCGGCGTCGAGAAGCGCGCGTCCGATCTCTTCATGCGCCGAAGTGGGAGCGGCAACTACGGCTGCATCCACGCGGCCCGCAAGTTCCCGAAAATCGCGCAGGGCCCGGGCGCCATGCGCGGCCGCCGCTTCTGAGGCTCGTGTCTCGTCCGTATCCACCACCGCGGTCAACTCCGCGCGCGCGCACTCATGGACCACGCGGCAGTGATTCCTGCCGAACGCTCCGGCGCCGATGACCGCAACCCGTTTCTTCGTCATGACTCCAACCCTATGATCGCGATGCGGGCCTCGTCAGCCGCTTCCAGCATCTGTTCCTTGTCGAGCATCAGGGTGCGCCCGGCTTCCACGGCGAGCGCGGTTGCGCCGGTCTCGCGCATGACAGGGATAGTGCTGAACCCGACCACCGGTACGTCGAAGAGCAGGTGCTCCCGCCGGCGCGCGACTTTCACAAGGGAAAGCCTTCGCCCGTTCACCAGGCCGGAGGCCCGCCGCAGCATGGCATCGGTTCCCTCCATTGCTTCCACGGCTACACAGGCGCGTTCGCAGATGG
>DASXAK010000057.1:0-10940 GCA_036406715.1 Bryobacteraceae bacterium | reverse complement strand
ACGGAGCGCATACGCGGTCTCCTCGGGCTTATTGTGGTATCCGATCATCATTTGCGGCCCGCGCACCCGCACCTCGCCTGGTTCTCCGACCGGCAAAACGCGCGTTCCGGTTTCCAGATCGACTACCTCGACCTCGGTCTCCGGCACCGGATTGCCGACCGACAACAGCTTCCGCTCGCCATCGTAGCGATTGAGACAGAACGGAGCGCCTTCCGACATGCCCCAACCTTCGAGCAGCGGACAGCCGGTGCGTTCCAGCCATTCGCGGTGCAGATCCTGCGGACACGGCGCGCCTCCCGACGGGCAGTACTTTAACGCGGAAAGATCCACCTGATCGAACAGCGGGCTCCGCAGCAGCCCCATGTAGATCGGCGCCGGACCACCGGCGAAGATGCTGACCCGGTGCTCGGCCAGCGCGCGCACCACGATGTCCGGATCGTACTTCGGAATCATCACCAGGGTTCCCGCCGTGAAGATCGGCACCCAGGTCGCATAGGTCAGGCCCCAGATATGAAACATCGGCGCCACATTCAAGAAGACGCCTTCGCCAAAGGCGATCGGCCACACGCTGAGATGCTGAATGAGGCCCCACACTAAGCCGCGATGTGTATGGTCGATACCTTTCGGAATGCCGGTCGTGCCGCCGGTGAAGATCGATAAGGCCAAATCGTCGGCCCGCGGCATTCGCACCGGCCGCGCGTCGAGGCGGGCATCGCCAGTCCACTGCGATAAGGTCTCGCCGCCTTCGCCCACAGTAATCACCTTCGTGACGCCGATCTTGGCGGCAACGGCACTGGCTTTGTCCAGCGTGCCCGCGTCGCAGAGGATGGCTTTGGCGCCGAAGCCATCCAGCACCTTGCAGACTTCGGCGACGGTAAAAAATGGATTGAGCGGCGCCACCTGCGTGCCGAGGCTCATGACCGCCATCAGAGCGACATCCATCTCAATGGAGTTCGGCATCATGACGACGACCGGCCCGGGTTCCAGTCCGAGCGAGCTGAGTCGCGCCGCGAGTCCGTTGCAAGCGCGGCCAAATTCGCGATACGTGATCGAGCGGTCCTGGAAGATGACCGCTACGCCATCGGGCCTGCCTTCCACGGCATGCCACAGCATGTGGACCAGGGTTTCGTGAAAGGGCAGACCGCGGTCAACCGCCACCTTCGGGCCGATTTTCGAGAGCGGCGCTGGCTCGCGAGAAGGATCAATCATTTCCGATAACGAGCCCTATTCTCGCAGAGTCGCTGGGCCCCGGCAAAGCTCCGGCGCGAGTCGAGCGGCGTTTCGTCAGTTCTCGTCCGGCCTCTCGATGTGATCGACGACCATCACCTGCAACTCGAACTTCCTGGATTCGAGCTTCAGCCTCAGTTCTTCTTGAATGGCGGTAATGACCATGCCTTGGAGGTCGGGCGGACCCTGGCCGGCATACGGTTTGGGGTCCACGGTGAAGTCGTAAGTTCCGTCGAGGCCTGTCGCATCGATCACCGGGCGCCGAAGCACGCTGGAAAGTAATTGGGCGAGGCGCGACAGGGGTACATTGTGACCCTTGAAAACCCCGCCCGCCATGGAGAACTCGCTGCTTCCGCCCTCCGACTGCGTCAGCTTGGGCCCATTCTTCCCGACGACCAGCGCGAGACCCGAGACTTCCCGCGGCTCGCGATGGTATTTGAACTTGAACCGCTCCTCCAACAGAGGGCGGACCATCGACCACAGTTGGGCATCCGTTGCCGGCCCGGCCACTTTGCCGACGATGTCGAAACGTTGCTCACGAATCCAGTCGGGCGCGCCGGCCAGTTCCTGGTCCACTACACCGTAGGCGCGGCGGATGATTTCGATGAGCTGCGTGTGGCGCGCCGTGAGTGTATCGGCCGAAGTCCGCTGTTGTCCGAACATCGGAGGGACACCGGGAATCGGACCTGCCGAGGGACGGACAGTGGCAACCTCAAAAGCCGGCTGCGGCTGAGCCGTTAGCGCCGCAACGGACAACACCAAACAGTACACGAGACGCGAGCGCATGCAAATACCCGTCCTTCGGGGATGAGGGCCGGAATCCCGACAATTATGCGCGAGAGCCGCACTCAAGGTCAACCTGCGGAAAGCCCGCGCTCCATTCGTCCAATCGCTGCGAACTTCAGCTCGGTCCGAGTAACCCTCCCCGCCGGTCAAACGCCTTTTCCAGCACGAGTTTAAGGCCACGAATACGACGCGACCCGGATGGTACCTCCGCGCACGGTTCGACGGATGCGCTCGGGCAGCCCCCGGAGTATACTGGATCAGCGCTAACTATGTTCGTTTCAACGCGGAGGGGGTTCCTGAAGGCGGCCGCGGCAGGTTTGGCGGCGCCTTGCGTCTTTGCGCAGAACCCGAAAATCACATCCACGCCATTGGGCGACAACCTCTTTCTCTTGAGCGGCGCGGGCGCGAACGTGATCGCGCACACCGGCCCCGAGGGCGTCGTCATGGTGGATGGCGGCCTCGCGCCAAACGCCGGAGCGTTGGCGCAAGCCGTGAGGGCGCTGCCAAATGGCGGTCCGGTCCGGACCTTATTTAACACGCACTGGCACCGCGAGCAGACCGGCTCCAACGAGAAACTCGGCACGGCCGGCGCCACCATCATCGCGCAAGAAAACACTCGCCTCTGGCTGCAGCAAAACGTCACTTGGCCGTACGACGGTCAGAAATTCAAGAAATTCCCAAAGATCGCCCAGCCCAACAAGACCTTTTACGACAAAGGTGCGCTCGATAACGGAATCCGCTACGGCTACATCTCCGACGCGGCGCACACCGACGGCGATCTGTACGTCTACTTTCCGCAGCAGAACGTTCTGGCGGTGGGCGACGCCGCTTACGGAGAAGGCTGGCCGATCATCGATTGGTGGACCGGCGGCTGGATCGGCGGTATCGTCGGCGGATTGCAGCGCATCCAGACCGTCGCCAACAAAGAGACGAAGATCGTTCCCGCGCAAGGCCCCGTTCTCAGCTTTGCCGACATCACGGCGCAACTCGACATGTTCGGCAACCTCTACGATCGTCTGAACCAGATGCTGAACAAGGGCCACAGCCCCGCCGAAGCGGTTCAGGCCAAAGTCGCCAAGGAATACGAAGCCAAGATGGGCAACTCGGATGCCTTCGTCCAACGCGCTTTCGAGAGCCTGTGGGCGTATCTTTCACCGGATGCTTGAGGACTCAATAATGACGCGATCGTTTTCGAAACTGATTCCTCTCATCGCCGTAGCGGCCGGCGTCTCGGTCGCCCAGACCGCCAGCCCTGCACAAAGTCCGGCCGACGCCCACCTTGCCACCATCAAGCAATATTGCCAGGGCTGCCACAATGACCGCGCCAAGACCGGCGGCTTCAGTTTCCAGGGCATCACCGCCGAGAGCGTTTCGAAAGACCCCAAGCTTTTTGAAAAAGCCGTGATGAAGGTGCGCGGCCGCGTCATGCCGCCTCCGGGCGCGAAGCAGCCGGACGCCAAAACCGTCGATTCGCTCGTCGCCTGGCTCGAAGATTCTCTCGATAAAGTTCCCAACCCCGAGCGCATTTCCGATCAGGGCCTGCTACATCGTTTGAATCGCAAGGAATACCAAAACGCCGTCCGCGACCTGCTTCTGGTCGACATCAATGCCGACGACATGCTGCCGCCCGATGACACGGACCAGGGCTACGACAATATCGCTGCGGCATTGCAGGTTTCCCCGACGTTCATCGAGCAATACGTAGTCGCCGCTCGGAACGTGGCGTTGCTCGCGCTCGGCAAACGCGATTCCCGTCCGCAGGGGTGGACGTTCAAAGCCGGCCCGGGCAATCAGCTCACGCACGTTCCCGGCTTGCCGCTCGGCACGCGCGGCGGTATTCTTGCCAAAGTCGATCTCCCCGCCGACGGCGAATACCGCATCAACATCGCCGATATGGCCACCCACATCTGGGGCAACGGCATGGAGTACGAAAATCCGCTGGTCGTCACGCTCGACAACAAGATCGTCTACCAAACCGTGATCGGCGGCGACGAAGACTCCAAGCTCTATGACCAGGTGCAGAGCGGCGCGCTCGACCGCGTTAACGCCCGCCTGAAGAACATCAAGTTTGCTGCCACCGCCGGACCGCACAATATCGGCGTCACCTTTCGACGCCAGAGCTTCGCCCAATCCGACGATCAGCTCCAGATTTTCGCCCCCGGCGGCGGCCAGGATCGCTTGTACCGCGTGAACTCGTTCCAGCTCCTCGGCCCGTTTGAGGTGAGCGGCCTCAGCTCTACGCCCAGCCGCGACCACATCTTCAGCTGCCAGCCGGACAAGGACAAAACCAAAACGCCCGAAGCCTGCGCGAAAGAGATTTTCTCGAAGCTCGCCCGCCGCGCCTATCGCCGCCCAACGACTAATGACGATATCGCCGAGCTCATGCAGTATTACACCGATGGCGCCAAAGTCGGGAGCTTCGAATCCGGCATTCGCGCCGGCCTCACCGGCATGCTGGCGAGCCCATTTTTTCTCTATCGCGGCGAACACGTCCCCGCCGGTCTCAAACCGGGCGACACGTACGCGATCTCTGATCTCGAGCTGGCCTCAAAGCTCTCGTTTTTCCTGTGGAACTCGATTCCCGATGACCAACTAATCGACCTCGCGGCCAAGAACAAGCTGAGCGATGCGGCCACGCTCAACCAGCAGGTGCGGCGCATGCTGGCCGATCCGCGATCCTCGACTCTGTCGAGCAACTTCCTGTTTCAGTGGCTCGAAATGACACGGCTCGATGCCGTCGTTCCCGATACCGAAGTCTTCCCATACGCCTCCGGCCGCATGGACCCGCGCCAGGATTTCCGCACCGAGCTCGCGCTCTTCGCCGACAGCATCTTTCGCGAAGACCGCAGCGTCGTCGATCTGTTGAGCGCGAAGCATACATTCGTCAACGAGCGAGTCGCGCTGCACTACGGCATCACCGACGTCAAAGGCGATGAGTTTCGGCGCGTCGAACTGAAAGATTCCGCGCGCTGGGGCCTCCTCGGCAAGGGCGCCATTCTTATGGCTGCCGCGTATCCAAATCGCACGTCTCCCGTGCTGCGCGGAAAATTCATCCTGCAGTACCTGCAGGGCGTCCCTCCGGCCAATCCGCCACCCAACGTCCCGACCCTCGACGACAAAGACATCGGCACGACGAAAGCCCTAACCGTCCGCCAGTTGATGGCCAAGCACCGCGCCAGCCCGACGTGCGCCTCCTGCCATGCGGTGATGGACCCGCTCGGTTTCGCGCTCGAAAATTTCGATGCGACAGGGATGTGGCGCGACAAAGACCGCTTCGCCAACACCGTCATCGATTCCGTCGGCGAGTTGCCCGACGGCACCAAGCTGAACGGCCCCGACGATCTTCGCAACGCGCTGTTGCGCCAGCCCGGCCAATTCGTACAAACCGTTGTCGAGAACCTGCTCACGTATGCCATGGGCCGTACCCGCGATTACTACGACATGCCGACCGTCCGCCGGATTGTGCGCGAGACAGCGGCGAAGAATTACAGATTTTCGGCCATCGTGGAAGCGGTGGTCAAGACCGACCAGTTCCGCATGCGCCGCGCCCCGCAAGCGGTACTGAGTGCAAGCAATAAATAAGGAGACGACATGTTCATTTTCAAGAAACACGTTCCGCGCCGAACCGTCCTGAAGGGGGCCGGCGCTGCCGTCGCTTTGCCGCTGCTGGACGCGATGTTTCCGGCGACGCGCGCGCTCGCTGATACGCCGGCGGGCAAGACCATCAAGCGGTTTGCGTTCGTCGGCTTTCCGCACGGCGCCATTATGGATCGCTGGTCGCCCAAGGAAACCGGCACGAACTATACCATGTCGCCGATCCTGCAGCCGCTCGAGCCGTTCCGCCAGCATCTGACCATCGTCTCCGGCTTGCGCAATAAGCCCGCGGAAACGCCCGAGCCGCACGCCTACATCGAGCAAGGCTGGCTGACCTGCGTGAAGCCCTGGGACTTCGGCAAGGCCGACAAGGACTCCGGCGTCAGCACCGACCAGATCGCTGCTCGCCACGTTGGCCAGGAGACACGTCTGCCATCTCTCGAGCTAACAACCGCGCAGGGCAGCGCCAAGATCGCGTGGCGCACCCCCACCCAGCCTCTGCCGCAGGAAGGCAACCCGCGCGCAGTCTTCCAGAAGTTGTTCGGACAGGGTGACACCGACCAGGAACGCGCCCAGATCCTCGCCGAAACCGGCAGCATCCTCGATCGCGTCCAGGGCGAAGCCAAGCGTCTCCAGGCCAGCCTCGGCGTGAGCGACCGCAAGGTTGTCAGCGATTATCTCGATTCCGTCCGCGAGATTGAGCGCCGCGTCCAGATGGCCGAAAAGCAGAGCAACTCTGAGTTGACTATCCCCGATGCGCCCATCGGCACTCCCAACGACATCACCGAATATTTCAAGATCATGTTCGACCTGATGGCTCTCGCCTTCCAGGCCGACGTCACGCGCGTCATCACGCTCTCGATGGATCGTGAAGCCAGCATGCGCACCTACACCAACCTGAGCATCGCCGAGGGCTTCCATCCGCTCTCGCACCACGGCAACAACCCCGAGAAGATGGACAAGCTGGTGAAGATTCAGAACTATCACGCGAAAGTCTTCGCCGAATTCGTCAAGAAACTCGCGGCCGCCAAAGAAGGCGACGGCACGGTCCTCGATCATTCCACGATCCTGTTCGGCAGCGATATGAGCAACAGCGACCGCCACAACAACGATCCGTTGCCCAACGCGATCCTCGGCCACGCCAACGGCAAGATCAAAGGCGGCCAGCACGTGAAGTATCCCCAGGATTCGCGCCACGGCGACCTGCTCTTCACGCTGCTCGAGCGCAACGACATCCCGGTGAAAGCCATCGGCGACAGCACTCAAGGTCTCTCGGAGGTTTAATATGCGCAAAACGGGGACTGACCAGAGTGTCCCAAGGCGCACGTGCACTGCGGGCAAGGAAGATGTCCACTCGCCGCGTGGACACTGCGGTCTGTCCCGGTTTTGCCCCGTAGCCGCTTTCGTTCTCCTCCTGGCCGCCGCATCGCTGTTGTCCGCCGCCCCGGCCGAGGTCGGCAACACAGCCGGCGCCGCCCTCCTCGACGCTGCCGAATCCAATAACCACGGCGAAGCGATGCGCCTGCTGGCCGCGAAAGGCGCCGCTGTCAACGCCACGGCGGCCGATGGCGCCACCGCCCTCATGTACGCGGCCGCGAACAACGACCTAGAACTCGTCCGCGCACTCATCAAAGCCGGTGCCAACGTCAAACTCTCGAACCAGTTCGGCTCGTCTGCAATCACCGAAGCTGCCATCATCGGTTCCGCGCCGATCCTCGATGCATTGCTCAAGGCCGGCGCCGATCCCAACTACAAAACGCCCAATGGCGAGACTCCGCTGATGACCGCCGCGCGCAGCGGCAAGGTCGATGCGGCCAAGGTGCTACTGGCCGCCGGCGCCGACGTCAATGCCAAGGAAACCTGGGGCGAGCAGTCCGCGCTCATGTGGGCCGCCGCCGATAGCCAGGCCGACATGGTGAAGTTCCTTGCCTCCAACGGCGCCAACCTGAACGATCACGGCAAGGTCAACCAATGGGCGCGCAAGATCATCCAGGAGCCGCGCCCGAAAGACCTGAACAAGGGCGGCTTCACCCCGCTCCACTACGCCGCGCGCGAGGGCTGCGCCGATTGCGTCAAGAATCTGCTGGCCGCCGGGGCCGATCCCGATTCCGAAGATCCCGACCGCGAGACGCCGGTGTTGCTCGCGCTTGAGAACATGCATTTCGATACCGCCGCCGTGCTTATCCAAGGCGGTGCCGATCTCGATAAATGGGATCTGTTCGGCCGCTCGCCGGTCTACATGGCGGCCGACGTCAGCACGCTGCCGATGAAAGGCAACGGCGCGATGGCCGTCCTCCCGAGCACCGACAAGCTCACCGCCCTCGATATCGGGCGCATGCTGCTTGAAAAGGGAGCGAATCCAAACATTCAGCTGAAGCGCCGTCCGCCCTATCGCGACGTCCCGCAGGACCGCGGGGGCGACACCATGCTCGCCCAGGGCGCCACGCCGCTGTTACGCGCTGCGCGAGCCGGCGACGCCAAGTTCGTCGCGCTGCTGCTCGAGTACAAGGCGCTCGTCGACCTGCCAAGCAAGGAAGGCATCACCCCGTTGATGGCCGCCGCCGGTGTCGACTACGGCCAGCGTGTCACACGCGGCCGCATCCGCACGGATGAAGGCGTGCTCGCCACCATGGATCTGCTGGTCAAAGCCGGCGCGAACGTGAACGCGTTCTCCATGATGGATCCGCGTGCGCCCGGTGGCCGTGGAGGTGCCGGTCCGCGTGGCGGCGGTGCTCCCCCGCGCGGTGCCACCGGTGCCGCTGGCTTCGCTGCCGGCGACAGCGCCTCCGCACGCATTGCGCAGACGTTCCGCCGTGGCAGTCAGATGCCGAGCGCGAGCGCCCTCCCGCACCAGACCGCGCTTCACGGCGCGGCCGAACACGGCTTTGACAAATTCATCGAATTCCTGGTGGCCCACGGCGCCGACCTGCAAGCGAAGGACGCCTTCGGCCGCACCCCGCTCGACACCGCCAGAGGCGCCGGCGGCCAACGCGGCGGCGCCGACGCCTTCCCGAAGACGGTCACCCTGCTGGAATCCCTCATGAAGGAGAAGGGCATTCCGGTGGCGGAAACGGCGGCCAGGTAACCCGCCCTACGCCACTCGTCGGTTCGGCTGCTTGATTTTCACGGCCACGTCAATCCCGGCGTCCGTGAGCATGTTGACCAAGGTATCGAGCGAAAGCCGGCTGATCTTGCCGTGGGGATGCGCCGTTCGAAGTCCTAGCCTACCTCCCGCCCCCTCACCACACGTGCGACGCCATCACGGCAAGCGACCCCGGCGAATTTCCGTGAATGCTGTTTCGCAGCACCACCTGAAAATTCTTGGTCTCCCAGCCGCGAGGCGCCGATTGGGCGAACAGATCGAACGAGCTGCTTCGGGAAAGAAACTCTACTGCCGCCTGCGTATTGCGAGCATCCATGCCCGCGACGATCAGCACCGGATGTCCGGATTCGGACTGTAACAGCCGAGTCACCAGGGAATATCCCTCGGAGAGTTCGGGGGTTTGGTGCCTCGGGACAATCCAGTTTCGATCGTTCTGTTGCGCGTCCACCATCGTGAAGGTGCCCTCGACCAATTGGATGTGAAAGCGGAGAGGCCGGGTCAGTTCTTGCGTCCACCGAGTGGTTCCAATCAAAACAGCAGGCGATTGCTTCAAGTCCGCGAAGGACATGTCATTTCCGAACTTCAGCGAGAACCCCTGCCGGCGCGACGAAAGCTGTTCGGCAAAAAGTGCGGCTCCCAGCGCTCCACCAGTTCCCACGTAGGTTGTCGAGAGGACCCGAAGTTCGGTTGCCGGAATCATCGCGCCCGGCTGGAACGGCGCCCACTTTTCAAAATGCGGCATGTACACCAGGTCGGACGAGGTTGCCAACGCGATGAGTACCGGCCGGTCCGGATTCAGAAAGGGACGCCAAAAAAGATCGATAGACGTCGCGGGATGGGCCCACCGAATCGCCAGCGGCACCGCCGCGGCGATCACGGCGCAAACTGCGATGGCGGCCATCAGACGGCGCGGCCGGCGGCGGATTTGCGCGATGCCCGCCGGCGTTTCCGGTAGAGGCGGCAGGGCCAGCGCCGGCGGGTCTTCGCTCGGCGAAGCGAAATGGAAAGCCGGCTGATAGCCGCCGAGCGGGAGCTCGATCCGCAGGTCCCTCCCCAGGCCGGCCTCGTATGCTTGTGCAAGACGTTTGCGAATGTCCGCCGCTGTCACCCGGACGATGGACGCAGTCTGTGCATCGAAGTCATTGCTGCGCCCAAAGACATCGACGGCGATGTTGGCTTCCTTAATTGAGGCGCCGCGCCCGGCCAGGGTTTCCTCAACCACGTACCGCAGAAAGTCTTGCCGGCGGCGGCTCCCGGCGAACGTAGGGCTCTCCAGAACACCCTCGAGGTGGGCAAGAATCCGCAACCGTTCTTTTTCGGATATCGGGACAACCGCGTGAAGCACAGACATAGAGGCTCTCTCTGCGGAGGGAGTATATCACTTGTGCGTTTGACAAGTACGCTTAACGTGCCGTCAAGCAGTTGATTCTAAGGCTGCCTTCCGGAAGACCGTGGCTTAACGTTGCAGATAACGTCCCGTACGTAGACGGCGTTGCGCCGCCGCCCTAGAATCCCTCAATCCGGAGTGTTCTGGGCAATCGCCCTGGGCGCTCGCGGCAACGGGGGTTTTCATGTCAAGACATTCTTGTTCACGGGCTTTCTCTTTCCCTGGTTGGCTGGGTCTTCTTAGAGGAGCGCGCCGCCTTCGATCCATCGCTGTTCTCCTTGCCGCGACGACATCTGCCACCTTGGCCCAAACCGGTTTGGCCACCTTGACCGGCATCGTCACGGACCCGGCGAACGCCGTCGTGGCCGGCGCCACCATCCGGGCCACCCACATCGACACCGGAACCGTGCTGACGGCCGTTTCCTCTGCCACCGGCAATTACAACATCACTCAGATGCCGATTGGTCGCTACACTATTACCCTGGAAGTCCCCGGCTTCAAGATCTACCGCCGCGAAGGCCTGACGCTGAGCGCAGCACAGATTCTGGCTCTGGAGATCGCACTCGAAGTCGGCACCGCGAATGAGGCCGTCACGGTGACCGGCGAGGCATCGCTGCTCAAGACGGAAGAGGCCACGATCGCGCAAAACGTGACCGTATCCCAGATGCAGAATCTACCGCTTCTTCCGGTGAACGGCGCTACGGGTGCGATCGCCGCGTTCGGATTCCGCGATCCCTACGGCCTCGCGCGGTTGCTTCCCGGAGTGCAGTACACGGCAAACAGTGTGATGGTGATTAACGGCAAGAATACGGCGACGACCCAATACCGGATCGAAGGCCAGAA
>DASXAK010000056.1:0-4674 GCA_036406715.1 Bryobacteraceae bacterium | reverse complement strand
GGGGAACCGGCGTCTATTACGTCCAGACGAACAACTATGTCAATGATTATTTCTGCGGCTCGAACACCATCCCGGTAAAGTTCGACGCCGGCAGCCTGACGATTCAAGGAAGCTATACCAGCCCGGATGGGACCACCCGATGCAGCGTCGCCGCCGCAGCTCCGGACGCGGAACTGCCATCGACCGACTCTTCTTCGGGCCAGTCGGACGACAACGGCTGCCCCAATGGCGCGGCGTCCTGCCCGCTCCAGGTGAACGTTCCATTCGTCCTCAAGGATGCGGCGGAAAAAAAATACTATGAACTCGTCATCAAGGCCACTGGTGGCAAAAAGCCCTACACGTACGAGATATTGCCCGCCGACCCGCCTTTCCCCCTCGAATTTCCGAAGGGTCTGCGTTACAAGCAAGAGGGCGATCAGTTGCTCATCCGCGGCGTCCCGGACGGCAACTACCCGGATGACTACATCTTCCTCGGAGACACGTTCGATTTTCGAGTTCGCGTCACTGATTTCAATGGCGATTCCGATGAACAGCTAACGTCCATTAGCGTCGTGCCTCCTCTTAAAATTCGGCCCCTCTGGCGTCCCGTGATTCTGGACCGCGGTACCGAAGGCGCATCGTACTTCGCGTACGTCTACTCCTATGGCGGCCACGACATCAGCTACACCAAGCATTGGACTCTCCTTGCCGGCGCCTTGCCGCCGGGCCTCGCCATGGTGGACATGGCAACGGACCTCGTGTTCCGCGGACGCCTTGATCCCGGTTCCCACGGCACGTACCAGTTTCAGGTGAAGGTCGATGACGGCTTCTCGTACCCCGACTCTGCACTCATCGTCATCAACGTATTTCCCGGGCGCACGCATCCGCTCAAAATCACTACTTCCACCTTGCCGATGGTGATCGAGGGCGCACAGGTGAACTTCAGCGTGGCAGCCAGTGGAGGCACGGGAAGCTATACGTGGAGCGCAGTCTCGAACCCGCCCCCCGGTTTGAGCCTGTCTGCTTCCGGCGCGCTCACCGGCACAGCCACAAAGGCCGCCGATGCCGCATACACGTTTTCCGTCCGGGTGCGGGACAGCGCCGGCGCAACCGACACGGTTTCCGTCGACATGCGCGTCGATCCGCGCGTCGGCTCCCCGCTTCATTTCAATAGCACGGCAGCAATCCCCACGGGTTACGCCGGCTACCCTTTCACCGCCTCCATTCAGCCGCTCGGAGGCACTCCCCCGTACAAAATCACCCTGGACAAATCCTCGCCGTCGATGCCCTCCGGGCTCCGGCTGACCGACCAGGGTCTCTTGACCGGTGTACCGGAGAACGCGGAATCCACGAATTTGATATTTCTGGTCACCGATTCCAAGGGCCGCACCAGCACCGCTACTCTGGCCCTCCAGGTCAGCGGCAAAAAGCCGCCGGCGATCAGTGCTCTAGACCCGGAATCGGTTCGGGTCAATTCCGCCGGTTTCACGCTGCACGTAAACGGGAACGGCTTTCCGCCGGCCGCCGTGGTTGAATGGAACGGCTCTGCACTGCAGACGTCGGGCGGCGACGCGAGCCTGGTCGCCATGGTTCCAGCCGACTTGCTGACCATCGCGGGCGCGGCCCAGGTCACGGTTCGCGGCAGCTCCGGACTCGAGATCGGCCCCGTGCCGCTCACCATCCTGTCCAATCAGCCGTCCACGTTGACCGCTCCCGTGGCGGGCGCCAACCTCGGCGACACCGTCGAATTCGAGTGGCTGCGCTGCATATGCTCCGAATATCGCCTTCAGGTCGGCGACAACGGGAGCGGAACTGCCAATATCTTCGACAAAACCCTGGGGTCAACGGCCGGCTCTGCAACCGTCACGGGCTTGCAAGTCGACGGGCGGAGCATCAACGTCCGCCTGGGCAGTCATATGCAGGACGGCTGGCATTATCAGGATGCCGTTTTCACCACCGTCCGATCCGGGATCACTTCCCGGGCGGCGCTGACCGTCACGCTAAAATTCACCAATTCACTGGTGTATCCGGTCGATATAACCGTCAACGGCACGCTCATCGGCGCGGTTAAGGGGAGTTCCACCGCACAGCAGACGGTTACCATCACACCGCCACTGCTGGTCTCGATCGAGATGGAGCGCGCGCTAACCAGCTCAGGCCGGCCGGTCGGCGACGAGTTTAAAGGCATCTACAGCCCGATCGCCAGTCCGGCAAGCACCGAGACTTTCGTGATCAACAACCAGATCGGCTCCCAGTTGTACTTCGTCCCTTTGATCACGAATACCACTGCGCAGGGTCGCGCACTCGGCGTAAACATGGGACTTGAGGCGGAGAATCGCTGCAATTGCGTAATTCCGGCGCATAGTTCCAATGTGGGAACGGGCTATTACCGGCTTTACACGAACAGCAATGTCCGCTTGTACGATACCGCCACTCCCTATGCAGGGTCATACGTTTACTGGGGATCTCCGGACGGAACCGCGGCCAATTCGTTCGTTTCCGCCGTGGAAGCTAAGACTGGAATTTTGAGACTGACTCTCAAATAAACGCTACCGGCGATAGAGCGCATGGCGACGCGCGGCCCCCGACGCTGTTGCGCGCCAGCATACAACTCGACGGGAGCGCTGGCTCTTAATGGACCGTCTCATGCACCGCTTATGGCAGCGCTGAACGAAGTGGCTCACATGAGATCTGCTGTCCTATCTTTAGCCGTAGCGCTCCTATTCGGCTTAACCGGCTGTCATCAGAACGCCGGCAGCGGCTCTTCGGGAGACTCCGCGAACAAGTTGCCGCCCCCGCAGCAGCGCAGCGGCAGCCCGAGCAACGCCGAGCAAGGCGAACCTCCCGGGTCTCATCGCGAGGGAACAGGCCCTGCCCCAGGCTCGCCGGGCGCCGGCAGCAATCCCGGCGTCGAACGTAGCGCTCGGGGCGCCTCTGCAAATTAAAATCCGAAGCGGCATCCGCGAGGTACGGCAACCCTTCAGCAACAGCGCTGTTCCGCAGCAGCAGGAAAGCCCGAGCGCCGCTTCCAAAAACGCAAATCTCCTTGCACTAACCGATTCGGCGCGCGCGCGATTGGCATCGCCCCCACTCAATGCAGCCAGAGGTCTGCGCCTCAACGCGCTGTGCCGGCGCAGGCGGGCGCCGGGCCGAGAATCTGCGCGCTGCGCGTGCTGGACGCCATATTCGAAAGCCGTATATACACCGCACCGCAGTCGTTCGAGCGGTCGGATTCGACCAGCAGTTGGTCTGGATCGGCTTCCGTCTGGAGTAGATAAATCCCGTCCGGCACGCCACTCACTTCCATGTACTGATCCGGAAGGTACCAGTCGTAGATGTCCATCCATCCGCTGGTGATGCCTTGCTGGAAATAATCGAAGACGCCGTCGCTGGAGGCCGGAGCCAGGCAGTCGGGTGCGTTGTAGGTGCGGGGTCCATCACCCTTCCGGCCCCAGAACACAATGTCGATGTCGGCCATGCAGAAGCTCACTTTGCGGCCCGTGCGAGTTAGCTTGGCGCCAATCGCGCGCCGCCCGCTCCCCTTCCGCAGCGGCTGGGAATCCGCTTTGGCTCCGTCGGCATTAATGCGCCACAAGCTCGACAGGCCAAAGCTGCGGAAATGGTAGTGACCGTGCGCGGCATGAAACTCCACCTGGCCTGCGAGGCGGTCCTGGAAGTGGCTGCCGTCGCTCCAATAGATCCTTTGATAGGCGTTCGCGAGAGGCGGCGTCTGGCCGTGCGGGAGAGCGAAGCGCAGGTCCATCGCGCCTTCGCCGATATTGCCGAAATTCTGGTCGAAGCGCAAACACAAACGGGCGCCCTCTTCCTGCACCTCAGTTTCATAGCAGGTGGGATATTGCGCCGAGATCGTGTCGAAGAAGATGCCCCCGGGATCGAAACTGAGATTGCGCTGTGGGAGCACGCTGAAGTCGGGAAGCAGCGGCCGCGCCGGATGAGGGTTGGGCGGATACTCCACCTCCGCCAGTCCCTGATACGGGATCGATTGGCTGGGAGAATCCGGATCCCACGCCACGTAGATACGGTAAAGGCCGTCGGCAGCCATTGGGAGCAACACCGAGTGCGCCACGGAAATGATGCCTTCCCCGGCGGCGAGGCGAACGCCTCCGCGATAGACGTACAGACGCAGGTTGTCGAAGGCCTGACCGCCCCAGTGAATCGCCACCTGGACCCCGCCTGGTTTGTTGTTCCACACGCCCCCGGGCAGGTCCACGGTGAGGTCGAACCTCTCACAGCGGGTATTGGCGCACTCCGGGATCTCGTTCAGCAAGTCCGCCGGACCCACTGACCCCGACCACAAGACCGGGTGAACGGTATTCTTCAGCGTTCCTGCTCCGGCGGCACGGGCCTGGGCATTCATCAAGACAATCAAAGTCGAAATGGCAATGATTCGCAGCATTTGTTTATTTCCCCTGGACCGCTTCGGTGGTCCATCCCGTAAGTTGCTCGTACACCTGCACCGAGGCGCCGCAGCCGCTCAGATCGCCGCCCGCGGCGGGAAGCAACAACCGCGGTTGGACAACGCGGACCAGCAGGCTGTCCAGAATTGGTGTGGAATGGTTCTTCATGAGCCACGGACCCTCTTGCTGAAGGAAGCGCAAAATCGCGAGATTTTTTTCAGCGCGACGCGCCACCATCAAGGCAAAACTTCATTTGGTACGATGGCCAAGTGACGCA
>DASXAK010000055.1:0-3624 GCA_036406715.1 Bryobacteraceae bacterium | reverse complement strand
ACGGCTGGTCCGCGCCGCTCTGCGCCTGTCCGACCCCCCATGCCAGCAGAAGGCCAAGGACCAGCGCCCAAACCACATAATTCGGGGACAGGCTACGCAATCCCCAATTTCCCCGCACCGCCGTTCGCACCCGTTCAGCGTAGCAGTCCCGCACCGCCGGCGCAGCGTGACCTCGCGCCCCCCACTACCCCCGCACGGCCCAGCGCACCAACTCGGCCGCGTTCGGCCGCTGGCCTTGAAACAGAATCGCGATGCGGAAGATGCGGGCCGCGGCCCACGTCAACAGCGGCGTTATGATCAACACTCCCGCCAGCCCTACCCATGGCTGCCATGCCGGCACGCCCCCCGGTAGCGATTGCCGCAGCATCATCGTGAGGGGAGTGAACAGCGGGAACAGGGACACCGCCGTCGCCATCGGGCCGTTGGGCTGCTGCAGAATGGGCCCGAATAGAAACATCGGGATGATCACCGGAAGCAGTAGCGGCATCGCCAGGTGTTGCGCATCCTGAGGACTGCCGCAGGTCGCTCCCAGCGCCGTGCCCATCGCGCAAAGCATCGTGACCTCCGCCACCAGGTACACAAAAAACCACGGAATCAGGTTTACCGGCGCCAGCCCGAATGCCGCCGCCGCTTCCAGCGCCAGCAGGCCGCCGATGAGATAGAAAACCGAGCTGGTGAGCGACACCCCCACCGCCGCGAGAACCTTCCCGCCCATCAGTTCGAGGGGAGTCGCCGTTCCCAGTAACATCTCGAAGACGCGCTGCTGCTTGTCGTCTGCTACCGCCGAAAGCACCGGCGCCACGCTGATCATCACGATCATGAAGAGCAGGACGACCATGGCGATCGGAACCACAATTTCCACCGGGCTCCGCTTCCGCGGTTGCGTAATCGCGCCGGTTTGTCCATCGCGAACAATCAAGGCCATGCTCTCGACAGGCGCGGTGCCGGCGACGTCACGCGCTCTCTCTTCCGGAATCCCTAGCTCCGCCAGCCGCGCGCGCCGCAGACCGTTGTTGACGGCTTCGGCCAGCCACCGCAGAGCCGGATCGGCGCCGTTCGCGGCGTAGTACCCGACAGATGCTGGCGGATTGCTGCGCGGATGCAGCGCGTCCGGAGCAATTTCAATGAACGCATGCAGCGATCCGCGGCGAACCTGGTTGCTCAGCTCCAGTCGCTGTTGTTCCTGACGAGCGCCGTCCGCCGGCACCGTTTCGAACTCGTACTGTGGTGTGGCTTGCAGGCCCGCGTTCTTGCTGGTCGATTCTTCATGGTTCCTCTGCCGTAACGCGGCGACCACCGCCGCCCCCGCCGCACCCGTCCGATCAAGCACCGCAATCTGCCGATCCGGGTTGTCTCCCTTGCTACGCAGGAGGAATGAGCTAGCGATGCCGCCGCCGCCGAACAGCAGCGGAAACAGAACCAAGCCGAAGAGGAATGCCTTGGTCCGGACCACCGCCAGATAGTCGCGCCGCGCAATTCCCAGAATCCTACGCAACTGACACCTCCTCGGCCGCGGGGCCGGCAATCCGGACAAAAATATCGTGCAGCGAGGGGCGCGTGACCGAAAAACTCGTCACGCGCGTGCGCCCCACCAGCGCCCGGAGAACTTGCTGCGGGTCGCACCCCGGAGCCATTCGCAGCTCCTGCATCTGGCCGTGATCGCGAATCTTCTCGACACCCGGCAAGCCCTCGAAGGCCGCCGCGTTTCCGTTCGCGGACACGCGGATCGTGTCATTCCCATACTGGTTCTGGATCGCATCGAGCGTCCCGTCCAAGACCTTTTTGCCGCGGAAAATCATAAAAATGCGGTCGCACATGTTTTCTGCCACGTGCATATCGTGCGTGCTCAGAATCACCGTGGCGCCGAGCCGGCGCAGTTCCAGGATCGAATCGCGCAGCACGTCGGCACTCACGGGATCCAGCCCGCTGAAGGGCTCATCCAGAATAAGCAGCCTCGGCGCCGGCACCACCGACGCGATGAACTGCACCTTCTGGCTCATGCCCTTGCTGAGCGTCTCGAGCTTCCGCTCGGCGCAGTGCAGCAGGTCGAATTTCTTCAGCCAGCCGTTCACCTCGGTAGTCACTGCGCGCCCGCCGCGCAGTTCGCCATAAAACTCGAGCAGCGCCCGCACCTCCATCTTCCGGTACAGCCCGCGTTCTTCCGGCAGGTAGCCGATCTGCTCGGAACGGGTGCCTTGCAACTGGTTGCCAAAAACCCGGATCTCGCCGCGATCGGGATAAAAGATGTTGACGATCATCCGCATGGTCGTCGTTTTGCCCGATCCGTTGGGACCGATAAAGCCGTAGACCGATCCTTCCGGCACGCTCAGCGTCAGGTCGTTGACAGCGGTTGTCTCGCCGAACGTTTTCGTGACATTCCGAATTTCGACTGCATCCATAAAAGACCCTCTTACCTCGCGCCCGTCGTGCGATGGTCACCCGGCCGAGACAGAATCCGCAGACACCCCACCAGCAGTAAGCCGAGACCGGTAGCGTACACAAGTACGTGCGGCGGCAAACCCCACGCAGGATGAGCGCCGGTGAGCTTCGATTGAATCCAGATCCCGGCCATCGCGGCAACCGGTCCGTAAATCAGGCGATTCTGCGTACTCGCATAGGCATCCAGCAGCACCAACGCCAGGAGTGCCGCCAGCCCTGGAACGGCCAGCCGGAGATACGCATTCGGCTGGTACAGAAACTGCGCGTCGTCCGCGAATCGACCGCTCGTGAGGAAGGCCAGATAGAGCGTGAGCGCCTCCAGCAGCAGCAATCGTGGATCGGCCGTTCGGCGAATTCGACTCACGATCACCAGCGGCACCGACGAGATTGCGTCCCGGATATACTGCGGCGTCGATCTGTATCGCTCCCGCAGATCCCCGACGACACTTTCGCGGCAGGCCGGCGGCAGCACCATCCACACGAGGATCTCGATTACTTTGGGCGGACCGGATTCCATTTTGGGCGGCGCGAGCCCCATGACTCTATCTCCTTTCCCCAAGCCTCCGCGACGCTTTCCCAAATTCGGCGTGCCGTCACGGCGGACTCCTGCAACGCGCGCTCGCCCAGTGCTTCCAGTTGATAGCACCGCTTTGAGCGCCCGCCGCGTTCCCGTGTCGGATCGGAAAGCCGCGAGGAGATGAAGCCCTTGTCCTCCAAACGGTCGAGAGTGACGTAAACCGCGCCGAGCGACGCGGATTTCGGTTGCGCGAGTTCCTCTACCTTGGCGTGAATCGTCACGCCATAGGCGTCCTCGCGCAGCTTGAGTATTGCCGTCAGCACCAACTGTTCGAATTGGCCGAGTGAATCGGACTTCGGCATTTCTCAAACAATGTAAGCCAAATGATTTCGTCTGTCAATGAAAATTCAGTCACAGCTTTTTTCGCGAGCCGTACCAATAACTTAACTCTGGCCCAGGGTTGTTGCCTGCTACCGTGAAATCAGAACGAAGGTTGCGGCGGAAAAGTTCCGCGGTGACCTTTCATTTTTCTTGCCGGCCGGCAAGCGTTGCACTGTAATGGTGCTGAACTCCCCGTAGGGCCGTTAAAGCCCGTACGGCGGTTCCCCTCCGTGGAGGAGGTCGGCGGGGAGACTTTGGAAGTGCTTCCATAACACCCGTTGGAGTGC
>DASXAK010000054.1:0-10351 GCA_036406715.1 Bryobacteraceae bacterium | reverse complement strand
GCTTCCGCTTTCATGTTCGGATGCATCCACTGGATGCCGCATTTGTCGAGGGTGAGGCCGAGCGCGTCGTCTCCCAAGCCCAGGTTGGTGGCGGCAGCCGGATTCCAGCGCGTGATCCGGCCCTCCCCATCCAGCCCGATGAGAATCGAGGGCACACAGCTCAGAAATACCTCCGTGTCGGCAAGTGCCGCTTCGAGTTTCGCGTTGGCCGCCTTCAGCTCCAACGTGCGCCCGGCTTCTTCGCCCTCCCTCCGTTGCGAAGTCAAAATGAGCAGCGCAAGCAAGCACGCCTGGCAGGCCAGCGCGATGGAGTCGGCGTGAACGGCACACGCCAGAATGCCTCCGGCCGCCAATACACTGAACAGCCGTAACCTGCCTCTGAGACTCACGTCATGGCCTCTCGATCTCTGATCGGTTGATTGGGAGACGACCTATACAGGAACCCCGGATTTCATCCGATGGAGGATGTAGGATCCGGCCGGCTCGGCCCGGCCGGCGGCGGATGAAGAGAATCCTGTTCGTCGATGATGAGCCCAATCTGCTCGAAGGGCTCGAACGCATGCTGCGCCACCAGAGCCGCGAGTGGGAAATGGCCTTCGTGACCACCGGCCAAGAGGCCTTGCGCTTGCTCGAGTCGCGCCCGTTCGACGTCATTGTCGCCGATGTTTTGATGCCCGAAATGGATGGAGCCGAACTGCTGGAGCGCGTGCAGCAGAGATTTCCGGGCGTCCTTCGGGTGGTGCTCTCCGGATATTTCGAGCGCGATGCCGCGCTCAAGGCAGCGGGCGTGGCGCACCGCTATCTCGCCAAGCCGTGTGGCTCCGCCGGCCTGGTGGCGGCCATTGAGGGGCTGTGCCGGTCGGCGGCTCTGTTGCCGGACCTGCGGGCGCGCTGCGTAGTGGGCTCAATTGGCAGCCTTCCGGGCCTGCCGAATGCGTGCGCTGATGCGATTGAGCTGCTGCGCGAACCCGAGACGGGCGCCGACCAGGTCTGTCAGGCGATCGAGCGCGACATAGGCATGACCGCCCAACTGCTGCAAGTGGCCGCCTCGCCGCTGTTCGGCAATGTGACCACCACGATCCCGGCTGCGGTCGGGAAGCTGGGATTCGACGGCATGCGGCAATTGCTGGTCTCCCGGCAAATTTTCGAGAGTTTCGAGCCGGCGCCGGCGGTGCGCGGGTTTTCGCTCGAAGACTTTCAGCTCCACTGCTGGATCACAACGAAGATCGCGGCGCGGCTGCCGGCGCCCGCGGATGTCGCTTCGCAGGCTGTGCTGGCCGGGGCGCTCCATGATATTGGAAAACTGGTGCTCGCGATGCGCCTTCCCGCGCTCTTCGAACAGGCGTTGGAGGCATCCCGGCGGCAAAAACGGCCTTTGCATCAGGTGGAAAAAGAGGCCATCGGGGCCAGCCATGCCGAGATTGGCGCGTACCTGCTCAGTCTCTGGGGGCTGCCGGAGCCCGTCGTGGAAGCCGTCTTTCGCCACCACCAGCCTGCCACCCGGCCCGGCGAGGCCGGGAGCCTCGATGTGCTGGCGATCACCCACCTCGCCGACGGCCTCGCCCGCGAGCAGATTCCCAATCCAATGGGGGCAGTCGATGCCCCGCTCGATCTCGAATATCTCTCCCGGCTGAAGCTGGCCGGCCATCTTCCGGAATGGCGATCCGTCGCCCGGGAGGTCGCCGGGTCCGCCCGGGTCCCGAAGGCGGTCTCGTGAAGCGGATTCTGTTTGTCGACGACGAGCCCAAGATTCTGGAGGGCCTGCAGCGCATGCTTCGTTCGATGCGCAAGGAATGGGAGATGGTGTTCGCGCATAGCGGCGAGGAGGCGCTCCGGATGCTTGCCGCCAGCCCGTTCGACGTGGTCGTCACCGATATGCGCATGCCGGAAATGGACGGCGCCCAACTACTCGAACAAGTACAGAAGCAATATCCGGGCGTCGTCCGGCTGGTGCTGTCCGGATATTTCGAGATGGAAATGGCCATGCGCGCGGTGCCCGTCGCCCATCAGTATCTGGCGAAACCCTGCGAGCCGGAAAAACTGCGTCTGGCGATCGATCACGCCTGCGGGTTCACCGCTATTCTCACCGACGAAGGCGCGCGGCGGGTGGTGGGCGCCGTGGGTTCGTTGCCTTCGCTGCCGCGAACCTGTGCCGCCCTCGCGGGAGCGCTTCAGGATCCGGAGGTGCCGATCGAACAGATCGGGCGAATCATCGAGCAGGATGTCGGGATGACGGCCAAGATGCTGCAACTGGTCAACTCGGCCTTCTTTGGCCTGGTGCAGGAGGTTACGACGGTTCGGGCGGCGGTGAGTTACCTGGGGTTGGATGTGCTCAAGCAGCTGGTGCTCTCGGCGGAGATCTTTCGGACCTTCCACCCGCGCCACCGCATCGCCGGCTTTTCGATTGAGGAGCTGTACGAACACTCGCAGCGAGCCGCGGCCATCGCGGCGCGTCTTCCCGCGTCCAAGAAGATCTCGTCCGACGCGGTCGTAGCCGCACTCCTGCATGACGCCGGCAAGCTGGTGCTCGCGGTCCGCCTGCCCCGGAAACTCGAGCAGGTGCTCGAGAAGGCGCACCGGCGGGGCCGTCCGATGTTTGAGCTGGAAGACGAGGTCATAGGCACGGGGCATGCCGAAATCGGCGCGTATCTGCTGGCGTTATGGGGGCTACCGCTGCCCATCGTGGACGCAGTCTGCCGCCATCACCATCCCAAGGGGACGGACGGTGCTACGCCGGGTCTGGATGTGCTGGCGATCACCCACATTGCGGATGCGCTCGCGCGAGGCGGTCCAAACGAAATGGTTGGCGATGACTCGCTGCTCGATTTCGCTTACCTGAAAGCGCTGGGAGTGGCGAATGAAATTCCCGGTTGGCGGGATCTGGCGGCGCAGGTTATCGCGCCTTCGGAAGCTTAGCATGATGCAAGCATCAAACAAGCCGCGGGTCCTTTTTGTGGATGACGAGCCGCAGTTGCTGGAGTCGATCGTCCGGAGCCTCCGGTCGGAACATTTCGAGGTGTTCACGGCCGCCGACGGCGCCACTGCGCTGGAGATGCTTCAACAGCGAGGTCCCTTTGCGGCGGTTGTGGCCGACCTGAACATGCCCGTGATGGACGGGGTAAGTCTGCTGCAAAAGGCGCGGAAGCTGGCGCCCGACACGGTACGCGTCCTATTTACCGGGCAGCCCGACCTGGATCGCGCGATCGCGGCCGTGAATGAAGGCGAGATTTTCAGGTTCGTGACTAAGCCCTGTCCCCGCGTGCTCATGGCGTTGATGGTCAAAAGCGCCGTGCAGCAGCATCAACTGATCACAGCCGAACGTGTCCTCCTGCAGCAAACGGTGGGCGGCAGCATCAAAGCGCTGACTGAAATTCTCTCGCTGACCAACCCGCTTGCTTTCGGCCGGGCTTCGCGCCTGCGGCACTCCATGAATGCGCTGATCTCGGCGCTGGGAATTCCCGTGAACTGGCACCTGGAAGTGGCTGCGATGCTCTCCCAGATCGGGAGCGTGCTGCTATCGACGGCGACGCTGGAGAGAGTCTATTGGGGAGAGCCCCTGAACGACGAGGACAAAGAGATGGTGAGCCGTCTGCCGGATATTGTGGAGGAAATCCTGGCCCATATCCCGCGGCTGGAGCCCGTTCGGGAAATCCTCCGATATCAGAACAAACACTTTGACGGCAGCGGGTCGCCTGTCGACAGCGTGGCCGGAACGGCTATTCCCTGGGGCGCGCGGGCGCTGAAAGTGATTATCGATTTCGACCAGATGGAAACTGAGGGATCTCCGGTTTCGCTCGCCTTTGACACGCTTCGCGGGCGCGTCGGCTGGTATGATCCCGATATCGTGGAGGCGCTGGCCGAGATGGCCTGCAGCCGGCCGGAGTCGGACGTCCGCGAGATGCCGCTGAGCCGGCTGCGAGGGGGGATGATCCTCGCTCAAGACGTGCGAACCTCGAAGGGAACGTTATTCATGGCGCGCGGCCAGGAAGTCACGCCCAGCCTGCTGGCGAGGCTCGCAAATCTTTCTCAGACCATGCCGTCCGAAGAGAAAATCCGGGTCATCGTCGGCGGCGCCAAACAAAGTACACCGGCAACCCCAGCATCACAATGATCAGCCCCGGCCAGGTGTAGTTGGGCTTGTAAAGCAGCAGCAGAATCTCGATGACGATCGCGATTGCGATGTAGAGCGCCGGCAGGACCGGGTATCCGAAAGCGCGGTACGGGCGCTCCAGGTTCGGCTGCGTGCGGCGCAGCACGAACAGGCCCGAGATAGTCAGAATGTAGAACAGCAGCGCCGCGAAGATGACGTAGTCGAGCAGGTCGCTGTAGCTGCCGCTGAGGATCAGCAGAACCGTCCAGATGCACTGCACCAGCAGAGCGAAGCGCGGTGTGTGGTGGACCGGATCGACGCGCGCTGCGCGCTGGAAGAACAGGCCGTCTTTGGCCATCGCATAAGAGACGCGCGCGCCCGCCAGGATCAGCCCGTTGTTGCAGCCGAAGGTGGAAATCATGATGGCGGCCGCCATCAATTGCACGGCGACGGGGCCGAAGATGCCGGCGGCGGCCGCGGTGGCGACGCGGTCCTCGGCTGCGTGCTGGATGGCGTCCCAGGGCAGCAGTCTCAGATATACGAAATTGCAACTGATATAGAGCGCCGAGACCAGCCCCACGCCGAGGGCCAGCGAGAGCGGCAGGTTGCGTCTCGGGTTGCGCACCTCCCCGGCCGTGAAGGTCACGTTGTTCCAGGCATCGGAAGAGAACAACGCGCCAACCATTGCCA
The DNA here is from genome assembly GCA_036406715.1 of Bryobacteraceae bacterium. Lineage (GTDB taxonomy): Bacteria > Acidobacteriota > Terriglobia > Bryobacterales > Bryobacteraceae > PSRJ01. The sequence continues at coordinate 5,571 of DASXAK010000054.1, read as the reverse complement.
CGCCGACCAGCCGCACTGCATTGAAGTTCCAGCCGCTGTTACGCCAGAATCCGGTGAAGTTGCTTTGCGCGGCAGGAGCGCTGGTGCTCACCAGGAAGCCGAAGCCGATGAGGCCGAGCAGCGCCGCCACCTTGGCAAACGTAAACACGTTCTGCACGGCCGCACCCGTTCGAATGCCGCGCGTGTTGCTCCAGGAGAGCAGCAGCACGACGAAAATGGCGAGCAGTTCCTGAGTGTTGAGGCCAAAGTGCCCGCGGCCGAAGAGATAGTTCTCCGCCGACACCCAGGGCGCGAAGATGCCGGTGTACTTCGCAAACGCGACCGCGACGGCGGCGATGGTTCCGGTCTGGATGACCAGAAACAGCGTCCATCCGTAGAGGAAGCCCCACATGGGCCCGAAAGCCTCGCGCAGGTAGACGTACTGCCCGCCGGCATGGGGCATGGCGGCCGCCAGTTCGCCGTAGCTCAGCGCGGCGATAAGGGTCATGGCCGCCGTGATAAACCACGTCATCATGAGCAGGCCGGGCGAATTGACCTGGCGCGCGATGTCCGCGGCCACGATGAAGATGCCGGACCCGATCATCGATCCCATCACCAGAGTGGTGGAATCGATCAGGCCCAGGCCTTTGATCAAACCGTCGTCACGATTCGTTGCCATTCTTCCATCCGTTCGCGCAGCGATTTCGCGGTTGCCCGCTCGGGAATCAAATCAGAGATGACCGCCACTGCATCGGCGCCCGCCTCGAGCACGGCGGGTGCGGTGTCGCGCGTAATGCCGCCGATCGCCACCAGCGGCTTCTGAATCAGCGTCCGGCAGCGGCGCACTTCTTCCACCCCGACCACCGGATCGGGATTGCGCTTGGACGTGGTGGAGAACACGGGCCCGAACGCGACGTAGTCGACCGGCTCGCCGCCGGCCGCGCAAAGCTGGTTCACGTTGTGGCTGGAAAACCCGAGGAGCGGCTCCGATCCGATCAGTTTGCGGGCATCCCGGGGAGCCAGATCGTCCTGGCCGACGTGCAAGCCGCCCTCGAGCAGAAGTGCGAAATCGGCGCGGTCATTGACCACCAGGAGAACCCCGGCTTCCCGGCACAATCGGGCTACCTGGCGCGCGGTCTCAAAAAATTCGCGGCTCCAGTGGCTTTTGTGGCGAAGCTGGATGATGCCGGCGCCGCCTTCGAGGAGCGCGGCAGCCGCGGCGGCCGGGGCGATTCCGCAGCGGTCAAGCGCTTCGGTGTCAAGGATCGGATAGACCCGGGGAAGTTGCATCAGGCGGCTGCCAGCACGTCCGACGGTTTCGGCATGCCGCGGCGCCCGAACCGGATCATTCCGTCGGCGCCAATCAGGTATACGGTGCGCTTCACAATCAAGCCGTTGGCGTGATAAAGCGCGGCGACCTTCTGGCCTTTATCGACCAGCAGCGGAAACGGGAAATGGAATTTCTGGCGGAAGCGTCCGTGGCTGGCCGGGCTTTGCGGATTGACGCCAAACAGTTCGATGCCGCGCCGCCGCACGGCATCCCATTGATCGCGGAATTCGCAGAGCTGCCTGGTGCAGCCCGGCGTATCGTCACCGGGATAGAACACCAGCACAACGTCATGGCCGCGCAGGGCCGAGAGCGTGACCGTGCTGCCGGAATCGTCGGGCAGAGTAAAATCCGGCGCCGGCGTGCCGGCGGGCAGCGGGTCGGAAAAGAGCCACGAAAACATGCGGCAGTCCTATTCTGCCACGGGGGAAGTACCCGGGAAAGAGAGAAGGTCTGTTGAATAGTTAAACAGGAGATTTTCCTGCGAGTCACAACAAAAAGACGCCGCCGTGTCTTGACAACCCCTTCTGAGTGAAATACTATCGGCGCTAGTATTCTGCGGCCTGGGGCGCCGCGAAACCAGTCTGGGCGAAAAGGGGTTAACAGCAATGATTGGGAAAAGAGTTTTCTCACTCGTGGCCGTCAGTGTTGCGGCCTGCGGCGCAGTCTGGGCGCAAGCCACTGCGGGATCGATCACCGGCATCGTGCAGGATCCGCAAGGAGCCGTCATTTCCGGCGCGAAAGTGACGCTCACGAATGAGGCGCAAGGCGCGGCGTCCGCTCGCGAGGTGACCACGTCTCCGGAAGGCAGCTACGTGTTTTCTCCGGTGCTGCCCGGCCAGTACACGGTGGCGGTGGAAGCATCGGGTTTTAAGAAAGTGACCCAGTCGCACATCGCGGTGAACGTGAATGACCGCTTGGGATTGCCCATCATCAATCTGGAAATCGGCTCGACCGGCGAGATCGTCAATGTCGAAGCCAACGCCATTCAGTTGGAGACAGTGAGTGCGGAGCGGTCCGGCCTGGTGACCGGGCGGCAGATGGTCGACATCGCTCTCAACGGCCGGAACTATACGGGATTGCTGAAGACGGTGCCGGGCGTGCCGGCGGACGCAACCGGCGGCGACGCGACCTTCAACGGCGGGCGAACAGGCCAGAACAACTATACGGTCGACGGGCAGAACGTCACCGATATCGGCGTCAACCAGCAGTTCGCGTATCGCATCAATGTGGACGCGATCGCGGAGTTCAAGGTCTCGACCAACGCGCAAAGCGCCGAGTTCGGCCGCAATGATGGCGCGCAGGTTCAGATTGTGACCAAGAGCGGGACGCGTGATTTCCATGGCGACGGTTACTGGTTCAAGCGCGGCGAGTTCATGAATGCCAACACGTTCATCAACAACGCCCAGCCGAACGTTCGCGACCCCAACACCGGCAACCTGGTTCCCGCATTTCCGCAATACCGGTTCATGACTGCGGGATATACCTTGGGAGGCCCCGCCTACATCCCGGGAAAATTCAATACCAGTAAAGACAAGCTGTTCTTCTTCATGTCGCACGAGTGGAACCGGTCGTTCACACCGAACGCGGTCCGCCAGATCACGGTGCCCACAGCCGCCGAGCGGCAGGGTGACTTTTCGAATACGCGCGATGCCGCCGGCGTGCTGCAGACCATCAAGGATCCGGCGGCCGGAGGAGCGCCCTTTACCAATAATCAAGTGCCGGCGGCGCGTTTCAACCAGTACGGACCGTCGGTGCTCAACTGGCTGCCGCTGCCAAACGTCGCCGGCAACCCGAATTACAACTACCAGTCGCAGGCAGCGAATTCGTCTCCATCGTTCGATCAGGTTTATCGCGCCGATTACAACATCACCGAAAAATGGCGGCTGTTCGTGCGCGGCCTGAACAGCAAGCAGACCCAGGTAGTGCCCTACGGGCGCGCGGACACGAGCAACGTTCTCGGCCTCAGCAACTTTACGGCTCCGACATACGGTTGGTCGATCACCGGCAACGTCGCGACGATCGTCACCCCCACGCTCACGAACGAATTTCAATTCGGCTATACCGTGAACGGCATACCGGGAGACCCGCCGCCGGCGGGCAGTCCTTTTTACCGCTCGGTCTCACATATCGATATTCCGCTCCTGTACCCCTCGGCAAACGTAAGCAATGTCATTCCGAATTTCAACTTCGGTGGAACGCCGACGGTGAGCGGTACTCAGATGACCAGCTTTGCCGGCACGCCGTATAACAATCGCAACCCGGTGTGGAACTACATCGATAACGTCAGCAAGATCGTTGGGACGCACGCGATCAAGGTCGGTATCTACTACGAACGAGCCATCAAGACGGAGAACGCGTTCAAACCTTATAACGGCACCATCGATTTCAGCCGCGACGCAAATAATCCGGGCGATTCGAACTGGGCATTTTCGAATGCGCTGCTCGGCAATTTCGACACGTACACGCAGATCAACCAGGACCCCTTGCCCAGCTACCCTTATACGAACTTCGAGTTTTACGGGCAGGATAGCTGGAAAATCACGAAGAAGCTGACTCTGAATTATGGGCTTCGCGTCGCGTTTGTGGAGCCCTTCCACGACACGCTGGGAATGATGTCGAACTTCGACAACTCAAAATACACCGCCGCGAACCAGGTGACCTTCTTCCAGCCAGTGCTCTCGGGTGGAACGCGGCAAGCGATGAATCCGGTCACCGGGCAGATTCAGCCGGCAGTGTACATCGGTGCGATTGTTCCGGGCGTCGGCGACATCAACAATGGGATGGTCCGGTCAGGGCAAAACGGGACGCCAGAGGGATTGATCGACCATCGCGGACCGCAATTTGGCCCGAGACTCGGCGTCGCCTACCAGTTCGACAACAAGACGGTGTTCCGGGCAGGGGGCGGCGTGTTCTACGAACGAATCGCCACGTTCGGTGTGGGAATCACGAGCAACTACACGACGAATCCTCCGTTACTTCGGACCGCCAACATCTATTACGGAAATCTCTCGAACATCCAGAGCGCGGGTGGCACGTTCTTCCCCACTGGCGTGAACCAACTCGCTCCCGACGGACATGTGCCCACGGTGTACAACTACAATGCGGGCCTGCAGCGCGAGTTGCCGGCCGGGCTCTTCCTCGACGTCTCCTATGTTGGTTCCCAGTCGCGCCATTTGTGGCTGGCGCAGCCGTTCAACTTTGCCCCGTTCGGGAGCGCCTGGCAGGCGTATTCGCAGGACTCTACAAGAGGGGTACCGAAGTTCGACGGCACGACGAACCTGCCGACCGACATGTATCGCCCGTACGCCGGCTACAGCGCCGGGACTTCCTTTACGTGGGGGACGTCGGCGAACTACAACGCGTTGCAAGTGGCTCTCAACCGACGGGTCGGACGGTTGCAACTCGGCGCCGCGTACACCTGGTCGAAGGCTTTGGGTGTGTCGACCGCGCCGGTCAACATCACAGGGGGCCAGCCGGGCAACCCGCTCAACATACGCGCCTCCAATTACGGGCCGCTGCCGCAGGACCGCACGCAGTCGCTCGCCATCAACTATATTTACGACATTCCGAGCCTGGCCCGGAAAGGGACGTTCCTGGACAACGGAGCGGGGCGGCTGGTCTTCAACGGCTGGCAGCTCTCCGGTCTGACGAGCATGAGCACCGGCGCGCCGATTAACGTGACCTACGGCATCAGCGGCGTCGGAGGCTCGACTCTCAACGCCACGACCACGGGCAGCCCGGAACTGGCGCCGCGGGTGGTGATGACATGCAACCCGAACGTGTCGCGCAGCGACCGCAGCATCGACGCGTTCATCAACACGTCCTGCTTCGCGCCTGCTCCCAAGGGCAGCGTGGGTATGGACTCCGGCTACGACCGCATCACCGGCCCCGGCATCAATCAGTGGGATATGAGCTTGTTCAAGAACGTTTCGATCAAGGAAAGGGCCCGCATTCAGCTCCGCCTCGAGGCGTATAACGCGTTCAATCATACCGAGTGGGGGCCTAGCGGCGCGCCCGGAAACGTCGGCGTCAACAACACCATTGTGTTCGACCAGGCGGGAAAGATCATTAATCTTCCGTCCCAATTCGGTGGCACGGGCGGCCGCTACGGCTTCGGCGCTGAGAATGGCGTCCGCGCCAACAGCCAGCGCATCCTCCAAATCGCCGCCAAGTTCTACTTCTGATCATCTCGAGTGCGGGCGGCTTCCCGTCGCCCGCACTTCCACTCTTCTCCAACTTCGTCCGCTACAATCGGACATTCC
>DASXAK010000053.1:0-27644 GCA_036406715.1 Bryobacteraceae bacterium | reverse complement strand
GACAGATTCAACTCGCTCTGTTCCAGAACCCCGCGGGGTTGAATAGCATCGGCCACAACCTCTATCAGCCGACGGACGCGTCCGGCGAACCGGTCGTTGCCAATCCCGGCGGGCAGGAAGGCCTCGGCAGTCTGCTGCAAGGCTACACCGAGGAATCCAACGTCAGTATCGTCCAGGAGTTTATCAATCTGATCATCGCCCAGCGCGCCTACGAGGCGAACTCGAAGGTCGCCAAGGCCGCGGATGAAATGTACCAGCAGGTAAACAATCTCTCTCAATGAGCCGTTTGCCTCCATTGCTTCTCTCGGTTGCGATCGCGGCGCGAGCCGTGCCCAGCGGCTGCATGCCGGCCGAGCACGATTCGATTACCGCGGGCGATCTGGCTCAGGCTCTGCCCGTTTTTGGCAAGCTCGCGCCCAATACGCCGATCGGCCCCGCGCCCGGGCCTGGAGTTCGCCGCGTCTTTCGCTCAACGGAGCTGATCTCGCTCGCGCGCAACCACTCGCTTCAACTGGATGGTCCCGGCGATCTCTGCTTCGAGCTGCCGCTTGAAAGGCTCGATCGCGGACGGGTGCTTGAGGCCATGAAGGCGGCGCTTCCGTTCCCGGAAACGCGAATCGACATCGTCGAAACCAGCCTGTATCCGGTGCCACGTGGCCGCGTGGAGTTTCGACGCGAGGACCTGGGCGCCCCTGCCTTACCTGACTCCCTGACCCCGGTCATCTGGCGGGGAAACATCGTGTATGGAGCGAATCGGCAGTTTGCCATCTGGGCTCATGTGGTGGTGATGGCCCGCCGGGCTCGCGTGATCGCCGCGGAACCGATCCGGCAGGGCGGTCTCATCACAGTCGATCAACTCCGCGTGGAATCCAAGCAAGCCTTCCCTCTGGGGGGCGATTCGGTAACGACGATCGAGCAGGTCGCCGGCCGGCTTGCCGTCCGGGCCATCGAAGCCGGCCAGGAGGTCCGCTTCATCGACTTAGACCGGCCCAGAGACGTGAAGCGCGGGGATACGGTGGCCGTCGAGGTGCGTAGCGGTGCCGCGCGTCTGGCGTTCGCCGGCAAATCCGAATCCGATGGGCGCATCGGCGACATGATCAAAATTCGAAATCTGCGCAGCAACAAGATTTTTCAGGCGCGAGTGGAAGGACCCGATAAGGCGCTTCTCGATACCGGCGTCACTCAAGGAAATTGATATGCACGCCCGAACTTACTTACTTCTTGCCACGCTGGTCTGCGCCGCTCCAGTCCTGACGGCCGCGAGCAAAAAGACGTAGAAACCGCCGCAGCCCACGCCGCTCGACGAATATATCAATCAGGCAATCGCACGCCCAGCCGGCACCCCAACACCGGCCGGCTCCTTGTGGACTCCGAACTCGCGATTCATGGATATGGGAGCGGACCTGCGCGCCAGCCAGGTGGACGATATCCTGACCATCATTGTGTCCGAGCAGGCGAACGCCGTCGCGCAAGGCACAACCAAAACACAACGTCAGTCGACTCTGAGCAGTTCCGTCACGGCGGCCGCAGGCCCGACCCGCCCCGCTGGCCCTTTAGCTAACCTTGCAAACCTGAACACTCAGTCGCAATTGAACGGGCAGGGGGCGACTACCCGTACGACAACTTTGACAACCACCCTGAGCGCTCGCGTCATCCAGGTGCTGCCTAATGGTTACCTGGTGATTGAGGCCAGCAAGGAAGTCGACGTCAACTCGGAACACCAGCTCGTCACAATCCGCGGCGTCGTACGTCCGACAGACCTGAGTACCGGCAATACCATCAGCTCAAATCAGATCGCCGATATGGAACTGAAGATCAACGGGAAAGGTGTCGTGAATGATGCCGTCCGCCGCCCGTTCGTGTTGTGGCGGGTGTTGATGGGGATTCTGCCCTTCTAAGGACCTATGAAAAAGACCCTGGCGATGCTTCTAGTGGCCTCGTGGACTCCAGCCGTCCTGCACGGCTCTACACGCCTGAAAGAGCTGGTCTCATTGGAGGGCATTCGCGACAACCAGCTCATGGGCTATGGCCTGGTGGTCGGCCTGAAAGGTACCGGAGATCGAACGCAAACGCTGTTCTCTGCCCAAAGCGTGACGAACCTGCTGCAGCGGATGGGAGTGGCGGTCAACCCTCTTGCGATTCAGGTGAAAAACACGGCGGCAGTCATGGTAACCGCCACCCTGCCGCCTTACGCCCAGCCCGGCATGAAAATCGATGTGACAGTAGCGGCTCTAGGCGACTCACCCAGTCTGCAGGGCGGCATCCTGGTGATGACGGGGTTGCGAGGACCCGATGGAAGAATCTACGCCGTCGCGCAGGGCCCGACGGTTTTAGGCGGATACTCGGCTACCGCATCGGCCGGCGGCGCCGGGGCCGCGCAGATCGTCAACCATCCCACGGTTGGACGCATTCCCGATGGAGCGATAGTCGAAGTGCCGGCGCCGACGGCAAAGATCGGCAACACGGTCCGCCTCCAGCTACGGCAAGCTGATTTCACGACTGCCGCGCGCGTCGCCGAGGCCGTGAATCAGAAGTTCGGCGGCGGGGCGACCGCGGAAAGCGCCGGAGTGGTTGCCATCAATTTACCGGCTCGATTCCAAACCACGCCCACCGAATTTGTCGCCGAGCTTGAGCGCCTGACGGTTGACTCTGACCGCGAATCGAAAATCGTGGTGAACGAGCGGACAGGCACGATCGTGATGGGCAAAGATGTTCGCATCGCTCCAGTGGCCGTGATGCAAGGCAATCTGACCGTCGAAGTGCAGAAGGCGGTGAACGTGAGCCAGCCGTCCGAGTTGTCGAACGGAACAACAGCCGTGACCCCGCAGGTCTCGGTCGAAGCCAAGGAAGACCGCGCTCGCGACATTCTTCTCAAGGAAGGCGCGACCATCGAGGAGTTGGTTCGGGCGCTGACCGCGATTGGCAGCACGCCGCGCGATATCATCGCCATCCTGCAAAATTTGAAAAGCGCCGGCGCGCTCGACGCTGAACTGGAGGTGATCTGAACATGAGCCCGCTCCTTCCGGCTAGCTCAATGCCGGCCAATGGCCAGATCTCTCCCACGCCGAAGGACGACCCTGCCAAGATTCACGACGCCGCGCGCCAATTCGAGTCCTTGCTCATCGCTCAAATGATGAAGTCGATGCGCGACTCCGAGGGCGGATGGATGGGAACGGATGAGGATGACGCTTCCGCGTCCGCTATGGAATACGCGCAGGAGATGTTTGCGCAATCGCTTTCAAAGGGCGGCGGTCTCGGGCTTGCCGATCTTGTCGCGAAGGGCCTTATCCGGCAAGAGCCGGCGAAAGATTAAGCGCTCCAGCCATGAGCCGCTGGCTCAAGATTGGTCTCCTGCCAAACGGGGGCTGGCGCTGCCGGGGTTTCCGGCTGTTGACCCGGAACCTGCTTGGCGCGCGCTTCCTCCCACGCCTGGCTCAATGTCGCCAGCAGCGACTCGGCTTCCGCCAACGGCCCATCCTCCTGCCGGATATTGGCTTCGGTGAGCCGGAGTGTCATGTACGAGTACAATTGCTCCAGGTTGGCGCTGATTGTGCCGCCTGCCTTTTGATCCAGCGAACTGTTCAGTTCGCCAATGATCGCGATGGCCTTGGAAATCGCCTTCGCTCTTTCGGCGATATCGCGGTTCGCCAGATGATGGCGAGCATCGTGAACGGCGGCGATGGCATGCCGGTACAAGAGGCAGACCAGCTCCATCGGATCGGCCGAAAGCACGTTCGCGAGATACGCCTCTTTCCACATCACTTGGACGGCCTCTGCATTTGTTTGAGTGCTTCGGCCGCTCGCAGCACTTCTTCCGGAGGTATCTGTTCCAGCACTTCTCCGGTCTGCTGCTGGACCACTTTGATGACCATGGTTTTGGTTCCGGGATCGCGCGCGAACTGCAGCTCCCGATCCTGTCCGTACATCCCCGATTCGTTCAGGGCGCGAACGGCGGTAACCACCTGTTTTTGGAGGACTGGTTCCTGGTTGCCAGCGGGAGTGGGATCCACGGCTGGCGCCGGCGTCAGCGAATTTACCGACCCAATTTGCATAAAAGCCTCACGGGCTGCATCCTGCAACCCGAATTTCATATCGGCAGCGCCCCTAATGGATTCTAAGGTTATTCGCATGAGGCGAAACAAGTCAAATGGAATGAATAAGTTGAAGAGATTTGGCTGGTCCCTGGTGCTGGCATCGACACTCTCGGCGGCGGACGGCGCGCAGCCGGCTGCGGCTGCCAAGGCGATGGAAAAGTCAGTAGCCCGGCAGCGGGACGCGGTCGCCTCGATGGCTGGGTCGCTGGAGGCGCAGCGCCGGTCGGTTCAGGGACAACTGGCTGGCATGCCTGTCCGTTCAGTTTTCCAACGGCCTTCCTGGCGCCCCTTCGCGAATCTGGAGCCGTCCTGTCCGCCGCTGGGAACTGCTGAGCTCGAGCCGTTGGTGGACCAGGCGGCGGAACAAGAGAATCTCGATCCGGATTTGCTGCGCAGCGTGATCCGGCAGGAATCCGCCGCGCGGCCGTGCGCCGTTTCCTCCAAAGGCGCGATGGGACTGATGCAATTGATGCCCGCCACCGCCATGCAATTGGGCGTCACGGACGCATTTGATCCAAAGCAGAATGTCAACGCCGGAGCGCGGCTGCTAAAACAACTGCTCCAGTCATATGGCGGCGACCTCCCGATGGCGTTGGGAGCCTTCAACGCCGGCCCGGGCAGAGTAAACCAGGCCGGAGGCGTGCCGGATTATCCGGAAACCCTCGATTATGTCCAGAAAGTGCTCGCGTTTCTGCCACTGACGCAATAACCAAAATCTCAGGCGAGACCGGCGTTCGGCCGTCCGAAGAGACTCTTGTGGAGAGCTTTCTTCGAGACGCCGAGCGCATCCTGGAAACGGCCGCCGCGGCTGCATCCCACGAGAGTCCGCACTACGTGATTTGTGTTTCACGGACCGGCTCGATCCGGATTCTCTCGGATGTCACCGGATGGTCGCTTCCCGCCCTAGCCTTGGAGTTGGGTGCCGCCGCTCTTTACCAAGTAGATCGAAAAGGGGCGACTGTTCAGGTTGAGGGCTGGTCCTATGGCCGGAAGTGCCTGCTGACAAAAGACACCTCGGGAGCCTGGTGGACGCCGGCTCATCCCACCGCCGCCTACGCCAGGATCCAGTTGCTGGAATGCTCGACAGGTTCGCAGAACGACCGCGAACCGCACGTGCGGAATTCATAGCTGCGAATCTGCACGATCGTGCCGCGTTCGGTCACGCGTGTGACAAGGCCGTTTAAAACCAGCTCCATTTCGCAGACATTTTGCAGCTTGAGAGGCCACGCGATGCGAGTCGTGACTTCGGCCCCGATTTCCAGCGGTTCTTCGGACCGAAACCGCAGGCCTCGCCGGCTGACGTCTTCAGTCATGCCGTGGCCAAGGTGCCTGGCGCCATCGGAGCCCTGGCGTTCGAAGCGCAGCTCCACTTGGCACCGATAGCGTTGAGCGCCGCGGCGGTCGCTTTCCGAAATGAGTGCTGACGTTAGCAAGTCTACTGAAGATAATCGGGCCGACTCGGGTGTCGTGACAAGCCGGGACGTACTACGGCAGCACGCGTGAAAGTACCGCTTTTTCAACCCGGTACTGGCGGGATGAAGGTGTTGCTGCCGCGATATGGAGCCGTATTAACTGAGGTAAATACCTGAAAATTGGGCGAACTGCCCTACAATCAAACCGATGTGATTCTCGTCGGCGATCCGTTACGTTGACGCGGGAATTGCAAAAGGGACAGCATTGCAGAGCTCATTGAGTCAAGTGGCGGTGCCCACCCTGCCGTTCGGGGTCGAGCCGAGCGTATTCAATCGCCTGTCACGGCTGCCCGCGCTGCGGCCGTCCGCCTTGAAGCTCCTCTCGATTTCGGTGGACAGTGAACGAGCCATCCTCGAATTTGAAAGCGTGTTCAAATCGGACCCGGTGCTGGCGGCAGACCTGCTGATCCTGGCGAATTCTCCGGCATTTGGCACTCGCGCCGCCGTAAACAACATCCGGCACGCAATTGCGCTGCTGGGCATGGAAAGAATCCGATCGCTGGCATTTGCGGTGGCAGTGAAGGGCTATTTGCGGCCGGGACGATGGGCCGAGGCACTGCAGCTTGCGTGGCGGCACAGCATCGCAACCGCCGTAGTTGCGGAAACGCTCGGCACGATCGAGGCGAATTCGGTTCCCCTGCTCTATACGGCGGGTCTCATGCACGATGTCGGGCGGCTGGCGCTATTTCAAATCGCTCCGGACAAATATGGACAGGTGCTCACCACCACGTTCGGCAGCATTCCAGAGTACCTGAGGATGGAAGAACTCCTGTTTGGATGCTCGCATGATGATGCCGGCGCGTTCCTCGCGGCGGCATGGGGCTTCCCGCCAACCTTATGCGACTGTATCCGTTTCCACCACTGGGACGTCGCGACACACGCCGGCCGATTCTTTGAGCTGGTAGGAGTCGCCTGCCGCCTCGCAGACGCACTGGGCTATCCGGAAGTGCAGAGGGCGGATTTGATCGAAGGTCCGGAGGCGGTTGCCGCGCTTCTTCCAGCGCGTCTGCGCGAGTCTGCAGAGTTAATGCCGGACCAGCTCAAGAAGAAAATCGATAATCAACTGGACACGCTGCAGTCAAACAGCGCCGTCCGGGCCCGGGTTGATTGAGAGCGGACGGCATGCGAGTGCAGGCCCTCGCGCTTCTACTGTTGATCGCGGCGCCGGCCGCCACGTTCGGGTTCATGGTGAATCGCGATATCAGCCTGGCGCGGCTGGAAGGAATCGATGCACGCTGCCTGGTTTGCAACCGCAAGGCCACACGCACGCTGAAGAGCGCCGCTGAAGGACTGCGAACGCGCGGATTGTACGTCTACGATCGGAGTGAATATCCGAGAGGCATGCCGGTTTGGTGTGATCTGCACGGTCCGGACAAGCTGCGAGAAAACTCTCGTACCGCCTATGGGGCTGCATTGGCAGCTTTCGCAATAGCCGGTGTCATCTCAGAAGGGATCCGACGCGCGGCGGGCCGGAGGCCTGCCCCACAACTAGCTCGTTAGCGCGGCGGCCAACTCAGGGACGAAAGATGGCGGACCGGTTGGGGCTTGTAGTAGTTGGGATCGGCGAACTTCTCGTTGAAGATTCTCTCCCACCTTTGATTCTCCAGGCAAGTGGAACAGGTCCCACAATGGCACCGCCGGCGCCGCACCGTCCGTCCGCCCAGGCGGGTTCGTTGCGCGGCGATTGGGCGTTGCGCATGCTTTTGCGCAGCCAATAACGCGGCAATTTCCTTGGAATCGGACAGCTCGACGGGTATGTTTTCAGATGGGTACATAAACCTTCCTTGCCTTGATCCGCAACGTTGTTAACGGATAATGCTATCGCTGGTGACTGTACAGGAAATTCCCCATTCCTTCAAGTCGGCCGATCGTTGTACCGCCTGAGGTAACCAAGGTTTACTAACCTAAGTTGACGGAATCGGAGCGGATGAGCCGCTTCCTCAAGCCCGCAGTGACTGCGCGGTGGCATTTCAGGCAGAGGGTGCGCATGTTGGACAGGTCGCACTCCCCGCCGCCCTCCACAACTGGCACGATATGGTCGGCATCCCAGAGGTGGCGGCGGAGGCCCCATTCCTTTTCGAACTGGCGGCGAGCTGTGTAATCGAGCTTCCGCTTGTTCTTGCGCAGAGCTTCCGTATCGACGCCGCATTCGGCACAGACGCCGCGATCACGGACAAAAACCTGATCCCGCAGGTACCCCGGGTCGGTACGCAGCTTCCACTGATGAACACACTCCGGGCTGCAAAACGTGAAACGACGCGCGGGGACCTGAACGCCGCACCACCGGCACGGGCCACGCCGCCGGGCCACCCAACCGCCAGGCTTGGTCCGGCGCGTGCTCACACGCGTAGTTCGTAACCCCGATCGCGCATGGATCTGATGATGGAATCGCGATTTTCGCTGATCTCGTCGGATGAGAGCGTGCGCTCCGGTGAGCCGAGAGTCACTCGAAAGGTCACGCTCTTGCGGCCTGGTTCGAGCGGAGGACCCGAATATTCGCGCACGAACTCAACTGATTCCAAGAGCGGCCCGGCAAACGATGCGATCATGGTCTGCAGTTGACCAGCGTATTCCCGGAGCGACGCAATTACCGAAAGATCGAAGGCGCTCGAAGGATAGCGGCGGATCGCCGTATACTTCTTTTCGGCAGCCGCAAGGCGTTCGATCACACGAAGGTCAAGATCGAGAACAGCGGCCCGGCCGGCCTCCAGCAGAGACGGGTGCAGTTCGAAAAAGCGGCCGACGGTCTCGCCGCGCCAAAGCAAATCGGCGGCGCGAGCCGGGTGTTCGAACGGACGTGCGGCAGCGGGGCACGCCTGCGCGCCGGGAATCAGGTATTCGGCGGCGCGCTTGACCTCGAACAAGGCAGCGACGCCATCACCCTCGCGGTCATAAATCGCGGCGGCGAGGTGCGGGATTTCGTCCGGCAAACCCTCAGAACGCTTGTGAATCTCAATGCCGATTTCAAAAATGCGGAATGCGTCCCGGTGTTTGAGGTTCTCCGTGATATTTTTCCAAAGGCCCGGAAGCAAGGAAGGCCGCATCAGGGCCTGGTCGGAGGCAATGGGATTGACGACACGGACCAGAGCAGATGGTTCGAAGCCGAAGCTGCGAACGGTTTCCTCGCTCAGAAACGAATAGTTGTAAGCCTCCGTGAACCCCTGGTCGGCGAAAATCTGGCGCGCCTGATGTTGGAATCGGCGTTCCTGGTTTTCCGGCGGCACGGAAGCAGGCACCAGTGGCGCTTGGGGCGCAATGGAATCGTAGCCGATCATCCGGCCGACCTCTTCCAGCAGGTCGTCTTTGATGGTGACGTCCTTGGTGGCGCGCCAGGAGGGCACGGTGACGGAATACACGCCGCGCTTCGGTTCCGAGACGCCGAATTCCAGGCTCTCTAAAATGCGCCGCACTTTCTCCGGTTCGACCGAGCGGCCGAGTTTTCGGGCCAGCCACTCGAGCGGGAGCTCAATCGGCGGCGGCGCTGGAATCGCGCGCCTCTGATCGGCCACACCCCCGACGGCGCGGATGCCCGGCGAGAGTTCCTGAAGCAGTTCGATCGCCCGTGCAATTCCGCGCACGGTGTTGGCCGGATCCTGTGCCTTCTCGAAACGCATGGAGGCATCGGTGCGCAATTTGATGGCGGCGGATGTTTTGCGGATCGACGCAGCCTGAAAGTTCGCGCTTTCCAAAACGACCCGCGTGGTCTTTTCCGTAATCGAGCTATCGAGGCCGCCGATGACTCCGCCCAGCGCAATGGCGCCGCCGGCGTCGGCAATCGCCAGATTTGACGGCTGCAGCGTGTACTCTTCTTCATTGAGCGCGCGAAAGCGCTCGCCGGACCGGGCTGGCCTGATGAAAATTGTGCCGCCTTTCAGGAGCTCCGCGTCAAAGGCGTGCATCGGCTGAGCAAGCTCGGCCATCACGTAGTTGGTGAGGTCGACGATGTTGTTGATCGGGTTCAGCCCGATCGCGCTGAGGCGGTATTGCAGCCAAAGCGGCGATGGCTTGACGGTGACATTTTCGAAGACCAGCGCGCTATAACGCGGGCAGAGATCGAAATCCTCGATTTGCACCTGAATCGCAGGAGCGCTGTTGGGCAGCAGATCCATCCGAACCGGGTCTTTCAGATTGTGGCCCAGAATGGCGGCGACTTCACGCGCCATGCCGAGGTGGCCCCACAGATCCGGGCGGTGCGTAATGGACTTATTGTCGATCTCAATGATACTGTCGGGCACGCATCCGGGGATCGGGGCGCCGACCTGGCTTTCCAGTTCGATGACGCCCGTATGATCGCGGTTGATTCCGAGCTCGGCCCCGCTGGCGAGCATACCGTCGCTTTCCACTCCCTGGATCACTTTCTTGCCGATAGGAGCGTACGCCGTCATCAGACCCGGGCGGCAGTTCGGCGCGCCACAGACGACCGTTTTCCGGCCGTAACGTCCTGCGTCCACGATTGCCTTCTGGTTATGGCCGCCGGGAATCGGCTCCGCGGACTCGACGCGGGCAGCACAAGCGCGGTCGAGCAACGGGCCCGCCACTTCGATGCCCTCGCATTCGGCGGTCTTCATCGTGATCAGTTTTTCCAGCGCGCCGGGCGCGCAATCCAAACCGTCCACGAATTCCCGAATCCAGTTGTACGAGAATTTCAATTAGAACTGCTCCAAGAACCTCAAGTCGCCGCCTTGCAGGAGACGGATGTCGTCAATGGCGTAGCGCATCATTACCAGCCGTGTCAGACCCAGGCCGAACGCGAAGCCATTCCATTGTTCAGGATCAATGCCGCTCATACGCAATACGTTGGGCTGGACCAGGCCGCACGGCAGTAGTTCGACCCACCCGCTCTGCTTGCAAACCGGGCATCCCGGCCCGCCGCAGATGAGGCACTGGATATCCAGCTCGAAGCCGGGTTCGACGAAGGGAAAGTACCCGGGTCGGAGCCGCACCGTGACTTCGCGCTTGAAAATGGCAGTGAGCAGGGTGCGCATGAAAAAGAGCAGGTGAGCGACGGAGACGTCGCGATCCACCATCATGCCCTCGAGCTGATAGAACGTATGCTCGTGGGAGGCGTCGACGCTTTCGTTACGGAAGGCGCGGCCAGGAGCGATCATGCGCAGCGGCGGACCCAGCTTTTCCATGCCGCGCACCTGAACCGGCGAGGTGTGGGTGCGCAAGAGAAGGCCGTTTTCCAGCCAGAACGTGTCCTGTGTGTCGCGCGCCGGATGCGTGGCGGGAATATTGAGCGCATCGAAATTGTGGTATTCGGTTTCGACCTCGGGGCCGTCGAGCACCGCGAAACCGAGTGATACAAATAGCTCCTCTAACTCATGCTGGATTTGGGTTATTGGGTGCAGATGCCCGCGGGCGGGCCCGGGAGCAGGCAGCGTCAAATCAACCCATTCGGCATCGAGCCGCGCGCGCAGGTCGGCGTCCGCGAACTGCCGGGTCCTGGACTCGATGGCTTCTTCCAGTGTCTGCTTGGCATGGTTCAGGAGCGCACCGATGCGCTTGCGTTCCTCCGGCGCCAGCTTTCCCATTTCCTTTCCGATCAGGGTAAGCGCGCCTTCCTTGCGCCCGAGCGCTTCCACGCGCACCGATTCCAGGTCTTCGACCGAGCGCGCGGATGCAATTCGTGCAAGGGAACCGGATTCCAGTTCCTGGATACGTCCGTCCAACATGCGTGTGAAGCCCCATTGTAACAAGTACGGCTGCGCGGGCCTGCCGCAGTTGATATGATCGCGATTGCCATGCGGTTCGTGATACTGCTGTTAGTGGTGCTTCCATTGCTCCCTCAAGAGCGGAATTACGCTCGGTCGATGGTGATCTCCGACCGCGGGATCGTGGCCACCAGCCAGACGCTCGCGTCGCAGGCCGGCGCGCAGGTCCTCGCACGTGGCGGATCGGCAGTCGATGCGGCCATCGCGGCCAACGCCACGCTGGCGGTTGTCGAGCCGATGATGTGCGGGCTCGGAGGCGATCTGTTCGCGATTTACTGGGATGCGAAGACCGGCAAGTTGACCGGCCTGAACGCAAGCGGCTGGGCGCCGAAGGGGCTCACGATCGAATTGCTGAAATCGCTGGGAAGCGAAAAGATGCCGGATCGCGGCATCCAATCCGTGACTGTGCCGGGTGCGGTTGATGGGTGGGCCAAACTGCACCAGCGCTTCGGTAAACGCCCATGGGGGGAGTTGTTCGAGCCCGCCGTCTATTACGCCGAGCATGGATACCCGGTCACCGAACTGATCCAGGCGGACTGGCACAATACCGTACACAAGCTGTCGACGGACGAAAACGCCCGCCGGATCTTCCTGCACAATGGGGCCGCGCCGAAGGTCGGCGAGGTCTTTCGCGATCCAGAGATGGCTGCCGCATTCCGTCTGATCGCGGCGGACGGGCCGGAGGCGTTCTACCGCGGTCCGATCGCCCAAGCCATTCTAAAGAGCAGCCAGCGTCTGGGCGGCAAAATGAGCGCGGCTGATTTGAACGAATTCACGGCCGAATGGGTTCAACCGATTTCCACGGAGTATCGCGGCTGGAAAGTTTACGAGTTGCCGCCGAACAGCCAGGGTATCGCCGCCCTGGAGATGCTGAACATCTTGGCGCAGTTTCCGCTGCAGAAGTATTTCTCACGGAGTGCGGAAGAACTGCATGTGCAGATCGAAGCGCAGAAACTGGCATACGCTGACTTGCACCGTTATGTGGCAGACCCGAAATTCGCGAAGTTGCCGGTCGACGGCCTACTTTCCATGAGCTACGCGCGCGAGCGAGCTCATGAGATCGATCCGGAGAAGGCTCGCTGCGACGTTCCTCCCGGCCGGCCAATGCCGACGGCGGGCGATACCATTTACCTGTCCGTGGTCGACCGGGAAGGAAACATTGTGTCGCTGATCGAGAGTCTCTATTCGAGCTTCGGCTCAGGGGTCGTGGTCGACGATTATGGGTTCGCCCTGCAGAATCGGGGAGCGCTGTTTACTCTGGACGCGCGACATCCGAACGCACTCGCCCCCAGGAAACGGCCATTCCATACGATCATTCCCGCGTTCATGGAAAAAGGAAACGTTCACATCGGATTTGGAATCATGGGAGGCTTCAACCAGTCTCAGGCCCATGCCCAGTTCGTGTCGAACATCGCCGACCAGGAAATGAACATCCAAGAGGCGCTGGAGACGCCGCGTTTCACCAAGCTCACGACCGGCGGCTGCGATCTCGAAATCGAGAACCGCGTGACGGCTGAGGTATTGGACGCGCTCGCGGCGCGAGGCCATAAATTGCGGCTGTTAGCGGACTATTCCCAGACAGTCGGGGGCGGTCAGGCGGTGGTGCGCGATTCGGCGGCGAACACGAACTATGGCGCCTCCGATCCGCGCAAGGACGGCGCCGCGGTTCCGGAGCCGCACCCGTATTTCACGAGTCCGGCTTCTCGCCCACCACGGTGACGACGATCTCGCGCTCACGGGGCCGGTCGTCAAAGTCGCAGAGAACAATCTGCTGCCACGTCCCAAGCGCCAAACGCCCCCCCGAAACCGGAAATGTTTTTGCAGTGCCAATCAATGCGCTGCGCAGGTGCGCGTACCCATTCTCGTCATGCCAGCGCGCGTTGTGGGCGTAATTGGTGTTGGAGGGAGCGATGAGTTCCAGCGCCCGCTGCAGATCAGATACACACCCGGGCTCAAATTCCAGCGTGGTGATACCCAGAGTCGACCCAATGCCCGAGATATTCACGACTCCCACCTCCACGCCGCTGGCGGCCACCATGCGAGCCACTTCCGGCGTGATATCAAGTACGTGGCAATGGCCGCGCGTCGAAACGCGAATCTGATCCTGGAAGACGGCCACGAGCTACTTACCGAACTCGGCCTCGAAGCCGGCAATCTTTGAGAGGCGGCGGCGATGGCGCTCGGCGCCGGAGAAGCGGGCGGCGGTATAGGCGTGAACCAACTCGAGCGCCAACTCGGGGCCGATCACGCGAGCCCCCAAACACAACACGTTGACATCGTCGTCTTCGACCGCCTGCCGGGCCGAAAAAGTATCGTGACAGGTGGCGGCGCGAATGCTGTGGAACTTATTGGCGGCGACGCACGCCCCGGCGCCGCTGCCACAGAGAAGGACGGCCCTTTCAGCGCGGCCGCCGAGGATCGCTTCGGCCACGGCGCGGGCGTAATCGGGATAATCCACAGGCTCTGTCGAGGCGGTTCCCAGATCGGTTACCTGGTGACCAGCCTTCCGGAGTTCCTCGATCACCCGGGATTTCAAGGGGAATCCGGCATGATCGCTCGCGACGACCAGATTCATCGAACCCTATAATAGCGCGGCATAGGCCGGAACTAACTCAAAACAACTCGTCGCCCGTCAATGTAATAACGGCCACTCAGAACAATCCGGATGGCCTCGGAATATATCCGGTGCTCTTCTTGCAGGATGCGCGCGGAAAGCGTTTCTTCGGTGTCGCTATCCAGAACCGGCACCTCGGCCTGAAGCAGGATCGGGCCGGCATCCAGATACTCATCCACAAAGTGAACGGTACAGCCGCTGACCTTGACTCCGTATTGCAGTGCCTGATGCTGAGCGTCCAGCCCGGGAAAGGCCGGCAGCAGGGAAGGATGAATATTGAGGATCCGGTTGCGAAATTCGCGGATGAAGAACGCGCTCAGCAGACGCATATAACCGGCGAGGCAGATCAGGTTGACATCATGTTTGCGCAGTTCCTCCATAAGTTGGCGATCGTAGGCTTCCCGGTCCATGCCCTTCGACGGTATGGCTATGCACGGAAGTCCGCGCTCACGGGCGATCTGCAGTCCTCGCGCGTCCGTCCGGTTGCTAATGACTATGGCAACGACGGCCTCGATCGCGCCGCGAGCAATGTTATCGGCGATTGCCTCGAAATTGGACCCGCGGCCGGAAAGGAGTATCGCAAGCCGCTTCATCGGTATTCCACGCGAGGGCGGCCACGCCGATGCGAGATCACAGCGCCGATCCGGAAAGGAGATTCACCGAGCCGGCCCAGAACGGACTCGGCTTTGGCGGCCGCGCTCTTGGGTACGGTGAGGATCATACCAACCCCGAGATTCAAGGTGCGCCGGTAATCGTCGTCCGGGATATTCCCAATCCGTCGCAACAGCTCGAACACCGGTGGGATTTTCCAGGCGCTCGTCTCGATTGTTACGCCGAGGCCTTTGGGCAGAATCCGGGGAACGTTATCGGTGATGCCGCCGCCGGTAATATGGGCGGCCCCGCGTAAGAGCCCTGCGTCTAATAGAGCGCGGATCGGTTTGAGATAACTACGGTGGACCGCGAGCAACGCTTCCGCCAGCGTCCGTCCGATCTCGGGCAGAACAGTCTGCGGCCCGTACCCGGCCCGCTCAAAAAGCAACTTGCGAGCCAGCGAATAACCATTGGTATGTAAGCCCGTGGAAGGTAGGGCGAGCAATACATCACCGGGACGGATTCCTTTTCCGGTGAGGAGCTTGGAACGCTCGGCTGCCCCCACGATAAAACCTGCAAGATCGTATTCGCCCGGCGTGTAAAAGCCGGGCATTTCCGCTGTTTCACCACCAATCAACGCACACCCGTTGTTCCGGCACCCGCGCGCAATTCCGGAAATTACGGCGGCGGCGACGGTTGCATCGAGCTTACCGACGGCGAAATAGTCCAGAAAGAAGAGCGGCGCTGCTCCCTGCACGGCGATGTCGTTCACGCAGTGATTTACCAGGTCCTCTCCGACCGTATCGTGGCGACCCGTCAGAAACGCGAGTTTCAACTTGGTGCCGACACCGTCTGCCGAACTGACCAGTACCGGCTGACGCAGCCCGGAGAGACCGTAGCAGGCCCCAAACGAGCCGATTTCGGTGAGTACGCCGCGCGTAAAGGTGCGGCGGGCCATCTTCTTTATGGCTGAGACTGCGCGGTCGGCTTCGTCTATATCGACACCGGCGTCGCGGTAACGAACCTGGGTACGTGTGGACAAATTTCAGTATACGTGCGCTTACGCGCTCCGGCGGGGCCGCTCGGCGGAATCGATGAGAATCGTGACCGGCCCGTCATTGACCAGATGGACTTGCATCGAAGCCTGAAACACGCCGGTCTCCACTGGAACATGGCCCTTTCGAGCCAACTCCACGAAACGGGTGTAAAGAGACCGCGCCTGATCGGGAGGCGCCGCCGCGTCGAAGCTGGGCCGCCTTCCCTTCCGGCAGTCGCCATAAAGAGTAAACTGGGATACCAGCAGAAGAGAGCCGCCGGTTTCCTGAAGGTTGCGGTTCATCTTTCCATCCTGGTCGGAGAAGATTCGCAGTCCTAAGAGCTTATCTACAAGATATTCGGCATCCTCTGCGGTGTCCAATCTTGCGACACCGATGAACACCAACAAGCCAGCGCCGATCTTGCCGGTGGTACTTCCGTCTACAATGACGCAGGCTTCTCTTACACGCTGGATAACAAGTTTCATGTCACTGCAACTTTAAAAGTGATTCTATAACCAGCCGAGACTTCCCATGTTATAGTATCCGGAGGTGAGGCAATGGCAAGAGGACGAAATACGCAAGACTTTACCACGTTACAAATGGCGCTGGTAGGTTTTCAACTGGAAAAGCAGAAGATTGAAGATAAGATCCGGCAGATCCAAGCTCAGCTGAAGGGGAAAAGAGTTGCGTTGCCGTCCCAAACGGTGACCAAAGGGGCCTCGGGCGTTAAGCGGGTGCTAAGCCCGGCAGCCCGGCGCCGCATCGCAGCCGCGCAGAAAAAGCGGTGGGCCGAACACCGAAAGCGCGTGGCGCAAGCCGCCAAGCAGGAATAGGGGTCTATGGCCGGAACTTACTTCGCTCGGCAGTAAGGTCCCAGTCGAGACGGGAGACGACCTCTGTTACGGTTCCCTCGGCGGTGATTACTCCGTTTTGGAAGAAGACGGCTCTGTGACACAGAGCCTGAGCGAAGGCAATATCGTGTGTAACGACGATTTTAGCCTGCGGTAAGTGGGAGATCAGCTCGGTCAGGGAACGCTGTCCGGGAGGATCCAGGTTGGCAGTAGGTTCGTCCAACACCAGGATTTCCGGCTCCATGGCGACAATACCCGCAATCGCTACTCGTTTCTTTTCACCCGCGCTGAGATGGTAAGGCGCTCGTGAAGCTGTTCGATCCATCCCGACCGTCTCCAGAGCGGCGCGCGCGCGGGAGAGAGCAGTCGGCTGGTCCATTCCAAGGTTGAGCAACCCGAACGCGACATCTTCCAGGACCGTCGGCATGAACAATTGACTGTCCGAATCCTGAAAGACAATGCCCACCTTACGGCGGAGCTGTGGAATCGTCTGTGGATTCACGGGCAAGCCGCAAACGCGAACCGTTCCCTCGCCCGTGAGCAATCCGTTCAAATGCAGGACGAAGGTCGTCTTGCCGCTCCCGTTCGGACCAAGCAGAGCCACAGCCTCACCGGCCCCCAGTTGGAAATCAACTCCGTTGAGAGCGGTGGTTCCGTCTTCATAACGGAAGCGCAGGCCGCGAACCTCAACTAACGCGCCCACGGGATCGCTTTTTCCATCGCGATCCGCACTGCCAGTGGGATAAGCGAGGCGAGGAGCGCAAAGGCTGCGTCGCTCCGGCGGAACCGCAGATTTTTTAGAGTTTGAAAATGGCCCTGAAAGCCGCGGGCGAGCATGGCGCGGTGAATGTGCTCGGCGCGGGCATAGGAGCGCGCGAAAAGAACCGCGAGCGCACCAGCCGCGGCACGGAACGGTGTGCTTCGGGCCATCAGCTTCCGCGCCGACGCCCCGCGCGCGGCTGCCGCCCTGCTCATCTGCTGTGCCTCACCCCCGATTACGAACAAATAACGATAGAGGAATTGTGCGACGAGCAATACAAATTGCGGAGTTCCCGTCAGTTCCAGCCCTCTTAATAGGACAGGCAGTGGCGTTGTCGAGACAACCAACAAGACGGCGAGGGCCGAAAGATAACTTTTCACTACGAGCGATATAGCGCGGCCAGCATCGCCGGCCGCCCAAGTGATTAAGGCGAAGACGATCGCAAACGGAAGCACCAGGGCAGATCGTGCCAGGGCTCTTGCGAGCGGCAGGCGAGCCCAGATGAAGGCGCCGGCCAGCAGCATCAACATTCCTCCGGCGGTAAAGGCCAAGGCTCGATGCGCCGTCGCCAGGGCCGGTAAGAATACCAATAGGGCGGCAACCTTGGCTCTCGGGTCGCGCCGGTGAAGCGGACTGTTGCCTTGGCTCCAGCGTTCCAGAACGTCGTGGTGCAACTCAGACGCTCCTGTTGCGTGCCGCCACGCGAGCGAGCAGAAGGCAGGCTCCGTAAATGAGCGCTATCCCGGCCAAGCCTGTGAGGGATTTCACCGGCCAGCCCGAAGCCTCGGTGATCGTCTGATGAGTCAACCGCTGGATTGCGTCCGGTGCTTCGGAAGCGAAGAGAACGCCTACGGACGCCAGCAATACCGCGGCGACGGCCAGCGCGCCCAGGACCCTGGAGGGGCGGCCGGCCGGCCGGCGAACAAGCATTGGCTGGATCCGCTCTAGGCTTTCGAGCACCGCCAGCGTGATGGCGCCTTCCAAAACCGCGGATATCAGAAAGACGCCTACCGATATCCCGACCATGCGTCCGGACATCGGAACACCCGAGATCAACAGCTCTGAGAGCGCCAGGACGGCGCTGACCAGGACGGAGAGGGCGCCGCCGGCAAACAAGGCAAATCGCCGCCAGCGGGTTGCGCCCCAGAGCGAGAACGGCAGGTAGCCGGCCAGTACGCCCACCAGCGCCATGTTCACGATGTTCGCGCCAAGTGCCAGAACACCGCCGTCCTGAAAGACCAGGGCCTGAATCGCCAGAATCGCTGTCATAACGATACTGGCCGAGACAGGGCCCAGAGTCATCGCCAGCAGAGCGCCGCCTAACAGGTGTCCGGTCGTACCGGCGCCCACCGGGAAATTGATCATCTGGGCCGCGAAGACAAAAGCGCCCATGACCCCGAGTAATGGCGCCTGCGTCTGTTCAAAACCCCGCTGAGCGCGGCGGGCGAGATAGCCGACGGTGGGCACGGCAGCCGCGTCGAGCGTGATCCAAACGGGTGCGGAGAGGAATCCGTCGGGGATGTGCACAGATCTTCACGGTAGCACGATTGGGAAAATCGTGTCACCGCACAAGAGCAGGGCCGTTCCGCAGCCCGGTGCTAAGATGTGTAGCCATGAGCGAGCTTAGCCGGATTGGGGTGGCGATCGATTCCGACCTGCTCGCCAAATTTGACCGGCTGATCACGCAACGCGGGTATTCGAACCGCTCCGAAGCCTTTCGCGACCTGATCCGCGATGCGTTGGTGGAGAAGGCCTGGGAGTCTCCCGAAAGCGCGGTGGTCGGCACGGTGACTCTCGTCTATAACCATCACGTTCGGTTACTG
This sequence comes from Bryobacteraceae bacterium, assembly GCA_036406715.1. Classification (GTDB taxonomy): domain Bacteria; phylum Acidobacteriota; class Terriglobia; order Bryobacterales; family Bryobacteraceae; genus PSRJ01. The sequence continues at coordinate 8,688 of DASXAK010000053.1, read as the reverse complement.
AACGAAAAACTCACCGACATTCAGCACGATTTTCATCGCTCGATTCTTTCCACTTTGCACGTGCATCTGGACCATGACAATTGCCTCGAAGTACTGGTGGTGCGCGGCAAATCATCGGAGGTGCGGAAAGTGGCTGACATGCTCATCAGCACCAAGGGCGTTAAGCACGGGCGGCTCACGCTAAGTACCTCGGGTTCCGAGCTGAAATGATCCTCGGAACGGGAGTCGATCTGGCCGAGGTCCCACGCATTCGGGCGGCGATCGAACGGCACGGCGAACGTTTTATTCAACGGATCTACACGCCTGTGGAGATCTCCTATGTCGAGCGCAAGGCTAACCGCTTTGAGCGATATGCCGCACGTTTCGCGGCCAAAGAAGCCGGCATGAAGGCGATTGGAACGGGCTGGAAGGGCGGAGTGTTGTGGCGGGACTTTGAAGTGTCGAACCTGCCAACCGGGCAGCCTACCCTGCGGCTGCACGGAGTATCCTTAAGGGTTGCGGAGAAACTCGGCGTGCGCCGAATTTCGCTTTCCCTCACGCATACGGCGGAGTTGGCGATGGCGCATGTGATTCTTGAGGATTAGGAACGGCGCGCAACTGCGCGTCCTCCAACCGCCGGGCCTCCTGCCAGGTGTAGATCATGCGGTGGACGACCGTGAGATTCGAGAGGACGGCGATGACCCAGAGCACGGGAGCCATGCGGTCAAATAACGCACCGATAATGATCAGGACGACGCGTTCGGGCCGCTCCAGGAAACCTACTTTGCAACGCGGAATCGTGCACTCCGCGCGGGCACGTGTGTAGCTCACCATCACCGATCCGGTCATCACGATCGCCGTCAGGACGATATAGAAGAAGCGGTTGATGGAAGCGTAATACACGAGCAGGCCCATATAGAGCGCGAGATCGGAATACCGGTCCAGCACCGAATCGAAGAAGCCACCGAACCTGGTAACCCGGTCAGTGGCGCGCGCCACCCGCCCATCCACCATGTCGAAGAGTCCCGCGCCGATCACGACGGCTGCGGCCGCGCGAAACCGCCCTTGCGCAAACAGAAAAGCGGCCCAGATATTGATCACGAGTCCCAAAAACGTGAGCACGTTGGGATGGATGCGGGAAAGGGCCAGCCCCCGCACGATCAAATCGATGATCGCGCCGCAGACATTTCCGATGAGACGCGTAAACGTCATTCGTTCGCGCTGTTGATTTTCTGCCGTCATTGCGCTGCGTCGTGGATGGTGGTCAGCTTGAGAATCTCCATCTCTTTGACGCCTCCCGGGCTTTGGACCCTTGCCACATCGCCGACTTCCTTGTTCAGCAAAGCGCGCCCGATCGGCGAGGTAGTCGAGATCTTCCCGTTCGCCGCGTCGGCCTCTTCGCTCGTAACCAGGTTGTAGGTGATTTCCTCGTCGCGTTTCACATCCAACACCACGACTGTCGAACCCAGCCCGACCTTGTCATGAGGAATCTTATCGAAATTCACCATTGACATGTCGGCAAGACGTTTCTTGAGCTGGTTCAGCCGCGCGTTGACCAATCCCTGCCGGTCTTTGGCCGCGTGATACTCCGCATTCTCGCTCAGGTCCCCGTGCGCCCGCGCCTTCAGGATCTCCTTAGGCAATTCGTTACGAAGCTCGTACTCGAGAGCTGCAATTTCCTCTTGGAGCTTCTTCTTGATCTCGTTCATGGAGCGGGAAGCTTCCCTGCGTCAACATTATATCGGAGACGAAGGGCGATCGTAACAATTCTTGAGACCCCTGAACCGTAATGGGAGATCCCTTCGGCCGGGTCAGATCGTGGCCGCGCGTAGAATCTCGTCAGCGACATCAGCGGCGGCGCGCATCTCGCGAATGCTGTGTACGCGCACCATATGCGCGCCCGCGAGGATGGCGGCGGCAACCGCGGCAGCGGAGGCGAATTCTGTTTCCTCAGGACTGTCATGCGCCAGGAACAGTTTTCGGGAAGGCCCCACCAGGATGGGCAGGTCCAACACCCCCAACTGTCCCAAGCGGGCCAAAATCGCCGAGTTCTGTTCTTTCCGTTTGCCGAATCCCAGCCCTGGATCAATGACCAGCCTATTCCGATCGACGCCGGCATGGCGCGCACGGCTGATTGTCGCGTCGAGGTCGCGTGTGATTGCGGCAAGCGGATCAGGCATCGGCCCCAGCTTCGCCCATGTCTCCGGCCGCCCGCGCATGTGATTGAGAATGAGCCCCGCGTCGTGATTGGAAACCGTGCGGGCCAGTTGCGGCTCAAAAGTGAGCCCAGAAGGGTCATTTATGATCTCGGCGCCCAGTTCGAGCGCCCGCTCAGCCACTTCCGCCTTGTACGTGTCCACCGAAATCGGGATCGCCAGCCGCCCTTTCAACCGCTTCAAGACGGGAATCAGCCGGCGCATCTCCTCGGCGGCCGAAATGCGCTCTGAGCCCGGCCGGGTGGATTCGGCTCCTATATCGACCACGTCGGCGCCCTGCTCTTCGATTTCGACCGCCCGCGCAAAAGCGCGGTCCGGATCCATATACTTGCCACCGTCGGAAAAAGAGTCCGGCGTGATATTCAGCACACCTAGCAGAAGCGTCCGTTCGCCAAGTTGGAGTTCGCGTTGTTTCAGCTTCCAGTAAGTTCTTTTTCGCACGGGACTACGCCGCTACCGGATCAATACGAGATGGTAATTCTTCTTGCCGGTACGGAGCAGCAGAGCGCCCGGCCACGCGAGATCGTCGGCTGACACCGTCTTTCGCGCGTCATTTACGCGCTGGTTGTTGACGTAAACGCCGCCGCTTTCAATGAGCTTCCGCGCGGCGCCCCGGCTCTCCCCGAGGCGCGCCCGCAGCAGGAGGTCGACAAGCCCGACACCCTCATTGAGTTCGCCACGCGCCAATTCCGTTACCGGCACTTCCGAGGCAAGCATCGCGACCGTACGCTCGGCCGGGATCTCATCCGAAGCCGAAAACAGAATCCGGCTCGCTGCTTCCACCGCATCAACCACTTCGCGGCCGTGAACAATCGCTGTGCATTCGGCAGCCAGCACCCGCTGCGCCTCGCGCTTTTCCGGTCTCGCGCTTACCTCGTGGTCCAATTCCTCTATCCGCTCGCGACCGAGAAACGTGAACAGCCGCAGATAGCGGCCCACGTCGGCGTCCGCCGTCTGCAGCCAGTATTGATACATCTGATACGGGCTCGTGCGGTTCGCGTCCAGCCAGATCGCGCCTTCTTCGGTCTTGCCGAACTTCTTGCCCGTTGATGTCGTCAGCAAGGGAAACGTGATGCCCTCGGCTCGCTGGCCTAGCACACGCCGAATCAGTTCCTTACCCGAGAGGATATTCCCCCACTGATCACGCCCCCCCATCTGGATGGAACAGTCGTAATGCTGGAACAGATGAAAGAAGTCGTAGGCCTGCAGAAGCATGTAGCTGAACTCGGTGTACGAGATGCCTTGGTCGCGTTCTTCCAACCGGATGCGCACCGAGTCCCGCTTGATCATTTCATTCACCGAAAAATGTTTGCCCGTGTCGCGCAAAAACTCGATGAAGTTTAACGGGAGCAGCCAATCGGCATTGTTGAGCAGTAGGGCTTTGTCGTCGGAAGAAACATCGAAAAACCGGCTTAGCTGTGCTCGGATAGCGGCCGCGTTTTGCTGGGTCTGTTCGACCGTCAGCAAGTTCCTCTCCGCGGTTTTGCCGCTCGGATCGCCGATTAAACCCGTGCCGCCGCCCACCAGGATCAACGGCCGGTGTCCGTGGCGTTGCGCCTGAGCCAGCGCCATCACGGGAATGAGGTTTCCCAGATGCAAACTGTCGGCGCTCGCGTCAAAACCGACGTAAATCGTCCGGCGCGCCTCCGCCAGATACCCATCCAGATCCTCACTCGTGACCGCTTCAATGAATCCGCGCCAGCGAAGTTCCTCAAAGAATGTGCTTTTAGACGGGCTCATGGACGTTGGGAAATTGATGCGGCGTGGAGGCCGGCTTCCCCTTAAATTAGCACGCGGATACCCGGATTCGAGCGGCATTACGCCCCACACCGGCCGATTCTCGTGTAGAACAGAGAGATATGACTTATCAGATCGATCCCAAGCACAGCTCCGCCCATTTCAAGGTACGGCACATGATGATCGCCAACGTCCAGGGCAGGTTCGATTCCGTCTCAGGTACGGTGGACTTCGACCACACCAAGCCCGATGCCGCGCGTTTCGACGCCACGATCGACGTCAACAGTCTGCACACCGGCGATCCGCAGCGCGACGCACACCTCAAGACGCCCGACTTCCTCGATGCCGAGAAGCACCCGACCATGACCTTCCGATCGAAGAAGATTACGCCGGCCGGCGGCAAGAACTACAAGGCCACGGGTGATCTCACCCTCCGCGGCGTCACGCGCGAGGTGACGCTTAATATCGACGGCCTCTCCGACGAAGTGACCGATCCCTGGAAATTGCAGCGCCGCGGCGTATGCGCCGTCACCAAGGTTAGCCGAAAGGATTTCGGGCTCGCGTTTGATCCAGACGGAGCTATGGTGAGCGATGCCGTTGAGATTACGCTCGATGTCGAGATGACGCGCGCCGCTTCGTAAGCGCTGCCTTCTGCCCTACATTCTTGAGCGCTTCCCGCTGGCTCAGCGGACTCAGCAGTTTCTCGTGCCGGCGGACGTACCGGATCACTTCCGATGCGTCCGTCCAGGCATACTGCCGCAACGCCCAGCCGATCCCTTTCCGCAGGAAGAATTCCGGCCGGCCCAGCGACGGCTGGATGCAGTCGTAGAGCAATTCGCAATCGGTGCTGCCTTTGAAACCCAGTTGCGCCAGAATCGAGGAGCGGCGCTTCCAGATGTCATCTCCTCCCGCCCACTCGCGCAGAATGGGCGCCATCTCGGCCGGGTAACTCCTCAGCAATCCGCCGATCTGGTGCGCGGCGATTGAATCTACCAGGTCCCACCAGGCGCCGGAGACAATCATTTCCTCGTACATCGGAAGCGCTTTCAATGTTTGGCACCATCGGTAAGCCGGGTGACCGGCCAATTCGATGGCCGCGTAGCGCTCCTCGCGGAATCGGGCGCTGTGCCACAACTCCAGCACGGAATCCCGCCACTCCTCGAACGAGTCGAGATGATGGTCTCTAAATAGAGGCCGCAACGCCTGCCGCAGCGGGCTAGACTGCACACCGAGGTACGGCATCTCCGATTTCATGTAGGCCTGCATCGCAGGAGCCTTCGCCGGATCGGCCGCCGCCCGAAGCGCCTCGCGCACAGCGCGGATCAGTTTGCGGTTGGCCGCCACTTCACCGAACCCAAATCTTCGGTTCGACCGACATCCCCGGCCGCAGCCGATCCAGCCCGGCCTGATCCTTGTTGAACCGGATGCGTACCGGCAGCCGCTGCACGACCTTCACGTAGTTCCCGCTGGCATTCTCTGGCGGCAGCAGGCTCGTCACGGTTCCCGTCGCCGCTGGGAGACTCTCCACATAACCGCTAAAATCCTGCCCATAGGCGTCTACCGACACCGTGACCTTCTGTCCCGGGCGGATATTGCGCAATTGTGTCTCTTTGAAATTCGCAGTCACCCAAAGATCGTCAGTTTGCGCGATGAGGAACAACTGCTGTCCGGGTTGTACGTGATTGCCGATTTCGACATTGCGCTTGCTCACGATCCCCGATGCCGGCGCAAAGATCTTCGTATAGGAGAGACTTAACCGCGCCAGGTCCACTCGGGTTTTCGCGACTTGAGCGTCCGCTTGCTTCGCCACAACCGTGGCCCGCCGGATCGCCAGCTCGTGCGGTGCGTTCATTCCCAGTTCCATCAATTTCGTCTCGGTGGCAGTCAGCTGGGCGCGCCGCTGCTGGATGGCCTGTTGCGCAGCTTCGGCGGTGGCGCGGGCAGAATCCACCGCCGCGGCGAGGGCGGCCGCAGTCGAAACGGCCTGGTCGTAGACTTGCCGCGGAAGTTCATCTTTGTCTACCAAGGCCTTGTATCGAGATACGTCGGCTTGCGCCTTGGCGGCATTGGCTTCGGCCTCGCGCATCTTTGCCTGTGCCGCCGCCGAATCGCGTTCCGCCCACTGTATGGCTGCTTCTGCCGTGGCCACATCAGCGCGCGCCGCCTCAATGCCAGTCTCGTTCGCATTCTCGACAATCGGCACGCTCGGATTGTGCACCCCAACCTCGGCCTGCTTTTGTGTCATCTCCGCCTCGGCTTGCGCCAAGGCCGCCGAGTAGTCGCTCGGATCCAGCTCCGCCACTAGTTGCCCCGGCTTCACCATTTGATTCTCATCGGTGTGAATGGCCGTGATAGTACCCGCGATCCGTGCCGAGATGCTGTTCAGATGGGCATCGACCTGAGCGTCGTCGGTCGATTCATAACTTTGCGCGTAGTTCCAATACAACACTCCGGCCGTCGCGATGATGCCGAGAACAATCAAGACAATCACCAACATCTTCACCCGGCTGCGCGTTCGTCCTTCTGGCGGATCCGTCGCCATAGTTGCGTGCACCGGCTTCTTTACTTCCTCGGTCTGCATTATGGTCTCCCCAACAATTGTTGGACCCCCTGATCAGCTTGTCCCATGGACCGGGCCAGATTGGCCTTCGCCAGATTGTGGGCCAGCAGGCTGCCGATATACTCCTGCTCGGCAACCGCCACCGCTTCTTGTGCCTGCACCACCTCGATCGTGTCCGCCACTCCCGCGCCAAACCGGTCGCGCGCCTGGCTGAGCGTCTCTTGCGCCAAATTCCGGCTGCTTTCCGCCACGCTCACCTGGCTCGCGGCCGCGTTCAGATCCAGGAATGCCTGCCGGATTTCGGCGTCGACCTGCGCCCGCAGGTCCTGGTATTCCAGACGCCGCTGCTGTAGCGCGGCATCGGCCTGCTCGATATCCGCGCGCACCCGGCCACCCTCCCAAACGGGAATTCGCAGCGTTCCGCTGATCGTGAACGTCCCGTGCGAGTTCTGCGGCGACGTTCCGATCACGCCGTAATCGCCGCTGAATTCGGCCGATGGGTAGCGCTCGGCCACCGCCGCCTTGCGCGCCAATTCCGCCGCCTCGACCTGCGCCTGTGCCGCTTTCAGATCCGCCCGGGTTGCCGCCGCGCGCGCCAGCGCCTGCTCTTGCGAGAGACCCTCCAGCGGGGCGTACGGCACCGCATCGGTCAGAGTGAATTCCTGGCCGGGCGGCAAGCCAATCACCCGCCCGAACTGAATCTTGCGCTTGTCAAAATCCGCCTGTTGCGCAGTGAGGCGCTGCTGCTGCGTTTGAAGTTCCACCTGGCTCCGTGTCACGTCGATTCGCGCGGACAGACCGTTGTCATGGCGGTCGACGGCTTGCCGATAAGTAACCTGCGCCGCGGCGACTTGCGCCCGAATCGATTCTACGCTGGCGGCCGAAGAGATCACGCCCAAATAGCCTGAAGTCACCGCCAGTACCACCACATCCCGCGCGTCTTGTGCCGAGAGTTCCGTCGCCTTTTCCGTTTGTTCAGACGCGCGATAGTTTCGCAGATCTGTGAAACTCGCCGTCTCTGTCACACGTCCGCGAACATCGAAATAGTGAAAAGGTCCGACGACACTCGGAATGCTGAATCCCGGGAGCGAGAATTTGAACCCGTAAACCGCCAGATTGATCTGCTGTTCGTTCACCATCGCGCCCGTCGTGACGTGCGGCATGAGGTTGGCGAGTTCGCTGGCACGCAGTCCGCGGGCCTGGCGGATGCTCTGCTCGAACCCTGTGGAAGCGAGATTATATTGCAAGCCTCGGCGAATCGTCTCAGCCAGCGTCAACTGCAGCGGCGCGCCCGGCGCTGCCGCCGAAGGAGCGCTGCCTTGAAATGCCCCGAGCGCTTGCCCGGTCCGTCCCGACAAAGGTAGTTGCTGCGCGCGGGCGCCGCCACCGGACGAGGCATACTGGGCTCGCACGAGCCCCGGCAGGAGGACGAGAGCCAACAGGAGCGTCGCCCGTTGAAGCGCAACTCGACGCCGTCGCACCGAAGCCCGTTGCCGCGGTCGGGCTAGTCCTGCATACAGCAGATTGACGCTGAATTCGACTTCGTCCTGAACGCGAAATTCGCGCCAATTCAGAAGACGCCGCTCCAGCAACCCTCGCGAAATGTCAAACAGGGATGCAGCTACCGGACCCGCGGGAACTGGCCGAATCTCGCCCCGCTTCGACGCCTCCTCCACCACCTGCGCCACGTGCCTCATATTGGCTCGAAACAGTTGCATCAGTTCGCCGCTGATCGGCGCTTTGACGAACATGCTGCCGTATTCAGCCAGATAGATCCGGTAGAACTCCTCATGAGTTTTGCTGAACTCCAGGCGCACGCGCAGGAAGGCGCGAATCTTGTCTCGGAACCCGTCGGCGAGTGACATCTCCCGGCGCGCTTCGGCCGACATTTGCCGTAAATCCCCGGCCAATACCGCCATGTACAAGTCCTCTTTGGATTTGAAGTACAAATAGACGGTACCCTTCGCCACCCCAGCTTCATCAGCCACATCATCCACCGCCGTCTCGGCATAGCCCTTCTTTGAGAAGACTCGGCGGGCTGCGCCAAGGATGCAATTTCTCTTCTGGTCGCTGACTGACCGGTCAGTCATATCTCCCAAAATAGGAAAGTAGCGATCACACTGTCAATCTCCAGGTAACATAGCGGGCATGTTCTCTTCCCGCTTTCCCCAGGACTTTCAGCCCAACCGTCTCAGC
>DASXAK010000052.1:0-9707 GCA_036406715.1 Bryobacteraceae bacterium | reverse complement strand
CCATCTGGAACAAGGTCCTCATGAGGACGCTGTTCGCAGTCTGGCTGCCCGACCCGTTGACAGTAGCGACTTGGATACTGAAATCGTTGGTGACCGGCTGGCCTGACGGACGAATTACCGGCTCAACCGGTGAAACCTCTAATGTGGACATTCTTTAGGTACCTTGGTTGGCGAGAGAAAATAGCCCAGTTCGCTTCAATTATAGTCCAGCCGGCCGCGAGACGCATGCCGCCGCGTTGAGCAGTACGTTTCCCGGTCCGAGCGGTGGTAATTTGAAAGCAAGCAACGGAGTGCCGTCCGCCGTCGACTCCTCTAGATTGGCACTATGACTTCCATTGCAATCGAACCCAAAACGAATTCGCTGTTTGCCTCCGAGGAAGAGCGTTGGGCCGCGATGGTGCGGCGCGATCGCGCGGCGGACGACCTCTTCTATTATTCGGTGAGCACAACCGGCGTGTACTGCCGGCCCTCGTGCGCGGCGCGCTTGCCGCTTCGGGAGCATGTCCGGTTTTATGCAACGTGCGCGGAAGCCGAAGCCGCGGGTTTTCGTCCTTGTAAGCGGTGCCGGCCGAAAGAAGCGCGGCTGGAGCAGCGCCAGGCCGCCGCAATCACCAGGGCCTGCCGGCTGATCGAACAATCGGAGGAGGCGCCCGATCTCGACGCGCTCGCCGCTGCCGCCGGGATGAGCCGCTTCCACTTCCACCGAGTGTTCAAATCGATAACCGGCCTCACGCCGAAAGCCTATGCGGCGGCGCATCGCTCCAAGCGCGTGCGTCGCGAACTGGATCGCGCCCACACAGTCACGGATGCCATCTACGAAGCCGGATTCAACTCGAGCGGCCGCTTCTATGCCAACTCGTCCAAGATGCTGGGGATGACGCCGCGCAATTTTCGCGCGGGCGGAGCCGGCGCGTCGATTCGCTTCGCGGTGGGCGAGTGCTCGCTGGGATCGATTCTGGTCGCCGCCACCGAAAAAGGGATCTGCTCGATTCTGCTCGGTGAGGATGCCGAATCCCTGACACGCGATTTGCAGGACCGTTTTCCGAAAGCACAGTTGATTGGAGGCGATGCCGAATTCGAGCGCTGGATGGCGTCCGTGGTGGGATTCGTCGAGCAACCGCGAATCGGGCTCGACTTGCCGCTGGACATCCGCGGGACTGCCTTTCAGGAGCGGGTCTGGGGGGCGCTCTGCGAAGTTCCTCTCGGTTCGACCGCGAGCTACGCCGAAATTGCGAAAAGGGTAGGGGCCCCCAAGGCCGTCCGCGCCGTCGCCCAGGCCTGCGCCGCCAACCCGCTGGCGGTTGCGATTCCCTGCCATCGCGTGGTGCGGCACGACGGCGCCCTCTCCGGATATCGCTGGAGTGTGGAACGCAAACGCGCGCTTCTCGATCGGGAGTCGCGCGCGTGAAACCGGCGGTTGCCTCTCAGCAACTAGATTGGCGCCGGATCGGCGAGGAATTGGACGCGCAGGGCGCCGCGATCCTGCCCCGCGTGCTTTCGGCGAAGGAGTGTGCGGATCTCGCCGGCAGTTATGCGCAAGATGATCGCTTCCGCAGCCGCGTGATCATGGCTCGGCACGGCTTCGGACGCGGCGAATACAAGTACTTTGAGTATCCCCTCCCGGAGCCCATCGCCGCGCTGAGGATGGCTCTGTATCCGCCGCTCGCCGAGATCGCGAATCGCTGGAATGCCGATCTCGGAATGGATGTGCAGTTTCCCGCGGACCACGCGCGCTATCTGAAGCGCTGTCACCAGGCGGGCCAGACCAAGGCCACACCCCTGCTGCTCCAATACGGCGAAGGCGACTACAACTGCTTGCATCAGGATCTCTATGGCGAACTCGTCTTTCCGTTGCAAGCGACGTTCCTGCTCTCGGAGCCTGGCCGCGATTTCACCGGCGGCGAGTTCGTGCTGACCGAGCAGCGGCCGCGCATGCAATCGCGCCCGCAAGTGATGCCGCTCGGCTTGGGCGACGGCGTGGTCTTCGCGGTCCATCACCGGCCGGTGCGTGGCACGCGCGGCGTGTACCGCGTGAACATGCGGCATGGCGTGAGCCGCATCCGCTCCGGCCGCCGCCATACGCTCGGCATCATTTTTCACGACGCGAAATGAACCTGTTCGGCGAAGTTGCGAATTCCGAACCGGCGCAGCCCCTCGCCGAGGGCGCGGTCTTGCTTCGTGGGTTTTCCTCCGCGGCGGCGCCCGAATTGTTGGACGCGTTAAACCGCGTCGCGGCGCAGGCTCCCTTCCGCCATATGGTGACTCCGGGCGGATACACCATGTCGGTGGCAATGACGAATTGCGGACGCGTCGGGTGGGTGTCCGACCGCAAGGGCTACCGTTATGACGCGATCGATCCCGAAACCAGCCAGCCCTGGCCGCCGATGCCGGTCTGTTTCGAGCAGCTTGCGCGGCAGGCCGCCGCGGCCGCCGGATATCTGGATTTTGATCCGGATTGCTGTCTCGTGAACCGCTACCAGCCGGGCACGAAGCTTTCGCTGCACCAGGACAAAGACGAGCAAGACTTCACCGCGCCCATTGTTTCCGTTTCACTGGGCTTGCCCGCCGTGTTCCTGTTCGGCGGGCTGAAACGCAGCGATCGGCCTCGCCGCATTCGCTTGGAAAGCGGCGACGTGGCCGTCTGGGGCGGGCCGTCGCGCCTCACCTATCACGGGATCATGCCGCTCGCCGACGGCGACCATCCTCTCACCGGCCGCGCTCGTATCAATCTGACGTTCCGCAAGGCATTATGACCTGGACCTTGCGCTCAAGCGTGGGTGCCCTGTGAAAAAAGCAGCCAGTTTGGTGGGGCAGGCTTTCAGCCTGCCGACCCGCTTTCCCGCGGGTCCAGCCCGGGCGGCTCGTTGTTTTGCGGCCTTCTGGTTGAGCGCCCTAGCACTCCACTGGTACTTTTTCAGGAAAATGCCAACCAACGCTCTAGGAGATCCGTAGTCCGCCTAGACATTGAACGGCCGGCATTCCCGATCTATGATTCAGTGTTATGGCTCGGGTTCGGCAACTGGATCTTCGACCGGTGGGCTCGGTTTGTGGTGAGGCGATCAGGGGCGAGGCGCGGGTTTTCGAACCCGTCGCAGAGGAGGACCGCGTCTCCCGCCTGATCCAAAGGATGGAAGAGATCCAGCGCACGCTCGAAATCGCCAGGCGAAAACGGGCTCCGCATCATGCCGCCAAGCTCCCGAAGTGGCGGGTGACACCGCATCGGGCATGTCCACAATGTCGATGTACGAAGATTCTCCGCTCGCATCGCAGAAACGCTCTCGAGAGGATGCTGACGTGCATCATGCTCCCGTATCGGTGCGACGCGTGTGGAGCCAGATTTTTCCGCATGCACGGCTTCTAGCCGCGCTGACCCTCAAGCGAAGAAGACCCAGATTCCCGCCGTGATCGCGGCGACGCCGACCCAGCGCGAGAGTAGCGGTCCGCGCTTCCATAGTTTTTCTAGCGCGATTACCGCAGCGATCGCCGCCATCGCCGTCAGGTTCATTAACCCGAGCAGCATCTGGATCAGCATCAAGGCCCAACAGCAGCTCGCGCAAAACCAGCCGTGATGCAGGCCAAGATGTAGCGCACCGCCGAGCCCAGGTTTCCAAACGTGGCTGAGATACAACAACGGCTCACGGCAATGCCGCAGGCAGCTTTGCTTGAGTGGCGTCAACTGATAGACCCCCGCCAGGATCAGGGCGAGCGCGGCCGCTCGCGGCGCGAGCGCGCTGACGCGAGCCGCATGCATGGCCCAATTGCTGAGCCCGAAGCCGGCGCCAAACGCTGCCGCGGCGAACGCCAGCCAGACCGCGAAATAGCCGACGCCCGCCAGCGTCGTTCCGAGTGTCGCGTGCGGTGACTCATGGAAGAGCGCCACCCGCCGGTATAGCGCCAGTATCGGCCACGTTGACGGCAGCATCATCGCGATCATCATGGCCTGCCACATGAGCAGGAACATGGCGGCGGTAGACCAGGCCGTCCCTCCCGGCATGACCATCCACATCATCGACATGGTCCAGCCGCCGGGCATGCGCATCCCGCCGCTCATGGAGCGAACTCCTTGGAGTGTGACAACGGCGGCTGCCGCAAAGACGAGAGTGGCCACACCGCGCGCCCACCACTCGCCGCGCGACCACGGTGCGGCCCGCTCCAGCAAATCCGGAGGCGTGCTAGTCGGCAGATTCGCCGGAGTATTCGAAATGGGAGAACTCGGCATATTGGCCGTCGTGCTGATAGTGCAGCCCGGCGTTCACCCGGAAAACCAGCGAACGGCCGATGGTCGCGCGCGTCGAGGTGAAGCCCGTCGGCTTGTCGAGGTAGATCTCTTCGGGTTGGTGCGTGACCGGGTTCAAAATGGGCCCGAGCGCCATTTCCATATAGCTTCCCACGCGAGCCCGGCTGTTCATGTCCGCGATCGTCACATCGAACGGCGCGTAGAGCGGATCGAGCCATTTGGCGGTCACGGCGGCGAAGATCCCCCACGGCCCTCCGCACTTCCCGCGCGTCAACTTCAGCAAGACCTCGCGCTGCTCCGGGTTGGCCTTCTCATCGAAGATGATTTGCGAAGTGACCTTACACTCGTGGATCGGCCCGGGAGAATGGGCGATATTGGCGATGTGCAGCCCGGCCAGCGGCAGGTTTCCGAATTGTCCTTCGATCACTTTCCAGAGGTATGATCCCTCGCACTTCGTGTAGGTCGGCGGCGCGTTGAAGCTGCAGGGGCAGCCCCAATCGCAATTACAGGCGCCGAGGAGAATGCCTTTCATGTTCCATGAAACGGCCACGGAAAGCTCCTTTCCAAGAACGATATCATGAGCCCGCGCTTGCAAGCCTGCGGCTCGCGGCCCTACACTGCCTAAAATGAGCCGAACAAGAATCATGATGTGGGCGCCCATCGCCGCCTGCTTGTTGTTGACCTCCGCGGGAGCCCAGCAGGGTACGCCCGCCTCGGGCGAATGGCGGGTCAACGGTGGCGATACGGGCAGCACGCGCTACTCGCCGCTCGATCAGATCAATGCGGGCAATGTGAAGAATCTGCAGGTGGTCTGGCGCTGGAAAGCTCAGAATATGGGTCCCGCGCCGCAGTCCGCCTGGGAAGTGACGCCGCTGATGCTGGGCGGCCGGCTCTATTTCACGGCAGGAACGGGACGCACCGTCGTCGCGGCCGACGCGGCAACGGGCGAGACGTTGTGGCTTTATCGCGGCGATGACACCGCCGAGCGCGGCGCGGTGCGCGCCAACAATCGCGGCGTGACGTACTGGACCGACGGCCGCGGTGAGGAGCGCATCCTTTTTGTGACGCCCGGCTATCAACTCGTCGCCTTGAATGCCAAGACCGGTCTGCCGATCGCGGGCTTCGGAACCGATGCGCACGTCGACCTCTGGCAAGGGCTCGATCGCCCCGTGGTCGAAAAGGGCACAATCGGCGCGACCTCGCCGCCCATCGTCATTCGCGATGTGGTCGTCGTCGGAGCTGCGTTGAAAGTCGGCGTGGCGTTGCCCAAGAAGGAAAACGTTCCGGGCTACATCCGTGGCTACGACGTCCACACCGGCAAGCTGTTGTGGACGTTCCACACGGTGCCGCAAGCCGGTGAGTTTGGCGCCGATACCTGGGGCAAGGACCCCGGGACCGGCACCGATTCCTGGAAGTTCACCGGAAATACGGGCGCGTGGGGCCCGCTCACCGGCGATGAAGAGCTGGGTTACGTCTATATCCCCGTGGAGGCGCCGAGCGGCGACACCTTTGGCGGGCAGCGGCCAGGCGCGAACCTCTTTTCCGACAGCATTGTTTGCCTCGACGCGAAGACCGGCAAACGCGTCTGGCACTATCAACTGATTCACCACGAAATGTGGGACTACGACATTCCGGCGGCGCCGATTCTGCTCGACCTCACCGTCAACGGCCGGAAGATCAAAGCGCTCGCGCAGGTAAACAAGTCCGCCTTCACGTTCGTCTTCGACCGCACCAACGGCCAGCCCGTGTTTCCGATCGAGGAGCGTCCCGTGCCGAAGGGTAATGTGCCGGGCGAATGGTATTCGCCGACGCAGCCGTTTCCCTCCAAGCCGGCGGCATTCGATCGCCAGGGCGTCACCGAAGCGGATCTCGCCGATTACACGCCGGAAATCAAAGCGGCCGCGCTGAAGATGGCTTCGCAATACGTGCTGGGGCCGATTTACACGCCGCCGATCGTGAAGGACACCGGCGGAAAACTTGCGACCATCCAGTTACCGGGAGCCGGCGGCGGCGCCAATTGGATGGGCGGTTCGGTGGATCCGGAAACCGGCATTTTGTATGTGCCTTCTGTGACCGCTCCTTATTTATCCTCGCTACAGCCGGGCGGAACGCGCTCGGAGATGCCCTACATTGCGGCGGGCGGCCTCGGCGGTCCGATGGTGATGGGCGTGCCGCTGATCAAGGGTCCCTATGGACGCATCACCGCCATCAATCTGAACACCGGCGAACACGTCTGGATGGTGCCCAATGGAAAGCCGGCGGACAGCCTCGTGAACAACCCGGCGTTGAAGGCGGCCAACATCGATGCCGGCAACTGGGGCGGCGGCCAGCGTTCACCGATCCTGATCACGAAGACGCTTCTATTCGAAGGAAGCAACAATCTGCGGGTTCTCGACAAAGCGACGGGTCAGCAGATCCACGCGATCGAGCTAGGCGGCAACCTGTCCGGAGGAACCATGACATACCTCGTGAACGGCCGTCAGTTTCTGATAGCAGTCGTGGGCGGCCAGCGAGGGGAAGGGTCGGAACTGGTCGCTTTGGCAATCCCACGGCCGGGCGAAGGCGCGGGCCGCGGAGGCAGAGGCGGCCGCGCCGGCAACGCGGGACAGGAGAACCAGGAATAGGTGCGGCGCGGCTGGGTCCTTTGAAGCGACTCAACGAGAATCAGGCCTGCTAGAATTGCACGCAGAAGGAGGGCCACGATGAAGGCTTTATGCGTCCGAGCATCTGTCCTTACGTTCGTCCGCGCTGCCGTACCGCTAGTGTCCTCTGTTGCCATTGCCGTACTGCTTTGTGTGCCTGCCTGTGGCCAGTGGGTGAAAGTCCCGGCCGGCGGAATTCCGAATGGGCCTGACGGCAAACCCAACCTCTCCGCGCCGGCGCCGCGATCGGCCGATGGCCATCCGGACCTATCCGGAGTCTGGGAATCCGGCAGCGCCAGGTACATTCTGGACATTGCGGCGGACCTCAAGCCCGGCGACGTACCATTTCAGCCTTGGGCCAAGGCGCTTGTGGATCAACGCGCAGACGGTTCGCATTCGGGAGAAGATCCCCCGGCAAACTGCTTGCCTCGAGGCGTCCCGAGAATCAATGCCTCACCCCCGCCATGGAGGGTAATCCAAAAGCCGGACATCATTGGGATTCTTTATGAATCCGACAACGCGTGGCGCCAGATCTTTCTGGATGGGCGCGAACTGGGCAACAACTTTCTTCCCGCCTACCTGGGCTATTCCACCGGCAAGTGGGATAGCGATACCTTGATCGTCGACACCCGCGGCTTCAACGGGAAGACCTGGTTGGATCAGACCGGCAAACCCACGTCGGATGCGCTGCACGTCACCGAACGCTTCCGGCGGACGGACTTCGGGCACATGCAAATTCAAATTACGATCGACGATCCGAAAGTTTATACCAGGCCGTGGCAAGTCAAGGAACAGGTGAGCCTCGTGCTGGATGGCGAAATTTTCGAAGCCGCCTGTGAGAACAATCGCGATCTCGACCACCTGCGAGGAAAGTTCACTAAGTAAGGTGCACAGTGGGCAGGCTTCAGCCTGCCGACTCAAGTGGCGCCGGCGATCTGCATAGTGGGGCAGGCTTCAGCCTGCCAGGCCTTCTTCAGCAGCCTCTTCCAGCCTGTCGGCCCTTGGCTATCCCGCCGCCCGGGCGCGCAGCGGTTTCACAGCCGCCGCCACCGGGGTGGTCCAGATCTGCACTTCGCGTGGCGCGAGCTGCACATCGACAGCGGCGATGCGCGCCGTCGTGACCAGTCCGGCCTGCTGGATCTTCGCGTCGATCATCTGCACCGAGCCGGTTCCTTCTCCGGCTTTGCTGGCGAACATCTGAATCATGTTCTGCGCGGTCGCGTTGAGGTCTCGATCCACCAGAATCTTGCCCGTGAATTCCGTCGCCCCGGTGTTCGCGGCAATCACAACCTCGCGGTCACCCAGCACCCGCGAGAAGGCCACAATCCCCCCGGCTCCAAACGACTGGCCGAAGTCGGTGCCATTCCCCGACACCTCGCGGAAGTACTGACGTCCGTAGCGCAGAGCCGGCTCGTTTTGGCGCAACTGCAGCAGGCGCTGGATCGATTGGTACATGGAAGTGGTGGTCGAGAACGCGTTGGGCTTCCCCCAGAGCGCCTCGCGCACCGACTCGTTTGAGTTCAGATCGGGATTGCCGCTCGCGTCGACCGTGCCTTGCAACAGCTGCTCGGTTCCATAGTAGATGCAAGGGATACCTTGCAAGCTAAGCAGCAACGTCATGCCGAGTGTGACTTGCTCCTCGGGTGTGAATGGGTGCTTGATCCGCTCATGCTGATCGTGGTTGTCGACGAAGGTCACGAAGTAGCGGCCGGCTTCGCCGTGCGAGCTGAGCAGCCCCTCCTCCCGCTGCTTACGAAGCGTGAACACGTTCCGCAAATCGGCGACATCGGTCATCCCTTTCGCGATGCCGGGCAGTTTGTAGAAGACCGGGAAATCCAGCGCCGCATCGATGCCGAAGCTCTCTCCCGTAGCGCCGCTATGGCGTCCAATGAACTCGTCGATGACTTCCTCGTTGTCGTAGATTTCTCCGAACGTGAAGAAGTTCGCTTTCCCGATGCTCAGCGCGTACTCGCGCATCGCGTTTCCGAACGTCTCGATCATCTTCTCGCTGACGTATTTCACGGTGTCGATTCGATAGCCGTCGAAATCGTAACGGGCCATCAGATAGGCATAAGAGCGAATCAGGATATTGAGCACGGGCGAGACGCCGTACTTGTCGCGAAGAGCTTCCTGGCCGGGCCCTGTCGCATCGTACTCGACAACAAGCTGCCGCATGGTCCCAAAATCTCCGGGGACGAAGCCGCGCGAATCCGGCGTATCGCTCAGCTTCGAACCGCGGCGCCGGAAAAAGAGGTCGTTCTGCAAATCCGTGGGCCAGACCGCGTCGTCGGCGCTCAATTTCGAGGGGTCGGGCAGTTGGTTCTGCCAGTCCGCGCGCGGAAAGCCGAGCCCGTTCAACCATTGGACGTCAGGCTCGCTGCCAAGCGGTCCATTGATCACGGACGCATCGGCGAAGCTGTCGACGACGCTGCCTCCGCGCACGTAGTCGAAAACGCGGGCCGCATGATTCAGGACGATGTCGAGGATCACGTAGATTCCGCGCGCGTGGGCTTCGTCCACCAGGTCGGTCAATTCCTTTTCGGCGGTGGCGAGCGTGCCGTCGGACGCGAACCGCGCGTCCAGGTTCAGGAAGTCCTGGGCGCCGTAGCCGTGATAGTTGTATTCCCAGTTGTCTGGCCGCGAGTTCTTCAGAACCGGAGAGATCCAGATCGCGTTCACGCCGAGTGTTTGAAGGTATCCGAGGCGCGACTGAACTCCCTTGAAGGTTCCACCCTGTCTGACATCGCAGACGCGGTTCCACGTTTCCTTGGGAGCGGCACTGGAATTGTTAAAACGGTCGAGCATTAAGAAGTAGATGCAGCAATCCC
>DASXAK010000051.1:0-12565 GCA_036406715.1 Bryobacteraceae bacterium | reverse complement strand
TTTCCTGGATGACAAATGACGTTAAATCCGCAACCGGCCCGGAAGCGTCCATCCGCTAATCTCCGTTCACGGTATGGCGCCGCACCGCCCGCGCCTTGCCCGTCGCCTCGTCCACGTCCACAATGACGGCGTGAAGTTCCGGCGCCTGCCGCGCTGCTTCCATCCGCACCGGCAGTCCCGTCAGAAATCGTTGGATGATGGTGTCCGTCTCGACTCCGATTACGGAATGATAGGGCCCGGTCATGCCGCAGTCGGTCTGATAGGCGGTGCCACCTGGCAGGATGCGCGTGTCGGCGGTGGGAATGTGGGTGTGCGTGCCTACCATGGCGGAGACGCGCCCATCGAGATACCAACCCATCGCGATCTTCTCGCTGGTGACTTCCGCGTGAAAATCGACGAACCGCACTTTCACCGCCGGGTCCAGATCACTCAGAAGCGGGTCGGCTTTCCGAAAAGGACAATCCGTTGCCGGCAGATAAGTACGGCCCTGCAGATTCAGCACGGCGCACTCGACTCCGTTTCGCGCGCGGACGACGATCGCGCCGCTTCCGGGAGCATCGGGATAGTTCGCCGGACGCAGCAGACGCGGCTGCCGCCCGAAATAATCATACACTTCCCGCTTGTCCCATACATGGTTGCCCGAGGTTAACACGTCCAAACCCAGGCCGAACAGCTCTTCGGCGATTGCTGGCGTAATGCCAAATCCGCCGGCGGAATTTTCAGCGTTCGCGATCGCCAGCTCGATTTGGTTCGTCTCCACAATGTCCTGGAGATGATCGGCGACAATTCGGCGTCCGGGCGACGCGAAAATATCGCCGATAAACAAGATATTCATTTCCCCGAGATTCAACATTATCACGTTCATCCCTCTGCTATGGTTTGAAGAAGATGCCCAGCAACCCTCATAAACACGATCACCGGCGCTATGTACGGGTGCGGCGCGTGGACCAGTGCGACACGCTCGATGACCTGTTCACCCATTGCCTGCCGGCCTTTGGCGGCGCTTATCTCCGGCGCATTTACCAGATCCTCGATCGCGCGATTGGGAGCGGCTGCCCGCTGACGTTGGCCATTTCCGGCCCGGTGACGGTTTCAGGCCAGCACCAGACCTGGCTGCTCCCACTGCTCGAAGCCGGTTGGGTCGCATATCTCAGCACGACCGACGCCGTCTGCTATCACGACGGCCACCGCAGCCTGGATGCCTACAAGCACGGCCCCATCCATGAGGTGCCGATTTTCACTGATGACGGTGCGTTGCGCGCCGAGGGCACCATCCGCGTCACTGACATGGCTTTTGATGAAGGCGTGTTGCTCGATCAGGACCGCTTTCTCAGCGCCGTGCTCACTCGCCCTGAGTTTCAGCGCAAAATGACCGGCACCGAACTCCGATACCTGCTCGGGAAATATTACGCCGAGCAGGAACATCGCAACGGCGTAGACGCAGGTCTGCTTTCGACCTGCCACAGCCTGGCCATCCCGATTTTTGTCGGCGCGCCGGCCGACGGTAGCGTCTTTCTTAATTCGATGAAGTTGTGGGCCATGCGCGAAGCCAAGCTCATCCCTGAATACGGTTTCGATCTGGACTTGCACGCCGAAGTCTTCGAAGCCTGCGCCTACCACCGCTGGGGCTTGTTCGACCACCCGGCGCATGCCATCGGTACCGTGATCCTCGGCGGAGGTGTTCCGAAGAACTACAACCTGCAGCCCGAGCCCGCTCTCGGCCAGGTGTTAGGGTTGCCCGACGTCCGCGGTTATCAGTTCGATGTCCAAATCGTCACTGCCCCGGTGACGGACGGCTCACTCTCCTCCTGCCCGCCAGCCGAAGCTGTAACCTGGGGCAAAGTAGACAAGGACACGTACTTGCAGACAACCGAATCGATGCAAGCCGACTACTCGATCATCCTGCCTTTTCTCGTCAAGGCGCTACTGGACAACCGTAGCCGGTACGAACGCTTGGTGGCGGAAGAAGGCGAAGACGCCGTTTTCGCGCGCGAGCCAAAGGCCCGGGGCTATCTCCGTCCGCGCACCGGTTATCGCCTGTTCGAAGACCGCGACCGCCTCTGCGCAACATTAATGGACGACGTCCGCAACAACGCCGCCTGGCTCCGCGAAAGTGTCGTCTATCCCCTTCAATTCGGGGACAGGCTACGCAATTCCTAATTTCTTACCCGGCGCCAGATTACTCCATCATGCTGATGCCGCCGCGCGGCTCCGTCCGCCTCAGAAAGAGAACCAGCGGAATCATGCACAGGAAAATCAGCGCCAGAATCCAGAACGTGTCGTTCACGGCCAGCATCGCGGCGTTCCGTTGGACCATTCCATAGAGCACGCCCTGTGCCTGGCCGGCCGCATCCGCGGCGCTCGCACCCTGCGCGCCGATCGAAGAAGCGATGTTGCGGAGCGCATCGGCATAGCTGCCGTCCATGGGGGTCAGATGGCTGACCAGGACCTGCTGATGGAACTGCTCCCGCCGCGCCAGGACCGTGTTAATCATGGCAATACCGCCGCTGCCGCCGATATTGCGGAACAAATTGATCAACCCCGAGGCGTACCCGAGCTTTTCCTTTGCGACCGCGCTGAACGCGGTTGTATTGATCGGGACAAACAGAAACGACATGCCAAACGCCTGGAGAGTTCGCGCCCACATGGCGCTCCGGAAGTCCACGTCGAGGTTGAAGCCGGACATTTCAATCAGCCCCGCGGCGGACAGCACCAGGCCGAAGATAATCAGCCAGCGAGCTTCGAAGCGCCCGAGCAGCCGGCCGACCATCGCCATCCCGACCATCATCGCGATCCCCCCGGGCGAGAGAACCAGTCCGCTCAACAGCGCCGTGTAGCCGAGAACAGTCTGCAAAAAAATCGGCAGAATGGCCGTGCTGCCGTACAGCGTGAACCCGACCGCGTACATCGCCACGGCCGAGAGCGCGAAGTTCCGATTCTTCAGAATCTTCAGGTCGATTACCGGCTGGCTTTGTCGCAATTCCCAAACCACCACTCCGATCAGTGAGATCGCCGCGAGGATAGCCGCGGTGACAATCAGGTTCGAGCCGAACCAGTCATCACGCTGTCCTTCGTCGAGCAGGATTTCCAGAGATGCGAGGCCTGTGCTGAGCAGACCCAATCCGATATAGTCGAGCTTCAGGCCGTTCGCAAACGTCCGGCGGACCAGGTGCGGCGGATCGAAAATGAGCAGCATCGTGAGCAACACCGAAAGAATCCCGACCGGGATATTGATCAGGAAAATCCAGCGCCAGGTGTAGTTATCGGTGATCCAACCGCCGAGCGTCGGTCCCACCACCGGAGCCACCACCACGCCCAGCCCATAAAACGCCATCGCGGCCCCTTGCTTCTCTCTGGGAAAGCTTTCGACCAGGATTGCTTGCGAGATTGGTTGGAGTCCGCCGCCGCCCAGACCCTGCAGTACACGAAAGAAAATCAGCCATCCGAGCGAAGGAGCCAGGCCGCACAGCAACGAGCTGAGCGTAAAGATGCCGACGCAGAGCATGTAGAACCGCTTGCGGCCGAGCAGCGTCGAAAACCAGCCGCTCAGCGGCAGCACGATGGCGTTGGCCACCAGGTACGCCGTCAGCACCCACGTCGCTTCATCCACGCTCGACGAAAGGTTTCCCGCGATGTACGGCAGCGCGACGTTGGCCACGCTGGTATCGAGAACCTCCATGAACGTCGCCAGCATAACCGTACCGGCAATCGTCCACGGGCTCACGGCGGGTCTCGCACGCATCGCGATGGACATAGTGCTCATAGGCTCCCTCCTGATTCCAATCTGCGTTCATCCGTGTTCGTCGGCGGCTAACCCGTTATCTCGTGAATATCGTCGCGTCGACGTTCATGCCGGGCCGGAACGTGAATCCGGCAGGCACATCCTCGAGCCTGATTTTCACCGGGATGCGCTGCACGATCTTCACGTAATTGCCCGTGGCGTTTTCCGGTGGCAGCAGGCTGAGGCGCGTGCCCGTCGCCCCCGCGACCGAGTCCACCCGTCCTGCAAACGATCGCCCGTACATATCCACGTGGATTTCCGCGCGCTGGCCCGGACGCGCACTCGAGAGTTGCGTCTCCTTGAAATTCGCCGTGACCCAGACATCTTGGAGCGGAACGATCGTCATCAGCGACTGTCCGGGTTGCACGATTTGCCCGAGCTGCACCGATTTCCGCGTCACGACTCCCTCAACCGGTGCCCGCAGCGTCGCGTAACTCAGTTCGAGCTCCGCGGCTTCCAGGTTGGCGCGCGCTTGCAGGATGGCCGCCGCGGCGGTGCCGGCCTGTGCCGAGCTGATTTTGACTTGCTGCCGGGTGGCTCGCGCTTGTTCGAGCGTGGCCCGCGCGGCGCCGACCTTGGCCAGAGCTGCTTCCATGGCTGCCTGGCTGCTCTCTGCCTGTTTTTCCGCATTCGCCAGCTTTTGCCTTGACGCCGTCAAGTCGCTATCGGCGACCCGTGCGCCGGCCGTATACGAATCGAGCTGCAGCTTGGAAATTTCGTCTTTGGCGGCGAGCGGCTCCATACGCGCCAAATCGGCGCGCGCCCGATCGGCCGTGGCACGCTTGGCTTCTACATCGGCTTGTGCGTAGGCGAGCTCCGAGGAAGACGCCCGATCGTAGTCGGCCTTCGCACGCGCGTAATCGGCGGAAGCCGCGGCCAACTGCGCCTCGGCGGCCGAGGTGCTGCTGGCTGTCGTGAGGTCAGTAAGTGGCACGTCTTCGCGCGCTCCCACGGCCCGGCTTTCCGCCGCGGACAATGCCGCCCGCGCCTGGTCGACCTTGGCTTGATAGTCGCGCGGGTCGATCCGCACCAGCACCTGTCCCGGCTTCACCGCCTCGTTGTCGTCCACCAGAATCTCGGCGATGCTACCCGAAATCTTCGGTGCAATCGGCGCAATGTGCGCGTCAACTTGCGCGTCGTCGGTCGAAACGCGTCCCCGGAAGTGCAAGTAGGTGGCGGTTGCCGCGGCCAGGACGACCAGCGCCCCGCCGGCAAGCAGCAGCCGCGTCCTGCGGTTCTTCCGCACGCGTGGAGTTGCGTTCTTGTTGACTTCCGAAGCGCCCGGTCTCGTTTGTTCCAATTCTTCAATCAACGTGTCCATGTCTCCCCCTCCCGATCTTTCACTTCGCATAGAGCGTTTCCATCTGACCTGTCGCCCGCGCCAGGTCCGCGCGGGACTGGTTATAGCGATAGAAAGCTGTGATTTGGTTATCGTTCGCGCGGGACAATTCATCCTGCGCGGTGACGACTTCGATGTTGTTCGCCACTCCGGCTCGAAATCGGTCCTGAGCCTCCGTGACGCCTTCGCGAGCCAAATCGACCCCGAGATTGGCGGCCTCCACCTCGGTGCGCGCAGACGCAAGCCGCGCAATCGCCGTTTTCACTTCCAGCGCGATCTGGTTCCGGATGTCGTCCGCTTGCTGCCGTAGCTTTTTCAATTCGAGATCGGCGCTGGCCGTCTCCGCCTGAATCCGCCCGCCTGTGAACAGGGGTACTTGTACCGACGCTCTGTATTGATAGGTCGGAATCATCGTCGTCGGCGTCAATCCTTCCAGGCTCCAGCCTCCATCCAGCGAAAGGCGCGGCAATGCCTGGTCGCGCGCCGCTCGCCTTAGAGATTCCGTAGAGCGGATTTGCGAAAGGGCCGCTTTCATTTCGGGCCGCGCTTCGTAGGCCTGCGCCAGCCCTTCCTCGGAACTAAACTCGGGTGTTTGAAAGAAGCTGGGTTCATCGGCTAATTCGATACGCACCTGCGGATCGAGGTTCAGCAGCCGGCTCAGCCCATAGAGCGAAACGCTCAGTTCAGTTTGCGCCTCGGAATACTTCTGGCGCTCGTTCTGATATTGGACATTGGCGCGGAGCGTATCGATACCGGTTCCGACTCCTCTTTTTTGTAAGTCGGTCGCGAGATCGAACAGTGCCTTCGCCAGGTCCAGCCGCGATTGCGCCGCCTTCACGTCCGCGGCCGCCTTCAGACCGCCCAAATATTGCGAGACCACCAGTTGCGCATTCAACTCGCGGGCGGTGGTCCGCTGCGCTTCACTGGTCCGGACCTGTTCGCGAGCGGCGCGCCATCTGTGCCATAAAGTAAGGTCGAACAGCGGAGCCGAGAACTCTGGCCCTGCCTGTATGGCCCAGAACGGGCCATTGTGCTGTGGAAAACCCGGGATCCTCGTGCCCAGCAGGGCTTCTATGTTTCCGCGGGTGACCGCGTCCGAGGCGCCGAACGCAACCTGCGGCAATAATCCCGCGCGCGCCACATTGCCGTTTTCCTGGCTCTGGGCCAGATTGAGATTCGCGATCGCAACCTGAGGATTCTGCCTCAATGCCACGGCCACGGCATCCTTGAGTGTCAGTCGCATGGTGCCGCCAGAGTGCTGTTGAGCGTGCAGAACAAAACTTGCCGAGAAAGCAAAAAGCATCAGGTAGTGGCCGAGCCGCCTCCAGGCCCGTCCCTTTCCGGTAGCGCCGCTTGTGATTTCGGCGATCAGCGCTTTCATCGCGACTCCTTCGGTGAGAAAATGGGCGCCCGCCTGGTTCAACGCGCGCAGCAGAACTTCACCGGCGTCATCGACCGCTGTCAGGCCCGTCAAGTCGACTTCAATGGGCTTGCCGGTCTCTGGTGCCGCGCGCCACGCCTTTTCCGCTTCGCTCACGCCGTCCCCAGTGAGTTTGCCCTCCAACTGAAGCCGCCATGAGGAGCCGTTTTCGTGAACCGTGATTCTCAGCATCTGAATTCTCCCAGCCACATTCACTCAAACGCACCCTGTGGACCAAACGCGTATCGAGTTCTAACTCGCTGAAAAGCTGGAAATTCAACGCCGTCCGAGCGCCGCCCGCCTCACGCTGCCAATGCCCAACGCTCGGCACTGCCAACAATTCGGCAGCCCAATTCACGCACCGCGCGGCGCCTCCTTCGCATCCAATAAAGACGTGGGGCAGGCCTCCGGCCTTCGTTGTATTGCCAACTTCTGACTCAGGACGATAGGATGCAAGAATCAGCCACACTCATGAGGGATTCATCGTGGGTAGAACGATTGGAGGAAGCCGGTTCTGAGGCCGCTCTGTCGGATCGTTACGAATCACTGATCCGCCTGTCCGAAGCCATTCGTTCTCAGCACGACCAAAAGGAACTATTCAGCCTGCTGGCGCGCGAACTACGGACAGTCGTTCCCTTCGACGCCATCGCCCAATATGACGATCGGGCTAATAAAGTAAATTGGCATCTCTGCGGTGATTGCCCGCAATCTGGCGCGACGCCGCTCTCGGCCATGAAGAAGGAAGAGACGGTCGCTTGGTGGGTATACGAGAATCAGGAGCCATTAGTCATCCCCGTGGTCGAGGAGGAAACCCGGTTCCGGCCCACCATGGAAGGGCTCCAGGCCCGAGGTCTTTGCTCGTTGTGCGCGCTTCCGCTCAGCACTGCTCATCGGAGGCTCGGAAGCCTCCTGATGGCGAGCCGGCAGACCCACGCTTATACGGAAGGCGATGTTCGTTTCCTCACGCTTGTCGCCGGTCAGATCGCTTTGGCGATTGATGATGGTCTCCACTTTGAGGAGTCCCAACTGGCGCGCCAGCGCCTGCAGCTCCTCCTCGATTTGACGAATCGCGTAGTCACCAATCTCGAGCTGCACGAACTGCTGCGAGAGATATCTGGCAACATCCGGCGCGTGATGCACTGCGAGGGCGTCGGCGTGACCTTGCCCGAT
The DNA here is from genome assembly GCA_036406715.1 of Bryobacteraceae bacterium. Lineage (GTDB taxonomy): Bacteria > Acidobacteriota > Terriglobia > Bryobacterales > Bryobacteraceae > PSRJ01. The sequence continues at coordinate 4,855 of DASXAK010000051.1, read as the reverse complement.
CCGGAAACTGGCCGGTTGCATCTGGTAGCGCTCGATTTTCCGACCGGACGTGGAATTGTGCGCGAGGGGGTCGTGCTGGAACCCGGAATGGCTGACACCGTCGCGGCAGTTTTTCGGTCCGGCCGCGCCATGAATCTCACGCCGGAGGAAGTTAAGGCGGACAGCCTGTCCGCCGCCGAGGGCGCCAAATCGATTTGCCGCGTGCCGCTCGTCAGCCGCGGCCGCATTCTGGGTGTTCTGAGCCTCGGCAGCACTCACGAGAATGCGTTTACTGGGGAAGACCTCGCATTCCTTGTACAGGTCGCGAACCAGATCGCCATCGCCATTGAGAATGCGCTCGCCTATGGACAGATCGCGGAGTTGAAGGAAAAGCTGGCCCAGGAGAAGGTCTATCTCGAAGACGAGATCCGCACCGAGCTCAACTTCGAAGAGATCGTGGGCACGAGCGAAGCGCTCCGGCGCGTGCTCTCCGAAGTCGAGACCGTCGCGCCCACCGATTCCACCGTTCTCATCTATGGCGAGACCGGCACGGGAAAAGAGTTGATCGCGCGCGCCATTCACAACCTCAGTTCGCGCCAGTCGAATGCATTCGTGAAGCTGAATTGCGCCGCTATTCCCACCGGGCTGCTGGAGAGCGAACTCTTCGGGCACGAGAGGGGTGCATTTACGGGCGCGATTTCGCAGCGCATCGGCCGCTTTGAGCTCGCGCACCGGGGAACCGTGTTTCTGGACGAAATCGGTGAAATCCCGCTAGACCTTCAGCCGAAGCTCCTGCGCGTCCTCCAGGAGCGCGAATTCGAACGCTTGGGCAGCACGCGCACGCTGCGTAGCGACGCCCGGCTCATCGCCGCCACCAATCGCGACCTCGAGGCGATGGTCGAGGAGCAGAAGTTCCGATCCGATCTGTATTACCGCCTCAACGTGTTTCCCGTGCGGATTCCGCCGCTGCGCGACCGGGCGGAAGACATTCCGCTCCTGGTTCGCCATTTCGCGCAGCAGTTCAGCCGCCGCTACAACCGCGCCATCGATTCCATTCCTTCCGAGACCATGGAAGCGCTCGTTCGCTATTCGTGGCCGGGAAATATTCGCGAGCTCCAGAACGTCATCGAGCGCGCCGTCGTCATCTCCCGCGGCGCTACGTTGCAGGTTCCGATGGCCGATCTGAAGGCGCGGTCGATCCCGAAGCCGCGTCCGGCCAACGGAGACACTCTGAAAGAAGTGCTCGGCGACGAAGAGCGCAAACAGATTATGACCGCGCTGGAACAGGCGAACTGGGTAGTCGCCGGCCCCAGCGGCGCCGCCGCCCGTCTCGGCATGAAGCGTTCCACGCTCCAATTCCGCATGCGCAAGCTAGGCATCCGCATCGCCCGAAGTGGAACATAGTCTAGCCGGTGGGGCAGGCTTCTAGCCTGCCAACCCGCTTTCCAGCGGGTCGAGCCGGCCGGAAGGCCGGCTGTGCGGCACAGGATCGGGCTTATTCCTGCCTTACGATCGGCATTCGCCACCCCGTTCCGAACGCCCGCGACGTCACCTTCAGCACGGGCGCGGCTTGCTTGCGCTTGAATTCCGCAATCCGCACCAGGCGCAACACGCGCCTCACCGTGGCTTCGTCGAATCCCTGTGCGATGATCTCCTCCGCCGACTGGCACTGCTCTACGTGCAGTTCCAGGATCTGGTCCAGCAGTTCGTACGGCGGCAGGCTGTCCTGATCGGTCTGGTCCGGCCGCAGCTCCGCCGACGGAGCCTTCGTGAGAATCGCTTCGGGGATGTCGGGCTTGCGGCCGTTGCGCCAGCGCGCCACCCGGTACACGGTCGTTTTCGGAACGTCTCCGATCACCGCCAGCCCGCCGTTCATGTCGCCGTATAACGTGCAGTAGCCTACCGCCAGCTCCGACTTGTTTCCCGTCGTCAGCAGCAGCGAGCCGTATTTGTTTGACAACGCCATCAGCAAATTGCCGCGTATGCGCGATTGAATATTTTCTTCGGTCACATCCGGCGTGTATCCGCGGAAGGCGTCCGCGAGCACCGAGTCATAAACGTCCATGATGGCGGATATCGGAAGCGTGAGAGTCTGAATTCCCAGGTTGCGCGCCAATTCGGCCGAGTCGTCCACGCTGCCGCGGCTGGAATACCGGGAGGGCATCAGCACCCCAAGCACGTTTGCCGGCCCCATCGCCTCCGCCGCGATCGCAGCCGTCAGAGCGGAATCAATTCCTCCTGAAAGCCCGAGCAGGACGCTGCGGAAGCGCGTCTTGCGCGCATAGTCGCGAATACCCAGCACGAGCGCGTTCCAGATTTCCGCTTCCTGTGTGAAATCATCGTCGGCGATCGTGCCCGTGGCGGCTTCCAGGTCCACTACAAGCACGTCTTCCGCGAAGCCCTTGGCGCGCGCGAGCAGCCGCCCTTCCGCGTCAAACACCGAGCTGCGTCCATCGAAAATCAGGTCGTCATTGCCGCCGGCCTGGTTGACGTACGCGATGGGCAACCCGTACTTCCGCGCCATGTGGCCGAGCATCTCTTCGCGAAAGAGCTGCTTGCCGGCGGTGAAAGGCGAAGCCGAGAGATTGAGAATCGCTTGCGCCCCCGCCGCCGTGAGTTCCTCGATCGGATCGTGGTGATACCGGCGGCGCTTCCAAAAATCCCGGTCGTTCCAGACATCCTCGCAGATGCTGATGCCCAAACGACGCCCCTTCCACTCCAGGACAAAAGGCCCGTGCGCCGGCTCGAAATAGCGGTCTTCGTCGAAAACATCGTAGGTCGGCAGCAGCGTCTTGTGAAAGGCAGGCCCGACTTCGCCGTCCCGCAACAACACGGCGCTGTTGAACAGAGGCCGCCCCATTTCCGCGCGATTCGGAGTAGCGATCCCCACCAGTAGCGGCGGCCCCGATGCGACGTCGGCCGCAATCCGGCCGAGCATCTGGCAGCTCCGCCGCACAAAACCCTGGTTCATGAGCAGGTCGCGCGGCAGGTATCCCATCAATGCCAGCTCCGGCGTGACCGCCAGCTCCACGCCCTGCGACGCGGCGGCGCGCGCGGCCCGGATGATCAGCGCCGCGTTGCCTTCGAGGTCGCCCGCCGTCGGGTTGATTTGCAGAAGCGCGAGCCGCACTCGATTTCAGTGTAAACGATCCGAACGCAGCACCCATTCCACTGCGTCTGGCAGATCAGCCGCCACGTAATCGCTCTCGCACTGCTGCGAGGCGCCATAGCCGGTGCGTACCAGGATCGTGCGCGTTCCAGCTCGCCGCCCGCATTCGATGTCCGCCGCCTTATCCCCGATCACAAACGAGCGCGCCAGGTCGACTCCGTGCTCGGCCGCGGCTTCCAGCACCATTCCCGGCGCGGGCTTCCGGCGCACCGAATCCGCCTCCGGCAGATCGGCGCAAAAGTACACCTCGTCGATCGCTCCGGCGCCGGCCTGCCGCAAAACCTCCGCCTCGACGGCGCGGTATTGATCTTCAGTCATTAGCCCGCGTCCAATCCCGCTCTGATTGGTGATGATGAACGTTAGAAAGCCCGCGTCTTTCAGGCGGCGTAATGCCTCGCGAATCCCCGGCAGGATCTTCACACGCGCGGGATCCGCGCAATAATTCACTTCCTCGATCAGGGTGCCGTCGCGGTCGAGGAACACCGCCCGCTTCATGCCGGTCCGCAGGCGGCAGCCAGCTCGGCCGATGTGACGGTTGCGGTTCCGACTTTGCCGACCACGATCCCGCTCGCCCGATTTGCCAGTTCGGCGGCTGCTCTCGGACTTCCGCCCGACACCAGGCCCAAGGTAAACACGGCAATCGCGGTGTCGCCCGCCCCCGAAACGTCGAACACTTCGTGCGCGCGTGCCGGCAGATGCACGGGTTGCCCGCCTCCGTCAAACAGCAGCATGCCTTGCTCCCCCAGAGTGACCAGCAGGCTCTTCGTCTCCCAGAGCCGGTTCAACCGGCGTGCCGCGTCCAGCAATGCTTCATCCCGCTCCACCGGCTCGACCGGATCGGTCGGCGGCAGCCCGACCGCTGCAAATGCTTCGATGCGGTTCGGCTTGATGGCGGTCGCACCGCGCCACGCGAGCGACGTGTGCGGATGCGGATCGACCGCCAAAACCTTGCCGTGCTGCCGCGCCAGCCGGCAGATTTCGTCCGCCAGCGACTGCGTCAGCAAGCCCTTGCCGTAATCGGCGACGATGATCCCGTCGACTTTTTCGATGACGCGTTCCAGGTGCCGGCCGGCGTGTGTGAATTGCTCCGCCTGCAGCGTCGTCTTGCGTTCCCGATCCACCCGGACCACCTGCTGGTTGCGCGCGATTACCCGAGTCTTCACGATCGTGGATGCCGCCGGATCCTGCAGCACCCCGTCTGTGCCGATTCCCGCCGCCTCCAGAAGTTCGATTAACGTACGGCCCTGCGGATCGCAGCCCACCAGCCCCAAAACCGAAGTTTCTGCCGCGAGTTCTCGCAGGTTCCGCGCTACGTTCGCGGCCCCGCCCGGATAGTGCGATTCGCTGGTTACGTTCACAACCGGAACCGGAGCCTCCGGTGAGATGCGGGAGACTCGCCCCCAGATGAACTCGTCCAGCATCAAATCGCCGACCACCAAGATGCGCCGGCCGGCGAAGCGGCCGATGAGTTCTGGAAGATTGGTTTCAGCCCGCACTTCTCCCAAGTGTGAGCGATTTCACGCGCTCTGCGCAAGACGTGGGGCAGGTCTCCGGCCTGCCCGCTTCTGAGAATACGTCCCTAGGCCTTCTGACGCGTGACCTCGATGCTTCCTTTGATATAGGCGCCGTTCTCGATGACCACGCGCGGGCTCCGGACATCCCCCATCAAGCGGCACTGGCTGCGGAGTTCGATGCGCTCGTTCGCCT
>DASXAK010000050.1:0-4154 GCA_036406715.1 Bryobacteraceae bacterium | reverse complement strand
CCTCTTGTACCGTTTCGATCAACCGGGAAAATACTCCGTGCGTTTCACAGTCAAGAAGAACGGCACAGTCCTATATCAATCGGAATGGACGGACATTGAGATCGAACCCTTCTCGCAACCAAAGCGGGAGGAATGGCTGCATTCGCTCGAGGCCAAGATCAACGAGAAGAGCAAAAACCTTGCGGAAGTCGTACCTTCGTTGCTGGCGTGGCCGGATGAGCGGGCGCTCGCGCTTCTGCTGAGGGTCATTCCGGCGGACATTTCGCAATGCACCAATTACGATTGCATCAGGCTAGCGTTCGGCACAGCCGCCCTGGCCGGCTTCGACGACGCTCTACTGCACCGCGTCATTCCCGCGGACCGATTACGCCAGCTCTGCCCGCCGAGTGGCGCGTGTAGGTAAACGAACGTGGGGCAGGTCCGACCTGCCCAGTCGATTGGCAGGTCGGAGACCTGCCCCACAGGGCCGCTACAGCTTGACCTCGCTCTCCTTCAGATCCTTCCCGCTCTCTTTCCCCTTCGGAGACGCTTCCACTTCCGCGGGCGCGCCTTCCTTGCGCACCGAGACCGAGCCGCGGTCGGCGGTGATCCGGATCGTCGGGCCGCTGCCCACCGCGCCCTTCAGGGTGGAAGTGCGGCCTTCCACATTTTTCTGAAGCATCGGCCCGAAGTCGTTGGTCGCATCCCCGCGCTCGGCGGTGGCTTCGAGTTGGAACCCGGCTTTCTCGGGAAGCACCAGGTCGATCCGCCCGACGCGCGAATGCACTTCGATCTGCGGCAGCGGCACGCGCCCCGGTTGCAGTTCGATGTCCCCGCGTTCGGTTTCCAGATTGAGCGACTTCGTGAACCCTTGCAGCCGGATATCGCGCGAACTTGTCACCAGCCGCACCGGCCCCACTACGTTCTCCGCCGTGATTCCTCCCAGGTCCATGCTGATGCTGCCGGGCACGGCCGCCACATTCAATTCGGTGTTGCGCGCGCCTTCGAATTGCAGCGGCTTGGCCAGGTTCTTGAACGCCAGTGTGCCGACGTAGGCTCCGTGAATCGTTACCTGACCCGTGACATTCTGCATGTCAATATCGGAGCCGCGGCCGTCGAGTTGAATGCCGCCTTGGATGTCCACTGCGCGAATCACGTCGCTGCGCCCGATCTCGAGATGCGTCTCGCCGGTGATCTTGCTGAGCCGGACGTCGGAGCGCCCGCTCGCCAGATCCAAACCGCCGGTCACGTCGGTAATCTCGTAGTCTCCGGTCTGCGCGCGCGCCTCGATGGACACGCCACGCGGCACCGTGATCTCCAGATCGTCGGACATCCGCTGCCTTTCCGGCACCTTGTCCTGGTTCGACCGCACCAGCAGCCGGTCGCCTTGTGGCACGATCTCGAGCGGTGTGATGCGATCGGTGCGGTCCGCTTCGTCGCGCGAGTACGAACGGATCAGTTTGTGGCCGGTGATCGTGACTTCCTGCGCGTCGCCGCCGGTGACCCGGATATTACCGCGCGGATTCTCAAACACGATTCGTTTCACACCGGAAGCCGCTGCCTGCGCCGATAACGGGTAGTCGTACTGCTCGCCGAAGAAGTCCGGCGAGAACCGGATTCCGCGCTGATGCACCTCGAATAGTCCCACGCCGAACACGCAAATGAAAACCACGAGCACCACTTCGCCGCCGGACAGCCCGAAATGACGGCCGTGCTCCGAGGCCACTACTTCGATCAACCGGATCAACCCCCACGCGATCAGCAGGAATGGCCAGTATTGGGAGACCAGGTCAAAGATCCGTGTTTCCGGATGCAGGTTTCGCCACAGAAACAATCCGCCCAGAATGACCAGGATTAACGGTCCCGCTATGGAACGGCGTCTCATCGGTGTTCTCCCGGCGGCTGCGTCCCCGGTTCGCCCGAGCGCGGCGGTGGGGGCGGAAATCCGTAAGGCGGCGCCTGCGGCGCGTTACCGCGGGCGCCCCGCCCCAGCAGACTCAACGCGCCAAAAACGATCAGCAACACCGGCCACGTTTCCGAAAACCGGTATGGCGTGAAATTGTTCAGCGCGAACAGCGCCCCGAGCGTGATCAGCGTGACCGGTCCTCGAATCGCATGCAGCATTCGCGATTCACCGTTCATGGCTGACCTCCTTGCGGCTGCTGCCCGCGAATCGGGAATAGAGCAGATACACGCCGGCCGCGATCAGCAGCACCGGCCAGTAGCGGGTCAGATATTCGAAGTCGAAAATATGCAGCGTGTCGAGCAGCAGCAGAACGCCGAGCACCACGAGCACCACTCCGGCTACCGGAGCGTTGCTGGGATGTCCGCCCAGGTTGATGATGCTCGAGTATTCATCGACTGGCTCACCTGCCTGCCGCTTCCGTGCCGTGTGATAAGCCTCGAAGGCCATGTAGAAGATCCAGACCGGCAACAAAATGCCGAAGATCACCTGCAGAGAGGACGGGCTGGAGTTGAGAATGCTGATCAGCACGCCGAAGATCACCGCGTGCACGAGCCCCTTGGCATATTGGCCGTTGTAGATCGCGCCTACGCCCGGAATAAAGCCGAGAAACAGCGCCAGCCCGGGATTCACGTCGGCCCTCCCATAGGGAGGCGGAAATGGTCCCACTCCCGGTGGCGGTGGCGGTGGCGGCGCCGCCGCGGCCGCGGCTGGGGCGGGCGAGTGCTCGGCGCAATACACGGTTCCGTACAGGTCGCGCCGGCATTCATCGCACAGCGCCTTTCCGCACGACCGGCAAAACGCGGTCGCAGCGACGTCCGGATGATTCTGGCAGTTCATATCGAATCCCTCACCTTATTCCCCCTGCGTCTTTTGAAGCCGGCGTCGTGGTCTGTTCCGGTGTCTTCACCGGCAACCGATGCTCGTCCGGCTTGTTTCGTGGAGCAGTGCTATCGGCAGGCTGTTGCGCTTCCTGATCCTGCTGCCACTCGCGCAGGGTTGTTTGAATCTGGTACACGAATCTCAGGTTTTCGTAAAACTTCAGCGTTCGCGCCCACGTGCGAAACGCCCGGTCCTCGATGCCCGCCCACACTTTCGCGGGCTCCAGGTCGGCGGGCCGCAATTGGTGGAACCCGCCGAACAACATCGAGACCGACAAAATCGTCATCGCCATCGACAACGCAAATTTCGGCTGCAGCACCGAGTTGAAAATCTTTGGAAGCCATCCCGACCGCTTCTTCTGCCATGGGGCATCGAAGAGCATGCGGGTGATCAGTTCCGGCGGCGGCTCGACGTCGGCTGCGCGCTCCATGAACTGCACTGCTGCCGCGGAGTCGCGCGCCAGCGCTGCGCAGTTCGGGCAATCGGCGAAGTGGCGCTCCACTTCCGCGCGTTCCGCCGCTGGGAGCGTGCCGTCCACGTAGTCGCAGATCAGGATTTCGATCTCTGCGCAGTTCATACCGCCAGCTTCTGCTTCCGCAACAACCGCCCGAGCTCCGCCCGGCCGCGGTTGATTCGAGATTTTACCGTGCCTTCCGGGATTCCGAGCGCTTGCGCGATCTCCCGGTACTCCATTTCCTGCAGATCTCGCAGGATCACCGCTTCCCGCAAATCCGGCGAGAGCTTCTGTAACGCCGCTTGCAGGATCTCACTCGCCTCGCGCCCCGCGAGCGCCTGATCGGGCCGCCGGTCGGCCGCCGCGCCGCCTTGTTCCAACGTCGGCAGTTGGTCTTCGATCGAATCGGTTACTCGTTCCTGCTTCGTGCGGCGGTAGTGATCGATCAGCAGATTCCGCGTCACGCGGGCCAGCCACGTCGCAAACGATCCTTCCGCGGAACGAAAGCTCTTCAGCGTGCGGAACACCCGCACGAACACTTCCTGCGTCAGATCCTGCGCCTCGGCGCTGCTGTTCGTGAATCGATAGCAGAGCGCGTACACGTGGCGGGTATGCAGCCGGACCAGATGCTCCCAGGCCGCTTCGTCGCCGCTCAGGCACTGCGATACGAGGCTGTACTCCGGATCCAAAACTCGTTCCACCAGATTTTGCCGCCCCTGCACACCCCAATTGTGGTGTGCATCCTCCCGGCCAGGCCGGCTCGCCCCGTTTGGTTCCAAGGTCAGGATCGCGGTCGCCATCGCGTTTGCTCTTTCATCCTGAGAAACGAGGCTTTATCATGATAGGTTCAATTTTTCCGGTATGCCAGTGCTGGCA